>CAXTKL010000019.1:0-5387 GCA_964244825.1 uncultured Aestuariivirga sp.
TCTTCCATGGTGGGCGACAGGGCGGGCATGAGGATGGTTGGCATGGGTTCAGAATCCGTCTGTCTCAAAAGGTTTGTCGAAGGGCCAGAGTAGTTTCAGGTCGAAGGTGATGGCGTCGAAGGGGGGAGCGCAAACTTCTTCAGCGCCACTGAACGTGTGCGTCAGAAGCCAGTCTTGTTTTTGACGCTTAAAGACTTCAAGTGTCTGCTCTATTGGATCAATGTACCAAAGATAAGGAACTTCATAAGTCGCATAAATACGGCGCTTGGGGCCGAGGTCAGCACGACGCGTTGACGGTGATTGAACTTCACAGATCCAATCGGGGACTTCATCGAAGTAAGCGCCGTCGCCGCTGCCGACAAGGCGTTCTGATCGCCATCCCGCCAAATCGGGAACAACAACATGTGGTCCCAAATGTAGCTCTGGCTCATCAATGATAATCCAACCTCCTGGCCCGCCATTTCCGAACTCAAAGGGTGGCTTCAGAAGTGCGCCCACGCTGCTGGCAGCCGCAGCATGGCGTCGTGCAGGACGTGGTTGTGTATGCAACGATCCAAACAAAATCTCACCGGTGACATGGGGCGGCAAAGCCTTAATGTCGCCGTAGGTTGCTGGAGATTTTTTCGGCTCAGCCATTCTAACGATGCCTACGCATCCACATAAATATCAGTCCACAACTCCGCCTCATCCGGCAGTGGATCATCGGTCGCAAAATCTGCAGACGCTGTGACAATATCGCGAATTTCGGCGTCAATTTTTTTCAGGTCTTCTTCCGTCGCCTGGTTGGCGCGCAGCAACCTGCCCTTCACTTGTTCAATCGGGTCATGCTCCTCGCGCATCTTCTGCACTTCCTCCTTCGTGCGATATTTTGCGGGGTCAGACATGGAATGGCCGCGGTAGCGATAGGTCATCATCTCCAGGATATAGGGGCCTTTGCCGGAACGGCAATGTTCCATCGCGCGGTCGGCGGCGTCTTTGACGGCGCGAACGTCCATGCCATCCACCTGCTCATTCGGAATGCCATAGGCGTCGCCGCGCGCGCCGAGACTTTCGGATTCGGCAGTTGAGCGCGTGGCCGAGGTGCCCATGGCGTAGCGGTTGTTTTCGATGACGAAGATCACCGGTAACTTCCAGATCGCCGCCATATTGAAGGTTTCGTAGACCTGGCCCTGGTTGGCAGCACCGTCGCCATAATAGGCCATGGAGACGTTTTTGTTGCCGCGATAGCGATTGGCGAAGGCCAGCCCTGCCCCGAGCGGTACCTGCGCACCAACAATGCCGTGGCCGCCGTAGAATTGTTTTTCCTTCGAGAACATGTGCATGGAGCCGCCCTTGCCCCTGGAATAACCACCCTTGCGGCCTGTGAGTTCGGCCATGACGCCGTTGGCTTCCATGCCACAGGCCAACATATGACCGTGATCGCGATAGGACGTAATCGTTTGGTCACCCTCGATGGTGGCCATTTCCATGCCGACGACGACAGCTTCCTGGCCGATGTAGAGATGACAAAAGCCGCCGATCAGTCCCATGCCATAGAGCTGGCCCGCCTTTTCTTCAAAGCGGCGGATCAGCAGCATATCGCGGTAGGCCTTGAGTTCCTCCTCCGCTGTAAATCCGCTGTTCTTGAGATTGGATGTCTTGGAAGCCGCTTTCGCAGCCTTTGCTTCCTTGCGCGCCAGATAGGCTGACTTCACGGCCATGCCAATTCTCCCTGATTTTGAGAGTTACATAGCACCTAAAGTCTTGTGTGCACTGCAAAATAATGAAATTAACTGGATTTTGGTTTATCTGCTTATTCAGGCTCGAATATTTATTTTTGCGCGTGCACAATCAGTTCACCGGGATAGGCCATTTTCAGGTCCCCGCGCGCCAATTCTTCCAACATGTCCCGGTCTATGTGCTCGGGTCGCATCAATTGAACGCGCTTTTCAAGAGTCAATTTTTCACCGGCCAGTTTCACATTTTCGTCCGCAAGTCCGACGATTTTCAACTCAAGACTGCTGCGATAATCATAGCCCCGCGGTCCCTTATAGGCATACCATGCAAAAGACGACAGCAGGGCCAGACAAGCCAGACTGACCAACACGTCGTAACGCCGGAATCGCATGAGGTTCATTTCGCTGGTTTGGCACTGACTGCGTTAATGACTGGTTAGCAATTCGTAACCATGGGGCTTGCAATTCAAGGCGAAAGTGCCGATTTAAGATGCATGTTGTCGAGCAGCCGCTTTATCGTCGCCATTCATGCCCTGAGCGTGTTGGCCCGCCATGCCGGAAAGGGACCCGTGTGTTCGAATGCGATAGCCACCAGCGTACACACCAATCCGGTGGTCATCCGGCGCTTGATGTCAGAACTTGAAAAATCAGCGATAGTAAAATCCACGGCCGGCCGCACGGGCGGGTTTGAGCTGGGGCGCCCTGCTCCGTCGATCTCTCTGGCCGAAGTCTACAGTGCCGTCGAAGACGAAACCGTTTTTCGCATGCACAAGATGGATCCAAATGCGGAATGCCCGGTGGCCGCTCAGTTGAAGCAGGTTTTGTCAAAGCCATTGCGTGCTGCCGAAGACGCGATGACACAGGCGCTTGGTAAAACTTCACTTTATGATGTGGTGCAGGCCTTTGCATGAACCTGACAATTCGCTGACGCGCGTTCAACGCCGTTTGTCAGCTACGCGAGTCTAGTGTGTCATAGTGGAGATGATCCACTCATCGGGTCGACATGGTTGCCGCCGAAGTCGATTTCTGGTGAAACGAGCCGGGTTCCGCTGCTTTTCATGCTGAGTACCGCCGACACAAGCATGAATCATGCCTGGAACCCGGCTCAACTTTGACAGGCTTACAGGGTGACGCAATGGGAGATATGAACAGGAGAGCCTTTGTCATCAGCGCAGTTCTTTCTGTGTTGTCTTTCCACACCGCGTCTGCTGTTGCAGATGATGGCGGAAGTAATGGCGGGGGTGGTAACAACGGAGGCGGCGGCAATAGCGGTAACAGTGGTGGCGGTAACGGCGGCAATGGCGACGGTGGCGGCAATGGGTCCGATGACAACGGCGGGTCGGATGATGATGATTCATCGTCGGGTCAAGGACGCGGTTCCGGGCAAAACGGCCCCGGAGCGACCAAGGACCAAGACCGTGTGCGCCGCGCAGTGCAAAACGGGTCTGCTGTCTCACTCAAGAAATTGAAAGAGTTCTTGGACGCAAGTTACCCCGGCAAAATCATCAATCTTAATCTCGAGAAAAAACCGGATTGTTATGTCTATCATGTCCGTATTTTACAAGCAGGCAACCGGGTGAAGAACCTGACGGTTGATGCCCGCACGCTGAAACGGAAAACAGACTGATGCGGGTGCTGGTGGCAGAGGACGAACTCGCCGTGGCGCAAGACATTGCACGCGCCATTACACCCCAGGGTTTTGTGCCCGCCCTGTGCCACGATGGTGAAGAAGCCTGGTTTCTTGGGTCCACGGAAGAATTTGCAGCTGTCATTCTGGACCTTGGACTTCCAACTCTGGACGGTTTAAGTGTTTTGAAACGATGGCGAAAAGAAGGCATTACCACGCCTGTCATCGTGCTGTCCGCGCGTGGGACCTGGGCGGAGCGGGTTGAAGGCATTGATGCTGGTGCCGACGACTATCTGCCAAAACCCTTTGCCATGGAGGAATTGCTTGCAAGGCTGCGTGCCATCACGCGGCGCGTGGCCGGAATATCCACATCAGTTGTCGACTGCGGCGATCTGCACCTTGATCTGAGAACCAGCACAACGTTTCGCAAGGGTGTGCAAGTCAATTTGACGCCACTGGAATTCCGGCTGCTGCACCATCTTGTCACCAACCGTGACCGCCAGGTTAGCAAAGAAGAACTGGCGGAGCAGTTATATGCCGTGAACCACGAACGTGAAGCCAATGCCATTGAGGCCCTGGTCAGCCGGGTACGTCGCAAGCTTGGCAGTGACGTAATCGAGAGCAAGCGCGGTTTTGGCTACCGGTTCAGCGAGTGATGCAATGAAGCCCTGGTCGCTCAAACTCCGGTTGCTCGCCCTCGCTGCGTTGGGCATCAGCCTGGTGCTTGGACTGGCGGGATTTGGCTTCAACTGGATTTACCAGAAGAACGTCGAAAAGTTCATCTTGGATGTCCTCACCACGCATATGGACCAACTGCTGGTCGGGGTCGCCCTCACTGATGCAGGCAAGGTCGAGGCCAATCCACGGCTCAGCGATCCGCGGTTTGAACAACCCGCCGGTGGGTTGTACTGGCAAATCGATGTCAAAGGACAAACGTCGCTGCGGTCAAGGTCACTCTGGGACGAGGCACTGATTGTGCCAACACCTCCTGATTCGCCTGATGAAGATCACGCCCATGTCATGACCTTGCCATCGGGTGGCGAGATATTTGCGCTTGAGAAATTGATCACACTTTCGAACGACGCTGGCGCTGAAAAATCGGTGGTGATGACGGTGGGATTGGATCGCTCATGGGTGACCAATCCGATTACGCAATTCCTACATGCCATGCTCTGGGGGCTTGCTGCGACCTATGTGACACTGTTGGCCACCACCTTTGCCATTATTTCCCTGGGCTTGCGTCCGCTGGATTCAGTGAAGCGCAGTATTGCGGCATTGCGCGCGGGCCAAGGCAGTTTTGAAACCGAAAATTTACCCACCGAAGTGTTGCCACTGGCGGAGGAAATCAATGCGCTGGTCGCCGCACGGGAGGTGCAATTGGAAGGCGCGCGCAAGCGGGCTTCCAATCTGGCACATGGATTGAAAACGCCACTCGCCGTTATGTTTGCCGTGGCCAATGATCTTCACGCGCAAGGCAAGACCACTGCTGCTGACAACATTGTGCTTAATGCAAGCCAGATGCGGGATTTGGTGGACCGGGAACTGACGCGCAGCCGCATGGCTGAGGGCATCAACAGTCATCGTGCAGATTTGCGTAAGGTCCTGGAGCGTGTGCTCGCCACGATGAAAAAAGCGCCGCGCGGAGAACGCTTGATCTGGAACGTGTCAACGCCCGAAGCTTTGCGCGTGGGGATGGACACCGTTGACCTCATGGAATTGCTTGGCAACCTGCTCGACAATGCACGCAAGCACGCCCAAGACCTCGTCAGAGTCTCTCACGATGGATTCACACTGACAGTAGAAGATGATGGATCAGGTGTGTCCGACGCGCAGCTTCTGCTGATTCTCAAGCGTGGCGTACGTCTTGACGAAAAAACCGCTGGCAGCGGCATTGGCCTCGCCATCGTTTCCGATCTTGCCGAGGTCTATGGTCTGACCCTCGCCGTGCGACGGTCAGACCTAGGTGGATTAGCTGTAGAGGTTGGTTTGCCGCGCGTTTAAGCGCGCAGCATGGCCCTGCCCTGATAGACTGCGGCAGAACCAAG
>CAXTKL010000019.1:5487-13749 GCA_964244825.1 uncultured Aestuariivirga sp.
AGGATCGAATTGGCGATGTGTTCGGTTATGCCTTTCTTCAAGCGCTTGGTATTGGTCACGAACAAGTCATCGCCGACGAGTTGTGTTTTGGCGCCAATCAAATCCGTCACCTGCTTCCAGCCATCCCAGTCGTCTTCCGACAGTCCGTCTTCAATCGAAATGATCGGATAGTCGCGTGACAGCTTGGCGAGGTATTCAGCCTGTTCCTTGATGGAACGGGTCTTGCCTTCGCCCTCATAGACATATTGGCCATCCTTGAAGAATTCAGTAGCAGCACAATCAAGCGCAAGAAACATGTCGGCCCCCGGTTTAAAACCCGCCTTGGTGATCGATTCCATCACAAAGTCGAGTGCTGCCTCAGCAGACGGCAAGTTGGGTGCAAAGCCGCCTTCGTCACCCACGTTGGTATTGTGGCCAGCTTTTTTCAGTGCGCTTTTGAGCGTGTGAAAGGTCTCAGCGCCCATGCGCAGGGCTTCTTTGAATGAAGATGCACCAACAGGCATGACCATGAATTCCTGGAAGTCGATCGGGTTATCGGCATGCACCCCGCCGTTGATGATGTTCATCATGGGCACGGGCAACGTACGGGCGGCGGTTCCGCCAACGTAACGGTAAAGTGGCATGGCGCAGGCATCAGCAGCAGCCTTGGCCACGGCAAGTGATACACCCAGAATGGCGTTGGCACCCAGCCGGGCCTTGTTGGGTGTGCCGTCAAGCGCGATCATGGCGCGGTCAATGGCGATCTGGTTTTCGGCGTCCATGTCGGCAATTGCTTCGAAAATCTCGCCATTCACAGCAGCCACAGCCTTTGTCACGCCCTTGCCAAGATAACGCGACTTGTCACCGTCACGCAGCTCCATGGCTTCATGGGCACCCGTTGACGCTCCCGATGGAACAGCAGCGCGGCCGAAAGATCCGTCTTCCAGCGTCACATCGACCTCAACTGTGGGGTTGCCACGGCTGTCAAGAATTTCGCGGGCGGTGATATCGAGAATGGCGGTCATGGGGGCTCCTTGGAAGCGGCATCATGGGGTTCGGGCCGCGCTTATGTGAGTGTTCCATGACGATTGCAAGAATTTTGAGGTGCGCACATCAAAGGTGTCATAAATTTGCCTTTTGTGATCAGCACATGGCCGTTACAATGTCGTTCACCAAGACTCGAAAGCATCGCAATCCATGACCCAGCAGGCCAATCCTGTTTCCGAACCAACGTTGAATTTCAAACAGCGGCGCCGCAAGTTTGTCAAAAACACCGGACGGAAAATTACGCGCAGGTTGGCCGATGTTTTGGCTGGGCAATCGCTTGTTGGTGACACGCCGATTATCGATGAGGCACGGTTTCCGGAACTGCAAAAGATTGTCGACAATTGGCCCGCCATACTGGCCGAGGCACAAGGCATCCTGAAACACCGAGACGCCATTCCCGCTTTTCATGAAGTATCACCGGACCAACACAAGATATCCAAAGGCAAGAGCTGGCGCACGTTCATTCTCTATGGATTTGGCGAAAGGCTGGAAAAGAACTGCGCCCAAGTCCCCATTACAACAAAGCTTCTGAGTGCCATTCCAAACTTGCAGATTGCGATGTTTTCAATCCTGAGCCCAGGCTACCATATCCGGGCCCATCGTGGCGTCAGCAAGGGCGTGCTCCGGGCCCATCTCGGTCTGATGATTCCGAAGGACGCCGAGAAATGCCGCATACGGGTTGGAGATCAAATCAAGGTCTGGCGGCCAGGCGAATTGTTCGTATTTGATGACACCTACGAGCATGAGGTGTGGAACGACACGAATGAGGAGCGGGTCATTCTTCTTTTTGATTTCGATAGGCCCATGCGCTTTTGGGGCCGCACCCTCAACAAAACGTTTATCAGCTTGATGAAACGCACAGCGTTTTACCAGGAGCCCAAGAAGAACATGGCTGACTTCGAGCAGCGCTTCGAAGCAGCAACCAAACGCCACAACGAGAACCTGGAAGCGCTGTCGGACGACGACTGATCAGGTTACCGTACCGAATTGCCGCAACGCCAACATCATCACCGCGTGAGCATCGCCTTCCCCAATATTTACAATTTTGTGCGGCAGGTCAGCCTTGAAGCGCAGGGTTTCGCCCTGCTTCACCGTTTTGGTTTCACCGCCTGTCGTGACGTCAAGTTCGCCCGTCACCAGGTAGAGATGTTCAACAGTTCCAGGCGGATGCGGATTTGATTCCAGCACGCCACGCGCCTTGGCGTGAAAATCATACCACTGAAAAAAATCCACAAGATTCAATGGCCCCGCAATCGCAAGGCGGCAGAGCCCGTCTTGGCTTTCCAGAATCGGCACACCCGATTTGCTTTGGTGTTCAATGAATAGCGATTTGCTTTCACCACGAAGAACTTCGTCAATGGTCGTATCCAGTGCTTTCGAGAGTCGCACCACTGTCGAAATTGTCGGGTTGGTTTCGTTGCGTTCGATTTGCGAAATGATTGATTTGGCAACACCGGATTGTTCCGAAAGCTCACCAAGTGACATGTTATAGGCCTTGCGCAGGCGCAGAATTGTGGCGCCCAGGGCTTGCCCCTCATCCTCGCTCGACTGAGGTCCTGGTTTTTTTCCGCGCCGCGTTGACATTTCTGAATTCCTTATGTAGTACTAGCGTTCGTTATATCGAACGGTGCAGCATTGTCCATCTGTTTGCCTGATTTTTTGGCTGTTTTGGCTGTAAAATCAATCAAAATCGCAGATTTGGTCAATGCGGCACGGGGTCTCTGGTCTCATACTGGACGATGTAACGAACGCGGGCAAGGCCCGTTTGGAATGGAGAACAAGGCAATGCGCTATTTTCCGATCTTTGTAGACCTCAAGGATGCCCGCGTGGTCGTCGTGGGCGGCGGCGAGGAAGCGTTGCGCAAGATCCGCCTGATCTTGAAGACGGATGCTCGTATTGATGTGATTGCCGCCGAACTGCATGACGAGCTTTCAGGTAACCCCCGCGTCAACTGGCTGGCCAAAGCCTACGACGCGGCGCTGCTTGATGGTGCGGCGCTGGTTTACTCCTCAGATCCTGTGCTGAATGCGCAGGTCAGTGCCGATGCGATCACGCGTGGCATTCATATCAACGCCGTTGACCAGGCCGATATCTCAACTTTCATCGTCCCTTCGATTGTGGACCGAGACCCGGTTGTGGTTGCCATTGGCACGGAAGGCACGTCGCCGGTTCTTGGTCAGGGCATTCGTGCAAAAATCGACGCAATGTTGCCTGTGAAGCTCGGTGCGTTGGCAGCCAAGGCGCAAACTATGCGCGACCGGGTGGCGCGGCATATTCCGCACGGCAACCGCCGCCGCGCATTTTGGCAGTATTTCTTTTTTGGCCCACCGCGCGACGCCTTTGTGGCAGACGATGATGCAGGCTTTCAAACCGCGCTGCATGACGCGGTGGCCAATGTGCTGTCAGGTCAGACCGGGCGGGTGTCGCTTGTCGGGGCGGGCCCTGGCGATCCTGAGTTGTTGACGCTGAAAGCCCAGCGCAAACTGCAGGAAGCCGATGTGATTGTTTATGACCGTCTGGTTTCAGCAGGCGTCCTTGAAATGGCCAGGCGCGATGCGGTGCGCATTCCTGTCGGAAAAACACCCTTCGCACCGTCACCTAAACAATCAGAAATCAACGCGATTCTGATTGCCGAGGCCAGGAAGGGACTTCGCGTTGTGCGCCTCAAGGGTGGCGACCCCTATGTGTTTGGTCGCGGTGGTGAGGAACAAGCGGCACTGGAAGCCGAAGATATTGCCGTTGACGTGGTGCCGGGTATTACCGCCGCTTTGGGCTGCGCTGCCTCATTGCGCACACCTTTGACACAGCGTGGACAAATCCGTTCGATCACCTTGCTCACGGCGTCAAGTGAAACTGGCATTGCCGAACAGGACTGGCAAGCCTTGGCCAGGCCCGGGCAGGTGTTTGCCATCTACATGGGCATCCATGCGGCCGGGGTGATTTCCGCATCATTGCTTGATGCGGGCATGTCGCCGTTGACAGCAGTTACAATCGTCGAAAATGGCACTCTGCCCAACGAACGGGTGCTCCACGCGAATGTCGGAAATCTGTGGGACACGGTGCACAGCGCAGGCATTCAGGGACCCGCACTGATTTATGTGGGCCTGTCCAAATCAAACGTCACTGGGGAGGTTGTCCCATTCCCCATTCGCGAAGACATTCAACAAGCAGCTTTGAGAGCCGTATCGTGAACACAATCGAAAAAGGCCAGATCATGACCGCCAACCGTTTGCGTGACGGGGACGTTGTTTTCCTGACACGCAGTGGCGATTGGGCACTCGCCATCGACAACGCGGTTCTCGCGCAGGAACCGCAGGCCGTCGCTGCGTTGGAAGCCCGCGCCAAGGCGGATGAAAAAGCCACTTTGGTCACGGGGTCATACCTGTTCGACGCCGAGCGCGTGGACGGCAGAATTCGCGCGTCGCACATTCGTGAGCGCATCCGGGCGCAGGGGCCAACTGTGCGCATGGATTTGGGCAAACAAGCAGAAGGCACGGCGGGAAATTTCGCCGCCGTTGAGGGCTAAATCATGTATCGCTACGATGAATTTGACCATAGCTTTGTGCAGCAACGCACGGCGCAGTTTCGCGACCAGGCCAACCGGCGCTTGTCTGGCGAATTGACGGAAGATGAGTTCCGCCCGCTGCGTTTGATGAATGGCTTGTATCTACAGTTGCACGCCTACATGCTGCGCGTAGCTGTGCCCTATGGCACGTTATCGTCAAAACAGATGCGCCGCCTCGGCTATATTGCTGATAAGTGGGACCGTGGCTACGGTCACTTCACCACGCGGCAGAACATTCAATACAACTGGATCAAGCTGGAAGACACGGCTGATATTCTCGAAGCCTTGGCAGAAGTTGAAATGCATGCCATTCAAACCTCGGGCAATTGCATTCGCAACGTGACGACGGATCATTGGGCAGGTGCTGCCGCTGATGAAATTGCCGATCCGCGCCCCATCGGCGAATTGCTGCGGCAATGGTCATCACTCCACCCTGAGTTTTCCTTCCTGCCGCGCAAGTTCAAGATTGCCGTGACAGGTGCGCCGAATGACCGTGCGGCTGTCAAGGTGCATGATATTGGTCTTCGTTTGCACAAGAATGACAAGGGCGAAAACGGCTGGGAAGTCATGGTGGGTGGTGGCCAGGGCCGCACACCGATGATTGCCGTGACCGTGCGGGAATTCCTGCCGGAAATTCAGCTCATTCCTTATCTCGAAGCCATCATGCGAGTCTATAATCTCTATGGCCGCCGCGATAACAAATACAAGGCGCGTATCAAGATCCTGGTACATGAAATCGGCAAGGAAAAATTCCGCGCCGAAGTGGAAGCTGAATATGCAAAGCATCCCGCGCAAACCACGGAAGTGGATGCCCGCGAACTCGCCCGCATATCCAAATATTTCGCCATGCCTGCACTGGAGAAGCAGTCGCGTTTTGCCCCGCATTTTGAAGACGCAAAATTCAAGAACAAGGATTTTGCCCGTTGGGCCAGGAACAATCTGGCAGCGCATCAAGTGGATGGCTATACCATCGTCAATATTTCACTGAAGCCGGAAGGTGGCATTCCAGGAGACGCCACCGGCGAACAGATGCGCGTTATGGCGGATCTGGCTGAGCGTTATTCGCATGATGAGTTGCGCGTGTCCCATGGGCAGAACATTGTGCTGCCGCATGTGAAACTCGAGGACGCCTTCACCATCTGGCAGCAGCTCACGAAGGCTGGTCTGGCGGCAGCAAATTACGGTTTGCTGGGAGACATTATCGCTTGCCCCGGCCTGGATTATTGTGCCCTTGCCACGGCCCGCGCCATTCCCGTGTCGCAAGCCATTTCGCGCAAGTTTGCAGACATGGACACGCAGGAAAAATATGGACCAATCAAGTTGAATATTTCAGGCTGCATCAATGCCTGCGGCCACCACCATGTCGGCCATATTGGCATTCTGGGCCTCGACAAGAAAGGCGAAGAATATTTCCAGATCACGCTTGGCGGATCATCCGGCGATCAGGCGTCGATTGGCAACATCCTCGGCCCGGGCTTTGCTGCCGAGGAAGTGCCGGATGCTGTCGAAAAAATTCTGAATACCTATGTGAGGCTGCGCCAGCCGGGCGAGGAGTTCCTTGCCGCATACCGGCGTGTCGGCGCTCAACCCTTTAAGGATGCTCTCTATGCCGCTGCTTAAGAACAACAGCTTCGTCAAGGATGCATGGACAACGGTTGGTGATGATGATGCCATTGCCGATGGTGCCCGTGTGATCGTGTCACTGGCGCGTTTGCAGCGGGACTGGGACATTTTGGCACGACACACAGGTCTGCTCGGCGTTGTTATTCCAAACAATGCCGACGAACGGGCCCTTGCGCCCTACTTCGCGCAAGTCGCACTTGTCGTCGTCAACTTCCCGGCCTTCACCGATGGCCGTTCCTACAGTCAGGCGCGGCAGTTGCGGCTTGATGGCTATCGCGGTGAAATCCGTGCCACGGGAAACATTCTGCCGGATCAATTGCAGTTCATGCTGCAAGTCGGCGTGGACAGTTTTGAGGTGAGCGACCGTTTCGCACTCGAAGACTGGCAGAAGGCTGCACAACACATGCAGTTGACCTATCAGCTTGGCTACAATCGGGCTGCCATCGAACGTGAGGTGTGGTCCCAGCGTCACCAGGGCTTTGCCGCCTGGGAGGAGCAACCCCATGCCGGATGATCTTCGCATGTCACACCTCAACAACATTGTCGAAAGCTATGCTGGCCTCGAAGGTCGTCAGCTGATTGCCACGGCCATCAGAAATCATCCCGGCAAGGTTGCCCTGCTATCATCCTTCGGCGCAGAGTCGTCCGTGCTGTTGCACATGGTGTCTGAGATCGCACCCGGTTTACCCGTGCTGTTTCTGGATACGGAAAAGCTGTTTCCCGAGACACTTGCCTATCGTGATCAGTTGGTGCGCGAGTTGGGGCTGACAAATCTGCAAAATATCCACCCCGACCCTGAAGACATTGCGCGTGTTGATCCGGACGGGATTTTGAATACCTTTGACAAGGACCTGTGCTGCCACTTCCGCAAGACGGTGCCGATGCAGAAAGCCTTTGCGGCATTCGACATCATCATCTCGGGCCGCAAGCGCTTTCATGGTGCAGCCCGCAGTGACTTGCAGTATGTGAGTGCCCAGGATGGCCGCATCAAACTGGAACCACTTGCAGGGTTTTCTGCATTGGATTTATCGAACTACATGATCGGTCATCACCTACCATCACATCCTTTGAAACTTCAGGGCTATCGTTCCATCGGTTGTGTACCCTGCACATCACAAGGCGGAACCGACGATGATCCCCGCGCAGGCCGTTGGGCCGGCTCGGACAAGACCGAATGCGGCATTCACTTTTCTGTCAATGGTGAAGTGGTGCGTACAGAAACCCGCCAGGCGGCAGGCATCTGAACCTTCGAATTATTCTCAAAGAGGCGGACCCATGTCTGAATTCTGGACCTTTGCACTTGTTGGTTTTTTGGCGCAGCTGGTGGATGGCTCGCTTGGCATGGGCTTTGGGATTATTTCATCGTCAGTGCTGCTGGCACAGGGTGTGCCGCCAGCACTCGCGTCAGCAAGTGTGAACGCGGCGAAACTGCCGACAACTTTCACGGCAGCCATCTCTCACGTCATCCACAAAAATCTGACGCGCGAAATCCTGATTGCGCTTTGCATCTTTGGCGGTATCGGCGGTTTCCTGGGTGCGCTTCTGCTGACCAGCCTCAAAGGCAAGGTGCTGTTGTATACCGTCAATGCCTATCTCGTCCTGATCGGCGCGCTCATCATCTACCGTGGACTGCGGGATGTGGCACCGCGTGTGCTGCCCAAAATGTTTCCGCGCATCGTTGGGTTTCTGGGCGGATTGGTGGAAGGTATCGGCGGCAGTTGGGGTCCCATCGTGACGACGGGGTTGCTCGGCGGCGGAGTTGAATCACGCTATGCCATTGGCTCCACCAACATTGCTGAATTCTTCGTCAGCCTCGCCGTGTTCCTGTCCTTCGTCGGTGCCTATTTCACGGGACACTGGGAAGGTGGAGCCGACTGGAGACAGACGTTTACACCCATTCTCGGACTGGTGCTGGGTGGTGTGCCCGCAGCCATGGCGGGCGGATACCTGAGCAAGATCGCACCGCGACGTGAACTGACAATCGTCGTTGGCCTGCTGGCAATTGCGATTGCGATTTATAGGTCGTTGTGAGTTGCTGAAGTCTCCA
>CAXTKL010000019.1:13849-26941 GCA_964244825.1 uncultured Aestuariivirga sp.
GCAGCGCGGGCCAATACGGGCACCATGCGGCGGTCGCCGCCGGAGAACGTGCCCTGCCCGCCCGGTTGTTGCACGGAATGCGTTGCATCAAAGATCACCGGAGCACCAGTCTCCGCCATGATCGGCAGTGAGCGCATGTCGGACACCAGCGTGTTATAGCCAAAGCTTGCACCACGCTCCGTGAGCATCACATTGGGATTGCCGCTCCCGGTCACTTTCGCGGCCACATTTTTCATGTCCCAGGGTGCCAGGAACTGGCCCTTCTTGATGTTTACGACACGCCCCGTCTTTGCCGCAGCAATCAATAAATCAGTCTGGCGCGACAGGAACGCCGGAATCTGCAATACGTCGATGACGGGTGCGAGCACCGCGCATTGTTCAATCTCATGCACATCTGTCAGCACCGGCAAAGCAAGCTGCGATTTGATTTCAGCGAACACAGCAAGTGACTTTTCCAGTCCCATGCCCCGTGTGCCTTTGAGACTCGTGCGATTGGCCTTGTCGAAGGAGGATTTGTAAACCAGCCCGATGTTCAGCCGTGTGCAAATCTCCTTGAGGTTGGTTGCCATCATCAGTGCGTGGTCGCGGCTTTCCATCTGGCATGGCCCCGCGATCAGGCTCAGAGGCAGATGATTTGCAAACCTCGTCGTGCCGATTGTGATGATGTTGTTCATGTGACCTGCTTTGGATAGACAAGAAATGTTCCAGAGCCATGGGCACAGAGCTTTCCTTCTGCGTCAACGACCTTGGCCTCTGCCGTGAGCATGCTGCGGCCCGCGTGCAGCACAGTCGCCGTGGCTGTTAACCTGCCGCTATCGACATCGATTTTGCGGACAAATTTGACGTTGAGATCAACGGTACCATAACCCGTTTTCTCCGGCAATTTGCTCATCACAGCACAACCCATCACTGTATCAATCAAGGTCGCTGCATAACCGCCGTGCATGCGCACCATCTGATTGTCGTACTTGTGATCGGGCAAAGCTGTGACCGTCGCCACGCCATCGCCAACGGACGTGATGGTCAGGCCCATCAACTGCAACATGGGGGCTGAGCCGAACCGGCTTATTCGTTCTGCTGATGTCATGATGGCTTTTGGGCTTTTTTCAATTCGGGCGGTGGCGGTGGTAAAGAGTTGGCAAACATTGCAGCTGGAAATCCGGCGACGATGGCCATGCGGATGTCACTGGCGACGTGAGCTGCTTCAAACACATCGCGCACATGGCCGTGTACATCAAATTCAATCCCCTGATGCGTGATGGTCGACAGCTGTACCGTCGGTGGTGGATGACGCATGACCTTGGAATGTTCCTGCACAATTGTAACCAGTTGTTTGCGAACAGCTTCTGCATCAATGGTGTGGGCAAAGGCAACACTGACCCCAAAACGTCCCACACTGTCACGGTGGGTCCAGTTCTTCACAGCACCGGAAATCAAATTCGAATTTGGCACAATGATCGTGCAGCTGTCGAAGGTTTCGATTTCGGTGGAGCGGACATTGATTTTCTTGACGATGCCTTCGCCAGACGTGGTCACAACCCAGTCCCCCACGCGCACGGGCCGTTCCGCCAGCAGGATCAAGCCGGACACGAAGTTGTTGGTGATGGATTGCAGACCAAGACCGATACCAACACCAAGGGCACCAAAAACAATTGCGAGGCTGGAAAAATCGAGCCCCGCCGCGCTGAGTGCAAACAGGCCCGCAAGGCTGTAACCCGTGTAACCCGCCATGGCGCGCAGGGAATTCTGCACACCTTTGTCCATTTGCGTATCGGCCAACACGCGGCGGTCAAGCCAGCGGGTGACATATTTTGTGGCGGTCAAACCGACGCTGAGCACCGCAAAAGCAATCGCCAACGCCTTTGGTGAGAGCGTGATATTACCGATGGGGATGCCCTGGCTCAGGCTGGTCAGGAAACTGGATACGTCAAACAGCACCACCGTCCACAAGGCAATGAGCGACAGCAACGCAACGATGACAAGCAAGGCATCGACAAGGCTGCGCAACACAAGAACGAGACGAAGGATACCCTGCTCGCTCCAATGCGTGACGGATCGAAGTGTATGCCCGGTGCGGGAACGCGGATCATTGGCTGCCGCTGAGAGCGCATCGACAAAGGCATGGAAGATTCCGAGTGCTACGACAAGAATAGCGGTATCCAGCAAATTACCTGCAATGAAGTATGACAGGGCAATAAAGCCGAACAGCAAGGCGAGGGTCGCGATGATCAACAACAACCACCACACTGGCATGAAGTTCATGAACCAGGTGAGGAAATAGGGTGTGCCCTGCCCCGCCAATTCACGGCCCGCTTCCCGGCGCACCACGATCAGGCCAATACCGATCAACACGATCAACACCAAAGCGGAAAATGCGGATTGGCCCACGGCAAAACTGACGGGCAAATTGATGGAAGATGCAAAGGCTGAAATCTGGTCGCCAAAACCGTAGACAACATAGGCCAGGGTGACGAGGATCACCAAAAGCCGGGCCGCTGATCCATTGATGGCCACCAGCCGCCACATGGCATTGCGGGGGGACGCGACGAAGTAAATCAGGCCACCATACAACAGAGCAGGCTCAAAGGCAGCGTAGAGCACGTTCAAAAGATTGCCGATGGGTGCCGTCAAGTAACCTGTGACGTCCAGCGTGGCCCGCAGCAGGAACAGGAGGGCGGCGAGCAGGACGAGATATTTCACATAGCCCCAGATCACATGCCAGAGTTTGGCCAAGCCCGATGGCGTTTCGCCACTTTCCAGATAACTGGGTAAACCAAGCCGTGTGACAATTGACGGCAACAGGCGGAACAACAACAACCCGATGGCCAGCAATCCTGCGGGCAAGAGCAGCAGTCCAGTGCCGCTGGTGCTGCCCGCATCGCTCAGGCCCTTGGCAAAAATGATGCCCACGCGGTCCCGCAGGATGGCACCACCGTTCCAGGTGTCAGCCCACAGCGTTGGGCTAAGAATGGATTTGTCGGCTTTGAAGATGCGTTGCAGGAACTGGCTGCGCTGCAGCGCCGTCAGGCGAGACAACACCTGATCCGACTCCAGGCCTACCAGCAGAAACTGTTTTTGTGCCGCCGTGGCCCGGGCCAGTTGGGTGTTCAAATCCCGGCGCTGCGTCGCAATGCTTTCCGTTTCTGGATTCGCGGGATCAGGCGGTGGGCCTAGGCCTTTGACCTGCGTTGCAATATCGTTCAGCGGACCTGACGCATTGTCCGCGCCCACGCCAGCGGCAGTGCGGATTTTTTCGAGCGTTGTGCGTTGCGATGCCAGGGCATCGTCCTGCAGCGTGCCACTGTCGATACGGCCAGCAACGCCGCGCAGTTGCGCCTGCAACAGAAGCGCCGAGCGTTCTGCATCCTTCAGTTTGACTTCATCATAGGCTTGCGACGGTACAAATAACGTCAGCAGCAAAACGGCTGCAAGACAAAAGCGAATGAACGCCCGCGCCGTCACACCAACCGGCTCTGCACCACTGCGGCCTCAATGAAGGAGGCGAACAATGGGTGCGGCTCAAAGGGTTTGGATTTCAGTTCCGGGTGGTATTGCACACCGATGAACCAGGGATGATCGGCATATTCGACGGTTTCCGGAAGCAGGCCATCGGGCGACATGCCGGCAAATTTCAAACCTGCTTTTTCGAGCTGGGCACGATAGGCAGTGTTGACCTCATAGCGGTGGCGATGGCGTTCAGAAATGTGTGTGTCGCCATAGATATTGGCGATATGGCTGCCCTTCTCAAGGGTTGCGTTGTAGGCGCCAAGACGCATGGTGCCACCGAGGTCACCGCCGGACGCGCGGATCTCAATTTCGTTGCCTTTCATCCATTCCTTCATGGTGCCGACAACCGGTTGCTTGGTCGCCCCAAACTCGGTTGAGCTGGCATCAGCAATGCCACACAAATTCCGGGCCGCTTCGATGCAGGCCATCTGCATACCAAAGCAGATGCCAAAATAGGGTACATTGCGGGTGCGGGCAAAGGTTGCGGCCTTGATCTTTCCCTCCGCACCACGCTCGCCAAAACCGCCGGGAACCATGATGCCGTGAACACCCTCGAGAAACGGAGCCGGGTCTTCATTTTCAAAAACTTCAGATTCAATCCATTCCAGATTGACCTTCACGTTATTGGCAATGCCCCCGTGGATAAGGGCTTCCTTCAGAGATTTATAAGCGTCGAGCAGACCCGTGTATTTGCCAACAACAGCAATCGTCACTTCGCCTTCGGGCTGAGTGATGCGGTGCATGATTTCCGTCCACACGGAGAGATCCGGCTTCTTCGCATCAAGAATGCCGAAAGCGTCGAGTACCTCCTGGTCAAGCCCTTCGGCATGGTAGGCGCGTGGCACGTCATAGATTGACGCCACATCCAGGGCCTGGATCACCGCCGTCGGGCGTACATTGCAGAACAGCGCGATTTTCTTCCGCTCATTCAATGGAATTTCACGGTCAGCGCGGCAAAGCAGAATGTCGGGCTGTATGCCGATGGAACGCAGTTCCTTGACGGAATGCTGCGTTGGCTTGGTCTTGAGTTCGCCAGCAGTTGGAATCCACGGCAGCAACGTCAGATGGATAAAGATACAACTGCCACGGGGTGATTCCTGGCCGAACTGGCGGATGGCTTCAAGGAAGGGCAGTCCTTCGATGTCGCCCACAGTGCCGCCGATTTCCACCAACACGAAATCAAAGCCTTCATTGCCGGAGCCAATGAAATCCTTGATCGCATCGGTGACGTGGGGAATGACCTGCACCGTGCCGCCCAGAAAATCGCCACGGCGCTCCTTGGCGATGATGTCCTGATAGATGCGGCCCGTGGTGATATTATCGTCCTTGGTGGCGTGACGGCCAGTGAAACGCTCGTAGTGGCCAAGATCGAGGTCGGTCTCCGCGCCGTCATCAGTCACGAACACTTCACCGTGCTGATAGGGGCTCATGGTGCCGGGGTCGACGTTGAGATAGGGGTCAAGCTTGCGAATGCGCACCTTGAAACCCCGGGATTGCAGCAGGGCAGCCAGTGCTGCAGCGGCCAGGCCCTTTCCAAGGGAAGACACCACGCCGCCAGTAATGAAAATGTAACGCGCCATGGGAGCCCCTTCTATCTGCGTGACGCGGCGATTCGAAGCGCGGAATGAACTTATATTTAAACGCCTGTGGACAGGGCCGCGCGGACCAATCAGTTCACAGGTGCAGCCGGAGCTGCGGGTTGCGCCGGAGCCTGTTGGCCAAGGTTCGGCAGGGGAACATCACCAGCGGGCGCTGGAGCTGGTTGGCCAGTGCTGGCAGGAGCCGCTTCAAACACCGATTTGTTCGTGCCCGTCCGGGTTGCCAAAAGCGTCAAACCAATAGATGTGGCGAAAAAACAAATGGCAAGAATTGCCGTCAAGCGGGTCAAGCCGTTGCCCACGCCGCGGGCAGAGAACAGGCTGCCGCCACCGGCCCCCGACCCGCCGATTCCCAATGCCCCACCCTCTGACCGTTGCAACAGGATCGCCCCAATCAATACGACAGCGACAATCAGGTGTATGACGAGAAGCAGGTTTTGCATGGTAAATCCGTAGTTGTTGGCCGCGCTTTAGCGCTTAAATGGGGGTGACGCAAGGCGGGCGCAACACTGAGGATCAGGCGTCACACCGACAATTCAATCACAAAACAGCGTCATTCCAATCGCCCTCCCTATCGCGGGCGATTTGGAAACCCGCTTTGGTCACGAACGACAAAAGTACCGGGAAGAAAGCGGGGTTCCAGCTCGCACTTCGCAAGAGCTTCGCTTGGCTGAAATGGCGACGGAGAAGTACTCAAAATGCTACCGCAAACATTGCAATCGTTACCAAAACCTCTTTGTCACATGTAAGCCTTTATAATACCGATGAAATCAGCTGCCTTCAAACTGGCACCACCTACCAGGGCACCATTGACATTGGCGGCACCCATGAGCTCGACGGCGTTGGACGGTTTTACTGATCCACCGTAGAGAATGCGGGTCTTGGGGCCTTCATCGCCCATGATTTTGGCGATATCGTTGCGAATATGTGTATGAGCTTCAGCCACCTCGGCAGTTGAGGCCGTAAGGCCGGTGCCGATTGCCCATACGGGCTCATATGCGATGACGGTGTTGGCTGCGGTTGCACCTTCTGGGATCGAACCTTTCAGCTGTTCAGACAACACGGAAAGTGTCTGTCCGCCCTTGCGCTGGTCCAGAGTTTCGCCAATGCAAATGATGGCAACCAATCCTGCCCGGTGCGCCGCCTTGGCTTTGGCAGCCACCGTTACATTGGTTTCCTTATGATTGGTGCGCCGTTCCGAATGGCCAACGATGACGTAACTGGCACCAGCGTCCATCAGCATTTCCGCTGAAATGTCACCTGTGTGTGCGCCCGAAGCTGCCGAATGACAATCTTGGCCACCCACCTTGATCTTGGACCCCTTGAGAACGCCCCGGATGCGGCGCGTCAAAATGGCGGGTGGGCAGACCAGAATGTCACACCTGGTTTTGACACCACGCATCATTCCGGCGAGCAGGCGGGGCTCGCGCAGCATGGCGGTTGAGCCATTCATTTTCCAGTTTCCGGCAACAAGTGGCTTGATGGTCGTTGGCATGGCGCATCCCTAAATCTGTGTCGCGGCGGGCTTAGCCTTTCTGAGTGGCGCACCTCAAGCACAAAATACCTCGAAATTCATGGGCTTGCTCCGGCGCAGTTGCACACCTATTATGCAATGGAAATCAATTCAGCGCCGCAGGCTCTCGTCTTCGGCGCCGTTTTTTGAACAGGGAACAAACGTCATGATGGAGGCACTGCGCACAGGCGCAAAGACCTGGATCGCAAAACTGCTGCTCGGACTGGTCATGGCAGTCTTCGCGCTGCTGGGGGTGTCGTCCATGGATATCTCCGCAACCATTCGCGGCCTGTTTTCACAGGATCTGGCAACTGTTGGCGGCAAGGTGATTGCCAGTCAAACCTACGAACGGGAATTGAAACAATCCCTGCAACAACTCAGCCGTCAGACCGGAAACACTGTCACGATTGATGAAGCGCGCAAAACCGGGTTGGACAAAAAAATACTCGACCGCATGATTGTACAGGCTTCGATTGACGCGCAGGCCAGCAGGCTCGGCATTCAGATTGGCGACAAAGCCGTGGCCGCTTCTGTGCAGCAGGACAAGATGTTCCATGACAGCACCGGGAAGTTCGACATCAAGCTTTTCCGCGGCTTGCTGCAAAATAGTGGGTTGTCCGAACAAGGCTACATCGCACAAGAGACAGACAATATCATGCGCCGTACCATGACGGATGTTGCTGGCGACAACCTCACCCTGCCCCGCACCATGCTGGATGCGTTGTCGCGCTACCGCGACGAAATCCGGGATGGGCGCTATGTCACGTTTACGGTGAGTGCCGCAGATGTTCCGGCGCCAACGGATGCCGAGCTCAAGAAGCAATATGTGTCTGCGCCCGTGGCTTACACTGCGCCCGAATACCGGAGCGTAGTCATTCTGAAAATCGATCCCACCGATTTGGCAGCGAAGATCCAGGTCACTGACCAAGAGTTGTCTGACACTTACAACACAACCAAGGCCGAATATTTCGAACCGGAGAAGCGCGACATCCTTCAGGTATCGTTCGCCGACGTTGCGGCTGCACAAAAGGCAAAGGCACGTGTTGATGCCGGCGAAGACATTAAGAAAATTGCAGCGGAACTCGGTCAAAAAGAACAAGACATCACTTTTGGCGGAAAACTCAAGACGGATTTCCTCGACGAGAAGATTGCCGATGCTGCTTTCGGTCTGGCAGAAGGGGCCGTCAGTTCACCTGTTGTGGGTTCTTTGAACACAGCGCTGTTGAAAGCGGTAAAAGTCGTTCCAGCACATCAACCCACCCTCGCTGACGTCACCGAAGTTTTAAAAAAGCGTGTGCAGTTGCAAAAGGCCCAGGAAGAAATCCAGTCGGTCTATGACGCCGTCGAAGATGCCCGTGCCCAACAGACCAAGTTTGAGGATATTGGAGCCAAGGTGGGTGCGCCTGTGATCGTTGTGCCGCAGGTCAGTGCAGCGGGCGTCGACAAAGCTGGAAAGCCCGTCACCCTCCCCGCCCAGGAAGAGGTTTTAAAGGCGATTTTCGCAAGTGATGTCGGACTTGAAAATGACGCGCTCCAAGCCAACGACGGTTACATCTGGTATGATGTGCGGGAGGTCATCCCATCAGCCGTAAAGCCCATGGATCAAGTGAAAGATCAGGTGAAAGCGGACTGGGTGGCAACCAAGCTTCGCGGCCTGGCGGGCGACAAGGCCAAGGCCATTGTTGAAAAAGCTGGCAGCAATACCAAATTGGAAACCATCGCAACTGAAGTGGGCGGCACAATCAAGACCGTGGCAGGCTTGAAACGCAACGCAACATCTGAAGAGTTTGATGGTATCGCAACGCTCGCCCTATTCAGCGTTCCGGAAAAAGCCCTGACCTGGGCTTTGGAGGGCGACGGAAAATCGGCGCGCGTGATTGAGGTCTCGAAGGTGACAGTGCCAGCATCAGGTGCATCGGCAGGTGCAAAGGAAGTCGCAGATCAGGCCCGGCAAGGCCTGGGCAGCGACCTGCTGGACGGTTATCTGAAGTCAGTCCGTGCGGGGGCAAATGTAACCATGAATGAAGAGCTTTGGCGACAGATCAGCGGAACACCCAATTCGCAATGATCTCCCGTTTTCCCCTTCAGGACCAAGGATATGAATTTCTCCCCGGACTATGATGCGTTCACCGCCGCCTATGAGCGTGGTGAGGCACAGATTGTGTTGCACCGCCTGGTGGCCGATCTCGAAACGCCAGTTTCGGCCATGCTCAAGTTGTCACGCAATGCGCGCTATTCGTTTTTGCTGGAATCCGTGGAAGGCGGAGCAGTGCGTGGCCGCTATTCCATCATCGGCATGCATCCGGATGTAATCTGGAAGGTGGTGGGGAACCAAGCCTCCATCAATCGCCGCGCTTTGTCACAGCCTGACAGTAAGTTTGACGACCTGCCCCAGCCACCACTCATGGCGTTGCGGGACTTGCTGGCAGATAGTAAAATCAGATTGCCCGAAGATGCGCCCCCCATGGCAGCGGGCGTGTTCGGCTATCTTGGCTATGATGCGGTGCGCTGGATGGAACATCTGCCGGACCAGAATCCCGATATGCTGGGCCTGCCCGATGGCATGATGATCCGCCCTACCGTGATGGCGATTTTCGACAGCGTGAAAGACGAGGTGACAATCACAACCCCTGTCTATGCCAATGAGTCAATCACGGCAAAGGCGGCCTATATCCGGGCGTCAGAACGCATTTCCGAGGTGGTCGACGCTCTGGATCGGCCGCTGGACATGTCGCTGCGCGAAGATGACCCACCACCGATCAGGCCGCAAACTTCAAACACCTCACCCGATGAATACAAATCCATGGTCTTGCGGGCCAAGGAATACATTGCAGCAGGTGACATTTTCCAGGTGGTGCTGTCACAACGTTTTGAGACGGAGTTTGCGCTACCGCCGTTCTCGTTGTACCGCTCATTGCGCCGCGTGAATCCTTCGCCGTTTTTGTATTATCTGAACTTTGACAGCTTCGCGGTTGTTGGATCCAGCCCGGAAATTCTGGTGCGGGTGCGCGATGGCAAAGTGTCGATACGTCCGATTGCGGGCACGCGCCCGCGCGGTGCCACGCCGACACGCGACAAGGAACTTGCCGAGGAATTGCTCGCGGACCCCAAGGAACGTGCAGAACACTTGATGTTGCTGGACCTTGGCCGCAACGATGTGGGGCGCGTAGCCGAAATTGGTTCGGTCAAGGTCACCGACAAGTTCATTCTCGAATTCTACAGCCAGGTCATGCACATTGTCTCTAATGTCGAGGGACGCCTGGACAAGAAGCACGATGTGATTGATGCCCTCGTCGCAGGATTTCCGGCGGGCACCGTATCGGGTGCGCCGAAAGTGCGGGCCATGCAGATCATCGATGAGTTGGAGAAACACAAGCGCGGCGTTTACGCGGGCTGTGTGGGGTATTTCTCTGCTGATGGCGAGATGGATACCTGCATTGTCTTGCGCACGGCCATCGTCAAAGATGGAAAAATGTATGTTCAGGCAGGCGCCGGAGTTGTGGCCGACTCTGTACCGGAAAGCGAGCACGTGGAATGCGTGAACAAGGCCAAGGCGCTGTTCCGCGCCGCTGAAGAAGCTGTGCGCTTTGCGGGCCGCGCCGGGAGGGGACAATGATCATCCTCATCGACAACTACGACAGCTTCACTTGGAATCTGTATCACTACCTGGGGGAACTCGGCGCAGAGACAGTGGTTCACCGCAATGACAAGATCAGCATTGGCCAGGTCATGTCGGCGCGGCCCGAAGCCATTGTCATTTCACCCGGCCCCGGTGTGCCGTCCCAGGCAGGGATCATTGTCGATCTAATCAGGCAAGCAGCAGGCAAGGTTCCCGTATTCGGCGTCTGTCTGGGTTTGCAGGCGATCGGCGAGGCTTTTGGCGGTGATGTGATCCGCGCACCCACCCAAATGCACGGCAAAGTATCGTCGGTCCATCACAAGGATGCCGGTGTGTTCAAGGGCCTTGGCCAGGATTTTTCCGCCACACGCTATCATTCCCTCGTGGTTGACAGGGCAGCACTTCCGGCAGAACTTGAAATCACTGCCGAGACGGATGGTTTGATCATGGGGTTGCAACACAGAACGATGAATGTGCATGGCGTGCAGTTTCACCCTGAAAGCATAGCGTCTGAAAATGGTCACGCCATTTTGAAGAACTTCCTTGATCTCGCTGGGGTCAAAAGATGAATGCGCTGAAACCCCTTTTGGCCAAAGTCGCCGATGGCAAAAGCCTGTCGCAGGACGAAGCTGTCACTGCTTTTCACATCTTGATGTCTGGCGAAGCGACGCCTTCGCAAATTGGCGCTTTCCTGATGGCACTTCGCGTACGCGGCGAAACCGTTGACGAAATCTCAGGTGCCGTTACCGTGATGCGCGAAAGAATGCTGCGGGTTGTTGCCCCAGCGGAGGCCATCGACATTGTGGGGACCGGTGGTGACTCATCGGGATCTTTCAACATCTCAACCTGCGCCGCATTTGTAGCAGCTGGTGCGGGTTTAAGAGTTGCCAAACACGGCAATCGCGCACTTTCCTCGAAATCCGGTTCCGCTGATGTCTTGATGGCGCTTGGCGTAAAACTGGATACGAATACGGATAAGATTTCTGAGTGTATCAGAGAGGCCGGGGTTGGATTCATGTTTGCACCCCAACACCATACTTCGATGAAACACGTTGGTCCCACCCGCGTTGAGCTCGGCACCCGCACGATCTTCAATCTGCTCGGTCCATTGGCCAATCCCGCCGGGGTAAAACGTCAAATTACAGGCGTCTATTCAAAGGTTTGGGTTGAGCCATTCGCGCAAGTGTTGAAGTCATTGGGCAGTGAGGCCTGCTGGATTTGCCATGGCAAGGGCGGCGTTGACGAAATTGTACCGACAGGGACAACATGGATTGCGGAGTTGAAAGACGGCGTGGTGCGGGAATTCAATTTCACGCCCGAATCTGTAGGCGTGGTCCGCTCCAGCCTGGACGATTTGAAGGGCGGAGATGCGACTGAAAATGCCGAGGCCTTGCGCGCCGTATTGGCAGGTGAAGTGTCAGCCTTTTTTGATGCTGCCACGATGACGGCAGGTGCGGCACTGGTTGTTGCAGGCAAAGTATCTGACCTGAAATCAGGTGTTGCTACGGCGCGGGAAGCCATCTCATCCGGGGCAGCGCGCAGAGCACTCTCGACATTGATTGAGGTGTCCAATGGCTGACACCCCTGCAGGTAGACATCTGATGCCGACGATCCTCGAAAACATCGCAGCCTACAAGCGCGAGGAAGTTGTCGCAGCCAAACAGGCCATGCCGTTTGCATCACTCGATTTGCATGCACGGTCGCAACGCAAGCCGCGCGGTTTCAAGCAAGCTCTTCAGGTCAAGCATGCCGCAGGACAATGGGCCTTGATTGCAGAGATCAAGAAAGCCTCGCCATCGAAAGGCCTGATCCGCGCCGACTTTGATCCACCAGCCCTGGCGCAAGCTTACGCGACAGGCGGTGCTGCCTGTTTGTCAGTTTTGACAGACGCACCGAGTTTTCAGGGAGCGCCACAGTATCTCACGGAAGCGCGCAAGGCCTGCACCCTGCCCGCCCTGCGCAAAGACTTCATGCTCGACATCTATCAGGTAGCCGAAGCACGGGCCTGGGGTGGAGATTGCATTCTGATCATCATGGCCATGGTGGATGATGCCTGTGCGGCAGAACTCGAAGCGGCGGCATTTGACTATGGCATGGATGTGCTGGTTGAGGTGCATGACGCGGTGGAACTGGAGCGGGCACTGAAACTCAAATCCACGCTCATCGGCATCAACAACCGCAATCTCCACACATTCGACGTCACACTTGCGACAACGGAAGAACTGGCACCGCTGGTTCCGCAAGACCGCATGATCATCGCTGAAAGCGGCCTGTTTGCGCCCGCCGATCTGGCACGACTGGAAAAGGTCCGTGCACGGACGTTTCTGATTGGTGAAAGCCTGATGCGGCAGGCGGATGTTGCAGCTGCCACGCAAAGCATATTGACACAGCCATGAGCAAACTCAGCCACCTCAACGAACAGGGTGAGGCCCATATGGTGGATGTCTCAGACAAAGCAGTAACCTCACGCTCTGCAACCGCGCGTGGCTGCGTCACCGCAAAACCTGAAACGATCGCAATCATCGCTTCCGGCACGGCCAAGAAGGGTGACGTTCTGGCCACAGCGCGTCTTGCCGGCATCATGGCGGCCAAGAAAACCGCTGATCTCATTCCGCTGTGCCACCCCTTGATGATTGCGAAAGTATCAATCGCATTCGATGTTGCCGCGTCACATATCGACGTGGAAGCGACAGTGAAAGTGGAGGGAAAGACCGGCGTTGAAATGGAAGCCCTCACCGCCTGCTCCATTGCCTGCCTGACAATCTACGACATGCTGAAAGCCGTGGACCGCGGCATGACGATCACCGACGTGCGGCTGGTTGAAAAGACGGGTGGGAAATCAGGTCGATGGGAAG
>CAXTKL010000019.1:27041-37982 GCA_964244825.1 uncultured Aestuariivirga sp.
GGAGAAGCTGTTCGCATTCTCACGGGTGCGCCCTTGCCAAAAGGCGCAGACACCATCGTCATGCAGGAAAACGTGCGCATTGAATCTGGCATGTTGCACATTTCGGAAGCAAGCACGCCTGGCCGCCACATTCGTTCACAGGGATTGGATTTCAAAAAGGGTGATACATTGGTTCCCGCCGGCACCAAACTCAACGCCCGTGATATAGGTCTGTGTGCAGCCGCCAATATGCCAATGCTCCGTGTGCGGAGAAAACCGCGTGTGGTCTTGTTTGCGACAGGTGACGAACTGGTGCAGCCGGGGCAAAAACCGCGCGCTGATCAGATTGTCTCTTCCAACAGCACAGCCCTTGCCGCGATGGCCGAAGCCTGGGGCGCCGATGTTGTTAATTTGGGCATTGTCGGCGACAGCATGAAAGCGACGATGGCTGCCATCAACAAAGCAGCGGGTGCCGACATACTGCTCACGACGGGCGGTGCGTCAGTTGGAGATCATGATTACGTTCAAGAGGCGTTGAAAAAATCCGGCATCAAGATTGGCTTCTGGAAAATTGCCCTGCGGCCTGGAAAGCCGCTTATGTTTGGAACCAAGGGTAAGTTGCGCGTACTCGGCCTGCCCGGCAATCCCGTGTCTGCATTGGTCTGCGCGCGCATATTCCTGAAACCATTGCTCAATGCCATGCAAGGTGTCGCGCATTCGGATCATCCCGTCACAGCCATTTTGGGTGCGGCCTTGCCCGCCAATGACGGGCGTCAGGATTACATGCGCGCCACACTCTCTGAAGCCGCGGATGGCCGCAGGATTGCGACCGCCTTTGGCACACAGGATTCTTCAATGCAGCGTACCTTGCGCGATGCCGACTGCCTGATCATCCGTGCACCCCACGCGCCCGTGGCCGCCGCCGGGTGTCAGGTTTTGGTGCTGCCCCTTGACATTTAAAAAGCCCATAATGAAAACACTTGCAGAACAATCTCGGAACATGTTATGAGGGTTGCGCATATGTTCCGATTCTATTCAAAATCCGATTCTATTCAAAAAGGTGAAGCACCATGCTCACACGCAAACAACTCGAACTGCTTCTGTTTATCAACACGCGCCTGAAAGAAGAAGGTGTTCCGCCGTCTTTTGAGGAAATGAAGGAAGCGCTTAATCTTCAATCCAAGTCCGGTGTGCATCGGCTGATCGTGGCTTTGGAAGAGCGCGGCTTCATCAAGCGCATGGCCAATCGTGCCCGGGCATTGGAAGTGTTGAAACTTCCTGATTCCCATAATCCGAGCCTGACCACCAAGAAGGGCAACTTCAAGCCGAATGTGATTGAAGGCAATCTGGGCCGGAACAAGGCCCAGCCTGGCGCTTCCGCCGCCAATGATGGCGGGCCGCGCAGCACCTTCGTGCCCATGATGGGCCGGATTGCGGCTGGTGTGCCCATTGCGGCCATTCAGGACCATACGGCCAACATCAACGTGCCGCCTGAAATGCTCGGCGGTGGCGAACATTTCGCCCTTGAGGTCAAAGGCGACTCGATGATCGAGGCGGGTATTTTCGACGGAGACACCGTGGTCATTCGCAAGGGTGACGCGGCCATCAACGGCGATATCGTGGTGGCCCTGGTCGACGATGAGGAGGCCACATTGAAGCGTCTGCGCAAGAAGGGCGAGTCCATTGCCCTGGAAGCCGCAAACCCGGCCTATGAAACCCGCATCTTCGGACCTGACCGGGTGCGTGTGCAGGGCAAGCTCATCGGTTTGTTACGGAAATACTGAGCTTGTTGATGTGGCGCTGTTGTCGCTGCTGACTTGCAAGAGAATCAACTATCCTGAAGCGCATGATTGATCTCGTGCGCTTTTTCCTTTTCATCCTGTTGCTTGCATTCACTTCACCTGTTTCTGCCCAAGAGCAGGACAAGGCTGAACCCATTCCCGTATTCAGCCCCATGGATGCGCTCACAGCGGAGGAAGTTGCCGCCACAGCCAAGATTTTGCGCGACGCTGGCCAAACGGACGACGCAAGCGAGTTTGGTGCAATGACCCTGCTGGAGCCGCCGAAAGACATCGTCAAAGCCTGGACCTCTGACAAACCACTGCCAGACCGCCAGGCCTTCGTGATTATTCGCCGCAAGAACAAAACCTATGAAGCACGCGTCAATATTACGAAAGCCAAAGTGATCTCCGTCGAGGAGCAACCCGGAAAGCACCCCATCGTACTCGACGACAACTGGACCCGCGCCCGTGACGCCTTCACCAAGGATCCACGTTTTCTTGCGGCCCTGAAAAAGCGTGGATTGACGTTCGACAAGAAAATTCTCTGCACGCCCAATTCAGCCGGATATTTTCCCGGCGAAAATGACAGCAACCGCCATCTCCTGAAAGTTCCGTGTTTCACCGTCGCCGACATGTTGCACCCTGCCCTGGCGCGGCCGATTGAAGGCATCATGGGCGTGGTGGATGCCGAAACTGGAGAGGTGTTGCAGGTGTTTGACCGGGATATCGTCGATTTGCTGCCGCCACCACCCGGATATGGCAAAGACCTGCCCAAACAGAAACCCGCCATGGCGCGCGTTGGTTTCAGCATGGAAGGCATTGGCAATCTGAAACTCTCGGGCAATGTCAATGTGGCCTGGCTGGATTGGACGTTTCATGTGCGGCCCGACAAGCGGGCGGGCATGGTGGTGTCCCTGGTCAAATTCAACGACGGTAAGACATGGCGCGACATGGCCTATCAGATGAACGTGTCGGAGATGTTCGTGCCCTATATGGACCCGGATCCCAGTTGGTCCTATCGCGCCTTCATGGATGCGGGCGAATTTGGCTTGGGATATCTGCTTTCGTCTCTCCGGCCCGGCGTTGACTGTCCGGAAACTGCAGCCTTCATCGATGTGACATTGCCGAATGACGTGGGCGCCACCTACGTGCGCGAACGGGGCCTTTGCATTTTTGAACGGCCCACGGGCGATCCGGCCTGGCGGCACTATTCTGCGGGCCGAAAGATCGTGGACGGCCAGCCGCAGATGGAACTGGTGGTGCGGCACATCCCCACCCTCGGCAATTATGACTATGTTGTGGACTATGTGTTTTCGCCCCAGGGCAATATCAAATTGCGCGTGGGAGCCACAGGTTTTGATGCCATCAAAACTGTGAAAGCAAAAGACATGGAGTCACCCACGGCAAAGCAAGACACAGCCTATGGCACGCTGATCGCACCCTATACGGTGGCACCGTTCCACGACCATTATTTCAATTTCCGTCTGGACCTTGATGTGGATGGCCAGACTAACACACTTTCGCGCGATATTTTCGTCGCCGGTGAAGCCCCAGGCGGAGGTGCACGCAAAAGCCTGTGGACCACAAAGACCCAGCGCTTCGTCAAGGAAGGTCCAGTGGTAACTGATCACGATTCCATGAACGGCCAAATCTTGCGGGTGGTGAATCCGGAAACCACAAACAGCCTCAAGCAACATCCCAGCCTGTGGCTGAATGCCCACCATGACGCCCAATCGATTCTCGACCCGGAAGATCCGCCGCAGCTGCGCGCGCAGTTTTCTGCCAGCCAGTTCTGGGTCACGCATTACAAACCCAATGAGTTGTGGGCTGCCGGGCCCTATCCCAATCTCAATCCCAAGGACGAAGGCCTGCCGCTTTTCGTCGGCGATAGCGAAGACATTGCCGGTCAGGACATCGTGGTCTGGTACACCATGGGCTTTCGCCATGTGACACGGCCTGAAGATTTCCCGGTCCTCCCGACATTCTGGCATGAGATGACGATGCGGCCTGCCTTTTTCTTTGACATGGACCCGTCGATGACCTTCAATTCAGGCGTCCGTCCATGAGTGAGGTGCAGTCATGAAAATCCACGGCGACGTCATTTCGCCCTTCGTTCGCATGTGTCTGGTCACCGCCCATGAGGTGGGCCTTGTCGACAAGGTGAAACTTGTTGCAGCCGCCGTGAAACCGGCAGAGGTGAATGATCAACTGGCCCGGCTTTCACCGATCGGAAAAATCCCGGTGCTGGAGACCGATCATGGCCACGCCATCTATGACAGCCGGGTGATCATGGAATATCTCGCGCACCATGCGGGGGAAAAGAATTTCATACCCGATGATGGCGTCAAGCGCTTCAAGGTGTTGACTTTGCTGGCCCTGACGCAGGGCATTGCAGAAGCCGCTGTGGCCAAGCGCTATGAACAAGTACAGCGCCCTGAAGCCTTGCGCTGGGCCGAATACCGCTCCCGGCTCACGGCCCGCATTGAAACTGGCCTTGATGATATTGAAGCCCATTGGATGGACTCACTGCATGAGGTCAATGCTGCCTCCATCGCTGTCGCCTGCACCTTGGGTTACATCGACATGCGCCATGATGCGCTGAACTGGCGCAGCAGCAGGCCGCATCTGGAAGCCTTTGCCAAACGTTTCAATGGAAGATTGAGCATGGAGGCATGGCCGCTGGCATGACCGGATTGAACAGTAAGGCATTGGTTGCGGGTGCGGGTCCGGCAGGGTTGGCAGCAGCCTGTCTGCTGGCACAGGCGGGGATTGACACAGTCATTGTGGCACCCGCACTGCATGACGATCCGCGGACGGTGGCCCTCATGTCACCGTCGCTGAAACTGCTGGAAAGCATTGGTCTGTGGACGGATGATATGCGCCAGCACTGTGCGCCCTTGAAGCAACTGCATTTACTGGACGACACTGGAAACCTCGTGGCCGCGCCAGACGTCCGTTTTTCCGCATCCGAAGCAAAGCTTGAGGCATTCGGCTGGAATATTCCCTTGGCGGTTTTGATTCCGGCACTGCGATCAAAGGCTGGAGAATTCGGGGCGCAGTTAGTTGATGATGAAGTCCTTCAGGTGGACATGCGAGACAACAGCCTTCTGGTCACAACAAAGTCGGGCATGGCAATTGAATCGAGATTTGCTGTCGCTGCCGACGGGCGCAATTCCATTCTGCGGACAGCGGCGGGCATCGCAGCCCGTGAGTGGAGTTTCGCCCAGTCTGCACTGGTCACCCGTTTTGCGCACAGCCGTCCGCATGAATATGTTTCAACGGAATGGCACAAGCGGGGCGGGCCTTTCACCACAGTGCCCCTGCCCGGTAACTCCTCCGCACTGGTCTGGATGGACAAGCCTGACAAGATTGATGCAGTGATGCGGTTTTCGATGAAAGACCTGGCCAGAGAAATACAGTTGCAAAATCATGGCACACTTGGGTTGATATCGAACGTAATGCCGCCGCACAGTTTTCCCATGCGTGGTGTCAAAGCAGAGCGGTTTGCATTAAAACGAACCTACCTCGTCGGCGAGGCGGCCCATGTATTTCCACCCGTCGGTGCGCAAGGCTTGAACATGTCGTTGCGGGATGCGGGGCATATGGTGGATGTGGTGTTGGGCGAGGATGATCCCGGCTCTGACCTGGCCATGCAGCGCTACGATCGCCTTCGCCGCCCCGATGTGTTGCCCCGGCAGACAGCGATTTCCATGATGAACCGGTCGCTCTTGTCAGATCTGCTGCCACCACATCTGGCGCGTACTGCGGGACTTGCCGCAGTAGCAATGATCCCGCCATTGCGCCAACTCGCAATCCGCGAGGGCCTGAGCCCGTCAGGCGGTTTGCCCTTCGCCATGCGTGCATGAAAAAATGAACGAAGGCCCGGTGCTTTCGCAACCAGGCCTCCAGTCCTTGCAGGGGACCTTGATCGCGATCAGTTCGATGCGGTTGTGGACGCCATGAATTTCATCGGGTCGAGAGCGGTCGCACCCTTGCGCACTTCAAAATGCAGTTGCGGGCTGGACACGGAACCGGTCTGACCTGCCTTGGCAATCACCGCACCACGCTCAACCTTGTCACCGCGCTTGACGAACAGTTCGGCCGCATGCGCATAGGCTGTCACGTATCCACCGGGGTGGCGGATCAGCACCAGGTTGCCATAGCCCTTCAACTCGTTTCCAGCGTAGGCCACAACGCCTGCGTCAGCCGCGCGCACAGATGTGCCTTCCGGCACGGCAATGTTAATGCCTTCATTCTTCAGGCCGCCCGGCTTGTTGCCAAATCCTGATATGACCTTGCCCTTGAGCGGCCAGCGCAGGCTGAGACCTTCAACAGCTGCTGGAGCTTCCGCAATCGCGACTGGTTCCTTGATCTTTGGCTTGGCCGCAACAGCAACCGCTTTCGGTGCTTCACCAATGGCAGGTTCACCATCGCTTGAACCGGCATCTGCTGTCTGCTCTTCTTCAGCAAGAGAAAGTGTGATCTTTTTCTTTGGAGCCTTCAGCGGGTTTGCAGCAGGTTCGTTGTCTGCAATCTGTTCCTGTTCAACCGCTGGCTTGATGGATTTACCACCGGGAATCTTGATCTGTTGACCGAGTGACAATTGCTTGTTCTTGTCGAGACTGTTGGCATCTGCAATCGCGAATGGCGACACGCCGTATTTGCGGCCGAGCGAATATAGCGTTTCGCCGGAGGCAACCGTATGAAGTGCACCGGACTTCGGGGCCTTTACGACGGGTTCCGCATCGGCCACAGGCTCGTCAACAACGGGCTTTGACTGGTTGAACTTGATCTTCCTTTTGGGCGCTGCCTCTGCCGTGGCAACTTCTTCCTCGGGTGGCGCAACAAGCTTCGGCCTGGCGGCCTGTGCCTTCTTGAACGGTGCCTTTACAGCAACCGGTGCCACATAGTCATTGGTCGCTGGTTCAGCATCAGCAACCGCTTCTTCGGGTGCTGCGATCAGGCGAGGCTTGCTGGATGTCAATTTTGGTTGTTTGTAGGCGGGCGTGTAGGCCGAAGCATAATCCTTAGGCTTGGCCAAGGGGATTGCCGCACGCTTGATTGGCGTTTCTTCAATCACGTCATTGTTTGATGCGGCATCATAGCTGGGCGCTTCATAGGCCGGAGCCTTGTATTTTGGGCGGGTCAGCTTTTTGGCCTTGGGCACGGATGCTGTGTAAACAGGATCAGCATCTGACGGATTGTCATAAGCCGTCTGAAAACGTTCAATGCTGTTGGAACAACCGGCCAGCAGTGCTGCGGTGGCCACGGTGACAAGGGCCTTGGCGATAACGCCACGGATCAAAGAAGAACGCATACGCAAACTCCGGTACAAACAAACTCACTGAACAGAGAATGACGGTTTTGGGTTAAAGGAGCGTTACGTTAACCGCCCAGGCCAAAATACTTCTTCTCAGCGTTCCACAACAACCGTAGCCCCAACGGAAACGCGGTTGTAGAGGTCAATCACCTGCTCATTCAACATGCGGATACAACCCGAAGACACGGCATGGCCGATGCTCCACGGTTGCGTGGTGCCGTGAATGCGAAATTCAGTGGAACCAATGTAAAGCGCGCGGGCACCAAGCGGGTTTTGTGGGCCGCCTTGCATTTCTTCCGGTAGAAAATGCCCGCGTTTTGCTTCGCGGTCAATCATGATGGATGGAGGACGCCAGGCAGGCCACTCGGCCTTGCGTGAAATCTGATTGCGGCCCGACCAGGTGAATCCTTCGCGGCCCACGCCGACGGGATAGCGCAGTGCTTGACCTCCCGGAAGCACGAAGTAAAGTTTGCGTTCGCTGGTTTTGACAAGCACTGAACCTGCTGGAAGCTCACGGGTAAAGGGAACCGTTTGAACAGCAAGGCGGACATCCGTGGACTGGATATTATAGTCCATGGAGTCTTGATCTGGCTGCATCATCGCCACGTCATCGCTGCCGCCCATGCCGCCGATGATTTCTAGCTGTGGCGATTTTGCCGACACATCAGTTGCGACGGCAGCGAGTAAAAGTGCTGTCAGAGCAAGAATTTTCATAGCATCCCATTCCAAACGTCTGGTCGAAATGTGGCAGGTCAGGCTTAATCTTGCTTTAAGCGAATGAGTTGACGAAGTGTAAATGCCGCAGACTGATGGCTGACCGGGTGCTTCCAACGTGGTGCCACGTCGCAGATGGGTTGCAAGACGAAAGTTCGCTTTTCGATCCCGGGATGAGGGAGTTTCAGCGGTTTGATGGACCGATCCAATGGCTTTCTGACAAGGCCATGATAATCAAGTAAATCAAGATCAAGTGTGCGCGGCCCCCAGCGCTTCAAGCGCTTGCGCCCTGCCCTGCGTTCCATCATGTGCAATGTGCGCATTAATGTTTCAGGAGACAATGCCGTATCCACAAGTGCAACCGCATTGACGAAGTTGGGCTGATCCACCACGCCATAGGGTTCAGTTTCGATGAGACGAGAAGTCTTCAGTACACGGATATTCTGACGTGGCATTTCCGCAAGGGCGCGCAAAACAGTATCGCGCGGCTCACCCCAGGGACCCGGTAAATTGCTGCCCAGCGCAATCAGGATCATGTTTGCAAAGCTTTCAAAACATTGGCGGCATTTTGTGCCGGAACGGGCACGGGATAGAAATCATGGGTGATGACGCCGTCGGCCGCAATAATTGTCCGGCGCACGAGATAGTCTTGTGTGCCTGCACGAAAGGTTTCAAGACCAAGTGCTGATGACAGTTTGCGGTCTGCGTCGGAGAGAAGCGGAAAGCGCAGGTTGTTTCTGTTCACAAATTCCAGTTGCCATTCCCGCGATTGAAAACTGATTCCAAAAATCGCGACGTTGAACCTGGCAAATTCTTCGAACGCTTCTGAAAATGCGAGGGCCTGTGGTGTTGAACCGTGGGCGCCCGGGATAGTGTGCCAGCCTTCAGGATCGGCCTGTCCAGGTTTTCCTGTGTAGGGATAGAAGAAGATGACCGAGCGCTGCTTCAAGGTGTGCGGGAATCCGTCGGTGGATGGCAGCGTGATTTGGGGAAGATGTGAGCCAATGAGTTTGGGCATTCAGGAGCAGTCTCTCTCCGTCATCCGCTGCGCGGGCGAGGAAAAATCAATTTCATGTCCTCGCCGGCTTGCGGGAGAGGTGGCACGCGAAGCGTGACAGAGAGGAGAACTTGCCCACTAACCCTTGTCCCTCAACAGGCGCCCCTTCTCGCGGTTCCATTCGCGCTCTTTGGTATTTTCGCGCTTGTCATGCAGCTTGCGGCCCTTGGCCAGCGCAATGTCAACCTTCACCCGGCCACGTGGATTGAAGAAAATTTTCAGCGGAACAATCGTCAGGCCCTCGCGCAACACGCCGACAGCCAGCCGGTCGATCTGCTTTCTGTGCAGAAGCAACCGGCGCGGCCTCTTGGGTTCGTGGTTGAAGCGGTTGGCTTCGCGGTATTCAGGAATGTTCGAATTGAACAGCAGCAGTTCATTGCCCTTCATAGCAGCATAGGCTTCACCCAAATTGACGTGGCCAACGCGCAAGGATTTGACCTCGGAACCTTTGAGTTCAATTCCGGCCTCGAAGGTTTCCATGAGTTCATAGTCAAAGCGGGCGCGGCGGTTATCACCCTTGACGACAATGCCGCCGCTGGCAGCTGATTTTTTCGCGCCGCCGCTTTTTGCTGACATGTCAGTTGATCAATCCCGCATGCTTCATGGCATGTTGAACGGCTTTCTTGGTGGCATCCGTGACCGGCACCATGGGCAGACGTGCGTCCGGTGTACAATGCCCAAGCAGGCTTACAGCATATTTGATCGGTCCCGGATTGGTTTCTACAAACAGTGCATTGTGCAATGGCATCAGACGGTCCTGCAACTTGAGGGCTGCCTTGTAGTCACCCCGCAAGGTCGCCTCCTGAAATTCAGCGCAAAGACGCGGGGCCACATTCGCTGTGACTGAAATGCAACCGACGCCACCATGGGCGTTGAAGCCCAGGGCGGTTCCATCTTCGCCCGAAAGCTGGATAAAGCCGTCGCCAGACGCAAGGCGTTGCAGTGAAGGTCTGGTCAAATCAGCAGTGGCATCTTTGGTGCCGATGATATTCTGGAAATCCTTCGAAAGCCGGGTCAGTGTTTCGACGCTCATGGCCACCACTGTTCTGCCGGGAACATTGTAAACAAAAATCGGAAGATCCACGGCTTCAGCAATGGCCTTGTAATGCTGATACAGACCTTCTTGCGTCGGCTTGTTGTAATAGGGGCAAACGATCAGTGCGGCATCAGCACCGGCCTTTTTGGCATGGGCCGCATATTCGATGGCTTCTGCCGTATTGTTCGATCCGGCACCTGCGATCACGGGTACTTTGCCTTTTGCTTCTTCCACGCAGATTTCAATGAGGCGCTTGTGTTCTACCGGCGTCACCGTCGGGCTCTCGCCAGTGGTGCCAACGGGAACCAGTCCATGGCTTCCCTCTTTTATCTGCCACGCCACGAATTTGCGGAAGGCAGCTTCATCTACAGCACCATCCTTCATCGGCGTAATCAAGGCAGGAAAAGACCCTTGGAATTTCACGGCATCCTCACATTCGTTGGATTGGGTAAGAAGTTCTAAACCATAAAAAGGCTAGGGTGAGAGATTGATACACCCGTGGCTTTTCAAAGTCGCGGCACCTTAGTCGTTCATATTCGGAACGGCAAGCAAGAGTGCGCTTGGCCCCAAAGCCGTCGCAATCTGCCCCTATCGGGACTGCTTGATCGCCGGAATTGCGCGTTTGTCAGGAGTTGGAGTGAGCATGTTTCCGGAGTTGAATCGCCGTTCGGTGTTGAAGGGCCTGTGTGCTGCCTCCACAATTGCAATGCTACCCTATATTGCTTCGGCACCCCCGGCTGAAGCCGCCAACCCCATGGCAGTGGCGGCCGTCATCGAAGCCCTGCGCGGGAATTTCGCTGACGCCGGGCCATTTGCCGCGCGGTCGGGCGATAGTGCCGCTATCAAGTTGGTTGAACTTCTCTATCTCAGAGATCATGGCAAGGATGTCGGGTTTCAACGCATTCGTGATTTTCAGGCCGCAGCACCCAATTGGCCGCTGGCGGAAACACTGAAGCGGCGCGCTGAGCAGGCCTTGCTGCACAACCCCGACGCCGCTGAGATGGTGGTCAACTATTTCGACAAGAACGATGCACTGACCGCCGAAGGCCATGCA
>CAXTKL010000020.1:0-37174 GCA_964244825.1 uncultured Aestuariivirga sp.
TCGATGAAGTGCTTGTTGCCTTCATTGTATTTGCCCGTGGCGGGGGCGAACCAGAGGGGTTCCAAGGCGGCGCGTGTGGGCTCTTCGATCTTATAGGATTTGGCTTTGGTGGCCTTGGCTTTTTTCAGCGTGGATTTTGCAGCGGCATCGCCTGCGGCCTGTGACTCAGTGAGGGTGTCAGCCAATGACATGGTGCCGTTGGCAGCACCGATGGCGGTGATGGGGTCGCTGTGTTTGTCAGGGCGGAAGGAATGGAGTGCATCGTCAAACCTGATTTTGCCGCCATTGTGGCACCAGAGATGCAGCGCCGGATTCCAGCCACCGGACATGGCGATGAAATCACAATTCACTTTTTTCTCGGTGATGACGCGGCCCTGGCCCTTGCGATAGGCGGCGATCTTCACCGCTGTCACACCATAACTGCCTTCAACAGCGGAGATGATGCTGCCAAAATTGATATCGATGCCTGCTTCTTTCGTTCGAGCAATCAGGCTGCCGTCGGGGAGCTGGCGCGAGTCAACGACGCGTACATTGACGCCGGCTTTTTTCAGGGCGAGGGCGGTGAGGTAGGCGTCGTCATTGTTGGTGAACACAACGCCATTGGTGCCGGGAGCGACCGCGTGGCGTTCGAGAAGCCCGCGCACAGCCGAGGCCATGGTGATGCCGGGGCGGTCATTGTTGGCAAAGGCGATGGGGCGTTCGAGGGCGCCTGTTGCGATGATGACGTGGCCTGCACGGACCTTCCACAAGCGGTGGCGTGGTGCGCCTTGAGCCAACAGAGCAGGGTCATGGTCGGCGACGCGTTCGAACATCATGAGGTAGTTGTGGTGGAAGTGGCCGACGACAGTGGTGCGCGTCATCACGTGCACATTCGGCATAGCCTTGAGGCGGGTGGCGATAGCCGTGGCGTGATCGATGGCGCAGACACCATCGACACTGCCCGCCATGAGATCAGCAATACCGCCGAGCACTGGGTTCTCATCGGCCAGTAAGACGCGGGCACCAGCATTGGCTGCGGCTTCCGCGGCAGTTAATCCGGCGAGGCCGCCGCCCACGACGAGTACGTCAACATGGGCGTGCATGTGTTCGTAGGAGTCAGGGTCGCGTTCGGTTGCGGCTTTGCCGAGACCTGCTGCACGGCGGATCACGGGTTCGTAGACATGTTTCCAGAAGCTCTGGGGCCACATAAAAGTTTTGTAGTAGAAGCCGCCGGGCAATAAGCGCGAGAGCTTGTTGTTCAGCGCACCAATGTCGAAAGTCAGCGACGGCCAGCGGTTTTGCGACACGGCGGTGAGGCCGTCGTAAAGTTCAATCTGCGTGGCGCGCAAGTTGGGTTCATGGCGGGGGCCGGTGCCCACACCAATGAGCGCATTCATTTCCTCGGAACCCAAGCCCACCACGCCGCGCGCGCGATGATACTTGAAGGAGCGGCCGAAAATCTTCTGACCCGATGCAAGTACCGCGGAAGCCGCAGTATCGCCAGCGAAAGCCGGAATGCTTTTGCCATCGAAGGAAATGGTGATGCGCTTCGAGCGATCAATGCGGCTGCCACCTTCGGGGAGACGGTAGGGTTTGTTGCTCATGGGTGGGGGCTCGCTGAAACTGTGTCATGTATTTGGAGAGCGTGTGGGTATCCCCTCATCCGGCCTTCGGCCACCTTCTCCCGCCAAGAGGGGCGGGAGAAGGCGAAAACATTGTGCCTTCTCCCGGTTCTTCCAACGGGAGAAGGTGGCCGAAGGGCGGATGAGGGACCACAGGCTCGCATCACGTCGCCTTTGCACGCATCTTGAAATACTCCGCCCACGGACCTTTTGCCTGTGCCTGCAATTCCAGAGGCGGCAATTCAGTGATGCCGTAGAAGGCCTTGAACTCCATCGTCACGGTATCACGCGCCGCATGGAACCATTTTCCGCAGCCCCGGTCGCAGCGCCAACGTTCGAAATGCAGGCCCTTGGGGTTGTGGCGGATGAAGAGATAGTCCCGCTGTTGTTCATCGCTGATGCCTTCGGGATTGGTGGTAGCGGGCCGCGCCACATGGGCTTGGCCGCCCGAATGAAAATCATTTTCATCGCCGGAGACGCCACAGACGGGGCAGGTTACAACAAGCATGGTCTGGTCCCTCTCAATGCGCAACGGCTGCTGCAACGCTCTCATCAATCAATCGCCCTTCGGCGAAACGATTGAGCGAGAACGGTTCTGCGATGGGGTGGGGGCGGTCGTTGGCCATGGTGTCAGCGAAGACCCAGCCGGAGCCGGGAATGGCCTTGAAGCCGCCGGTGCCCCAACCGCAATTCACATATAATCCATCGACAGGTGTTTTGGAGAGAATGGGAGAACGATCACCCGTCATATCAACAATGCCACCCCATTGCCGCAGCATGCGCAGGCGCGAGATGATGGGGAAGGTCTCAACCAATGCCGTGATGGTATGTTCAAGAGCGGGGAAAGAGCCGCGCTGTGAATAGTTGTTGTAAGGGTCCGTGCCGCCGCCAATCACCAACTCGCCCTTGTCGGACTGGCTCATATAGCCATGCACCGTATTTGCCATGACGACACAATCAATAACCGGCTTGATGGGCTCCGACACTAGCGCCTGCAAACACAGACTCTCAATCGGCATGCGCACGCTTGCCATGTCCATGAGGGTGGAGACATGGCCGGCTGTGACAACACCGATCTTCCTGGTCTTGATTACGCCGCGTGTGGTCTCAAGCCCCACAACCTTGCCGCCGTCGCGCTGAATACCTTTGACTTCACAATTCTGGATAATGTCGACGCCCATGGCATCAGCGCCACGGGCATAACCCCAGGCCACCGCGTCATGCCGCCCGGTGCCACCTCGGGGTTGATAGTAAGCGCCGAGAATGGGGTAACGGCAGTTTGGATCATCATTGATGATGGGGCAAATTTCTTTCACTTCCGCAGGGGTGATCATGCGGCAGTCGAGACCAGCCAAACGATTGGCATGGGCGGTGCGCTGGAAGGCGCGCAATTCATACTGTGTCTGGCACAGCATCATCACGCCGCGCGGGCTGAACATCATGTTGTAGTTGAGATCCGCCGACAGGCCTTCGTAGAGTGAACGCGATAATTCATAAATCGCGATGGATGGGTCTTGTAGATAGTTGGAGCGGATGATGGTGGTGTTGCGCCCCGTATTGCCGCCGCCCAGCCAACCTTTTTCCACCACGGCGATATTGGTCATCTTGTGGTTCTTGGCGAGATAATAGGCCGTGGCAAGGCCATGGCCGCCGGCGCCGACGATGACGGCGTCATACTCAAGCTTGGGTTCCGGGGAACGCCAGGCCCGCTCCCAATCCTTGTGGTAGCCAAGTGCATTGCGGGCGAGGGAGAAAATGGAATAACGTTGCGGCATGACTGGTTCCACTGAGGCTGCGGCCCTTCTATCAAACACACTTGCGGTACTCCATGCTTTTCCGACATGCGGAACGGCCCGTGCGACACTGCGGCATGGCGGAAATACAGGCACCCACGCCTATGTCAGCGGCGGATTGAGGACACGTTTTCAATGCTGATGTTCTGGCTGTTTGCTGGGGTTTTGACGGTGGTAACTGTTGCAGCATTGCTGGCGACGGGAGCTGCCAATATGCCTGAGGCTGCAGGCCGCAGTGAAGGTGCGCTTGCCATTTACAAGGACCAGCTTGCTGAGCTTGAACGGGACCGCGCGTCGGGCGTTCTCGGCGAAACTGAGGCCGAGGCCCAGCGCACCGAAATCAGCCGCCGTTTGCTGGGTGTGGCGCGCGAGCAAGATGCTGCAACAAAGTCGTCGTCCGGTTTTGCGAGACCGCTTGTTTTGATCGTGCCACTTCTGGCGGCAACACTTTATTGGCATGTGGGGAACTTTGGCGCTGCGGATGTGCCGCACCGGCAGCGGCTTGCTGCTGCAGAAAAAACCCTGGCAGCCATGAAGACCGACACCAGCATTGACCCTGCCAATCTGGATTGGCCGGCCACACTGGCGGTTGTCGAGGCGCAGCAACAGAAGACCCCCGATGCGCTGCCGGGCTGGAAGTTTTTGACGACGAGTTATCTGAGTCTGGGGCGCTACGCCGATGCGGCCAATGCCATGGCGCAGGTGATCCGCATATCCGGCCCCACAGCTTCGGCCTATGCGGACCTGGGTGAAGTGCTGGTGTTCGATAATCAGGGCCTGATGACCGAACGATCCCTGGCCATTGTCAAGGAAGCCCTGAAACTCGATCCCAAACAGCCCAAGGCCTTGTATTATGCAGCCCTGGGATTGGCGCAGGAAGGCAAGACTGCGGAAGCCAAACTGGCATTTCAAAATTTGCTCGCAAATGCCCCCGCCGATGCACCCTATCGGAAGGCTGTGGAGGGCCAACTGGCCAGACTTGAGCCGAATGCCTCTGCACCGCAGCTCAGTGCTGAACAGATTCAGGGTGGCCAAGCCATGAAGCCCGAGGAACGAACCGCCATGATCCGCTCCATGGTGGATGGTCTTGATGCAAAACTGAAAACCAACCCGCAGGACATTGAAGGCTGGTTGCGGCTCATCCGGGCGCGGACGGTCTTAGGCGAGAGTGACAAGGCTGCGGCCGCCGTGGAAACCGCCCGCGCCACTTTCGCCACGAATGCAGCGGATATGAAGCTGATCAATGATCTGGCTTTGGAACTGAAACTGAAATGACCCGCAAACAGACCCGTCTCACCATCATTCTTGCCTCGTTGGCGGTGCTGGGCTGTGCAGCGGCGCTGGTGCTCTATGCCATCCGCGACACCATTGTGTTTTTCTACACGCCTTCGGAGATTGCTGAGAAACACATCACGGCTGGAACACGTCTGCGTCTGGGCGGCCTGGTCGAAAGCAATTCGCTTATCAAGGCTGGCACCACGGCAACCTTTCGCGTCACCGACAAGATCGGCACCATCAAGGTGACTTATACAGGGCAATTGCCCGACCTGTTTCGTGAGGGGCAGGGTGTGGTGGCAGAAGGTGCCGTTTCGCCAGATGGTGTGTTCATGGCAGATACAGTTTTGGCCAAGCATGATGAGAAATACATGCCGAAAGACGTGGCCGATAAATTGAAGGCCAAGGGTGTTTGGAAAGAAGGGGAGGGTCAGCAATGACGGACTTTCCAGAAGTGAGAGAGTTCTCGCATGGGGCGGTGAAGGGACCTCATCAACCCTTCGGGCAGCTTCTCCAGAGGAGAAGCGACTCGTGGCAAGACCTCCCTAATTGCTCAGAGTTTAAGGGAGCACTTTCAACAAGTCGCTTCTCCTCTGGAGAAGCTGCCCGAAGGGCTGATGAGGTTTCTGCGGCGTTATTTACGGAGCGTGCATTATGACAGTTGAACTGGGCCACTTTGCTCTCGTGCTCGCGCTGGTGGTGGCGGCTTGGCAAATGTTGGTGCCGCTGTATGGTGCCTGGGCTGGTAATGCCGCTTTGATGCAGCAGAGCCGCATGGCAGCTGTCACGCAGTTTGCCTTGATTGCCCTGGCGTTTCTGGCACTGACCAACGCCTATCTCGTCAGTGATTTCTCGGTGCTAAATGTCGTTGAAAATTCCCATTCGGCCAAGCCGCTGATTTACAAGATTTCCGGTGTCTGGGGCAATCACGAGGGGTCGATGCTGCTCTGGGTGTTGATCCTGTCGCTATTTGGTGCCGCCGTTGCGGTGTTTGGAACGCATTTGCCGGCGTCCTTGCGGGCGCGCGTGTTGGCCGTGCAGGGGTCCATCGGGGTGGCGTTTCTGCTGTTTATTCTACTCGCATCAAACCCATTTCTGCGACTGGCCAATCCGCCCATTGAAGGCAATGGCTTGAACCCCATTCTGCAAGACCCGGCCCTGGCCTTTCACCCGCCGTTTCTCTATGCGGGCTATGTCGGGCTTTCCATTTCATTTTCCTTTGCCATCGCTGCCTTGATGGAAGGCAAGGTGGATGCAGCCTGGGCCCGCTGGGTCCGGCCCTGGACCTTGCTGAGCTGGTCCATGCTCACCATCGGCATCGCCATGGGGTCCTGGTGGGCCTATTATGAACTGGGCTGGGGCGGCTTCTGGTTCTGGGACCCGGTCGAAAATGCCAGCTTCATGCCCTGGCTGATTTCCACGGCCCTGCTGCATTCCGCCATCGTGGTGGAAAAACGCGGTGCCTTGAAAATCTGGACCATACTCTTGTCCATCCTCGCGTTTTCGCTGTCGTTGGTCGGCACGTTCCTGGTGCGGTCCGGTGTGCTCACCTCCGTTCATGCCTTCGCTGTTGACCCGGAGCGTGGGCTTTACATTCTGATGATCCTCGGCATTTTCATTGGTGGCAGTCTGACCTTGTTTGCGGTGCGCGCACCATCCTTGAAAGCTGGCGGATTATTTGCGCCTGTCAGCCGTGAGGGTGGGTTGGTGTTGAACAATCTGTTGCTGTGCACGGCCTGTGCGGCCGTGTTCATCGGCACGCTCTATCCACTTGCGCTGGAGTCCATCACGGGAGACAAGATTTCTGTTGGCCCCCCCTATTTCAATCTCACCTTCGGACCCCTGATCTTGCCGTTGTTGCTGGTCATGCCCATCGGTCCGCTGCTCACGTGGAAGCGGGCTGACATTGGTGCGGTGTCAAAAAAGATTTTGGTCCCCGTGGTGATTGCGCTGTTCGTGAGCATCGCCGTGCTGGTGGCCACGCAACGTGGACCGTGGCTTGCACCCGTTGCCGTTGCCATCGGGGCCTGGGCGGTGTTCGGCAGTTTCAAGGACCTGGCCCAGCGCATCAATTTTGGCAAAGTGCCGCTTGTCACGGCCTGGGCACGGTTCAAGGGCCTGCCCAGCAATGCCTATGGTTCTGCCCTTGCGCATGCGGGCATGGGCATCGTTGTCATAGGCGTTGTTATTCTCACGGTGTGGAAAGAGGAACACATCCTCACCATGAAGCCCGGCGAACATGTCAACGTTGCCCAATACACAGTGACCTATATAGGCGAAGAGCCGCTCAAGGGACCGAATTATGATGGCATCAAGGGCCGTTTCAAGGTGGCCGTGGGTGAGCGTGAGCTGCCCAGCATCGTTTCGGAAAAACGCATCTTCAAACCCTCGAACCAGCCGACCACGGAAGTGGGTTTGGTGCAGGGTCTGTTTGGCGATCTCTATGTCGTGCTGGGGGATGATGCAGGCGGCGGTGCCCGCAATGTGCGGGCCTCCTACAATCCGCTGGCCACTTGGATCTGGCTGGGGGCAGCGATTATGTTTGCGGGTGGGTTCATGTCGTTGAGTGATCGCCGCCTGCGCATCGGCGTGCCGCAGAAGGCGGTGAAGGTGCAAGTGCAGGCGGGGGAGTGAGCGCGATGTCAACCACCCCCTCCCGCCTTCGGCGTACCCCCCCAGCTCCGCTGAGGAAGAAAATATTTTTTTCTCCCTCGCGCGAAGCGTGGGGGAGTACGCCGAAGGCGGGAGGGGGTGGTTGCTGTACGCTCCTCTGCTTGATTTTCCTCTCCCTCCCAGCCCTTGCCGTGCAACCTGACGAAATCCTCAAAGACTCGGTGCTTGAAGCCCGTGCACGCAATATCTCCACAGGCTTGCGCTGCCTGGTCTGCCAGAACCAATCCATTGATGACTCGGATGCGCCGGTGGCCCGGGACCTTCGCATTCTGATCCGGGAGCAATTGCAGCAAAAGCATTCTGATGAGGAAGTGATTGATTTCGTTGTGGCGCGTTACGGCGAATTTGTGTTGCTCAAGCCCCGCTTGAAACCCAGCACGGTGATTCTCTGGGCCGCGCCGTTTTTGCTTCTGCTGGCGGGGCTGGTATTTGCCTTCCGCCGCAGGCCCGTTGCTGTGCCCGACAGACTGAGTACAGCCGAGCAGGCCGAAGTTGAGGCAATTGTGCGGAAATAGGCCGGTTTCGCCACCGATAGGTCATAAGCCTTACAGAGATTTCATGTGGCAGCCATGTTGACGTAACAGCCGCATGATTATGTTGCGGCTATTCCAATCCAAACCGGAGACACTCGGATGACCAGCACCACCAACCGCACCGCAAAATCCATCATGGGCGTTTTCGCCGTCAGCCTGCTGGCGTCGACCTTGCTCACAGGCTCACTCGCCGTCAGCACGGCTCACCAGGCTGCTGCCCAGGGCACAATTTCGATGATTGACCCCACCAAGGGTTTTGCGCCTCTGGTCGAGCATGTTATGCCGTCGGTGGTCAGTGTCGAGGTCAAATATCAGCCTGCCGCCGCAGATGGCACGGGAAGTTCCGAAGACTTGCCGCCGCAGCTGAAGGATTTTTTTGAACAGTTTCCGCAGTTCAAGGACCGTTTCCATGGACCGCAGGGCGAACCGGGTGGCGGCACGGCCGTGGGTTCGGGCTTTGTGATCAGCGAGGACGGTTATGTGGTCACAAACAATCACGTGGTCAAGGATGCAGCCACGGTGAAGATCACGTTCCAGGGTGGCAAAGAATATGATGCCAAGGTGATCGGCACCGATCCAAAGACTGACCTCGCCTTGCTGAAAATCAAATCCGATACCAAGTTCGATTATGTGCCCCTGAGCACCCATGACGCGAAGGTGGGGGACTGGGTCATGGCCGTGGGCAATCCCTTCGGCCTTGGTGGCACGGTAACAGCAGGCATCGTTTCAGCCCGTGGCCGTGATATCGGCTCCGGCCCCTACGATGATTTCCTGCAAATCGATGCCTCCATCAACAAGGGCAATTCCGGTGGTCCTTCGTTCAACCTTGAGGGTGAAGTGATCGGCGTCAATTCTGCCATCTTCTCGCCTTCAGGTGGTTCCGTCGGTATCGGCTTTGCCATTCCAGCCTCCATCGTCAAACAGGTGATCACGGATTTGAAGTCCAATGGTGCGGTGACGCGGGGTTATCTCGGGGTGCAAATCCAGCCGGTGACCCAGGACATTGCTGACAGTCTGGGCCTCGACAAGGCCGAAGGTGCAATCGTGTCTGCCCTGTCGGAAAAATCACCTGCAGCCAAGGCTGGCCTGAAGCAGGGTGATACCATTCTGAAGGCGGGCGATCATGTGATTGAAGACGCCAAGGCTCTATCCCGCGCCGTTGCCGAGATGAAGCCTGGAACGACAGTACCTGTGGAAATTGTTCGCGCAGGCAAGCATCAGACCATTGATGTCGAGATCGGCACCATGCCGGTTGATCCCGCAAAGATGATGAGCGGCAAAGTGGAAAAGCCGAAGTTCGGCCTGTCTGATCTTGGCATCAGCGTGGCACCGGCAACCGATGGACCCGGAGTGCAGATCACTGAATTGGACCCCAAGTCCGAAGCAGCCCAGCGCGGTCTCAAGGCGGGAGACGTGATCCTTGAAATCGGTGGCAAGGAAGTAACCACGCCGGCTGATGTGAATGTGGCCCTGAAGGACAGCAAGAGCAAAAAAGTTCTGATGCTGGTTAAATCCGGCGACAGTCAAACCTACATCACACTTCCTCGTGATCAGGGTTGAAAATCCAAAACGGGTCCCCCACGTAAGATGAAAGAATTGGGCACATGACGCTTCCCCGCTCAGCAATGGGCCCAACAGGCGCGGAGACAGGATCCCCCGACGTTCCCCCAAATGAAACTGTCTCCGCGCCGCCCCTTTCCAAGTCAGATGGGTTTCGGGTATCGTCCGAACACGCTGAAATACAGGGACGAACAAAAACATCCATGCGTGTGCTTGTGATCGAGGATGACCGCGACGCTGCCACCTGGCTCGTGCGCGGGTTGAAGGAAAGCGGTCACCTGGTTGATCATGCATCCGACGGTGAACAGGGCCTGGCCTTGGCCCGGGAAGCTGTGCATGATGTGCTGATCGTTGACCGCATGTTGCCGAAACTTGATGGTCTTTCTGTTATCCGCAGTTTACGTGCCGATGGTTTGCCGACTCCGGTTTTGATTCTCAGTGCGTTGTCCGACGTTGATGAACGCGTGCGCGGGCTGCGGGCGGGTGGTGATGACTATCTGGCCAAACCCTATTCGTTTTCGGAATTGCTGGCCCGCGTTGAAGGCCTGACCCGGCGCACCACTGGTACAGCTTTGGAAACAAGGCTGAAAGCCTGCGACCTTGAACTTGATTTGTTGACCCGTGATGTGACACGGGCTGGCAAGGGCATTCCCCTGCAACCCCGCGAATTCAAGCTGCTTGAATATCTCATGCGTCACGCGGGTCATATCGTGACCCGGACCATGTTGCTGGAAAACGTCTGGGACTATCACTTCGACCCGCAAACCAACGTCATTGATGTGCATGTGTCGCGGCTGCGCGGCAAAATCGACAAGGGTTTTGACGAGCCCATTTTACAAACCGTGCGTGGCGCCGGATATATGATCCGTGACCGTTAACGCCAAGATCTTCCGCACCTCCACTTTTCGATTGGCCGCCATTTATCTGCTCGTGTTCCTGCTCTCGGTGGGGGCCTTGCTGGGCTATGTATTCTGGAGCACGGTTGGGCTGCTCGAACGCCAGACGGAAGACACCATCCGGTCTGAAGTGCAGGCCCTGGGCGACCAGTATCGCTTGCGCGGGTTGAACGGGGTTGTTGACGTGATCAGCCGGCGTATGGCTGATGAATCGGGCACACTTTATCTTTTGGTGAATGCTGAACATGACCGGCTGATCGGTAATCTTGTGGCCATGCCGGCTCCTGCCCCAACCGATGCGAGCTGGGTGGATTTCCCTATCGTCAAGGGCAAGGGGGCGGCCCAGGTGCAGCACATGGCCCATGCCTATTATGTGCAACTGTCGGGCGGTTATGAACTGCTGGTGGGCCGGGATGTTGAGGAACTGCATTCCTTCCGCACCGTGATTCAAAATGCTTTTTACTGGGGATTGGGGCTGGCTTCTGTGTTAGGTCTGGGCGGCGGCTATCTGACATCGCGCAATTTCCTGCGGCGCGTCGACGCCATTACCGAAACCAGCCGCACGATCATGACGGGTGATCTGGCCCAGCGCATGCCCATTGCAGGCTCCGGCGATGAACTGGACCGCTTGGCAGGTTCCCTGAATGAAATGCTGGCGCAGATTGAACGCCTGATGGGGGGCATGAAAGAGGTTTCCAGCAATGTCGCCCATGATCTGCGCACCCCACTCACCCGGCTGCGGGCAAGAGCCGAGGCCGCCCTGCGTTCGACCGCGCCGGGGGAACACAGCGCGGCCTTGCAGCAGACCATTGCCGAGAGTGACAAGCTGTTGCAAACCTTCAATGCGCTTCTTTCCATTGCCCAGGCGGATGCGGGGCAGCGCAGCGAGAGTTTTGATGTCATTGATGTGGCGGATGTGCTGCGCGATGTGGCTGAATTGTACGAACCGTTGGTGGAGGACGCAGGCGGCAGTCTGAAACTTGCCGAACTGCCGATCATGCAGGTCCGGGCTGACCGGCAACTGCTGTCCCAGGCCTTCAGCAACGTCATCGACAACGCCATGAAATACGGGGCGTCTGAAGGCGGGCCATCTGTGCATATCTCGATTGCAGCACATGTTGAAAACAATCTCGCGCTGATTTCCATCGCCGATGCGGGTGTTGGCATTGCCGGTGCAGACCGCGAACGGGTGCTGGAACGCTTTGTACGGCTCGATGAAAGCCGTTCAAAACCCGGCAATGGCCTGGGGTTAAGCCTGGTTGCCAGTGTCATGAAGATGCATGGTGGTGCGCTCGAACTCAGCGATGCTGAGCCAGGCTTGAAGGCGATGCTGACACTTCCGGTGTGGAGTGAAGCGCGGTAAGGTGGCGCGGGGGCCCGCACACTGAAATGTCAAAAAACTTCTCCGACCGGCTCACGCAACCCTTTCCACAGGGGCATGATTCACACGCGTTGAAATTGTTTTGGGATGCCGGGCCATTTGCTGATGCATTCGAACGCCTGAGGCCTTTCATTGATGGCGTAGTTTCGGGGTCACCTTACTTGCGGCAGCTCCTGCTTGATCATCCCGATTTTGCACAATCGATCCTTGAAAGTGCACCAGAGGACGTTTTCGACGCCATCCTGTGGCAAACACAATCTGCTGAAACCCTGTCCCTGCCCGATGTTGGCACTACGTTGCGTCAGCTCAAGTCCCGTTTTGCGCTATTGTGTGGTTTGTGTGATCTCGGCAATATCTGGACGCTGAACGCGATCACCAGTGCCATGACCCGCTTTGCCGATATGGCCATCAACGCAGCGCTCAACGCCCTGCTGCGCGAGGCCACAACGTCCGGAAAACTTCGGCTGACCACGCTCAAGGAGTGTGGTTACGTCATCCTTGCCATGGGCAAGCATGGTGCCGGTGAACTCAACTATTCCAGCGATGTGGATCTGATCACTCTCTACGATGCGGACACAACAGGTCTGCCTCCTGATGCAGAAGTTGCCAAATTCTTCGTCCGGCTGACGCAGCGGCTGGTGGCGCTGCTGCAAGAACAGACGGCCGACGGCTATGTGTTTCGCACGGACCTGCGATTGCGCCCAGACCCGCGGGCCACGCAGATTGCCATTTCCATTCAATCGGCTGAACAATATTACCTCAGCCTTGGCCAGAATTGGGAACGGGCGGCGTTTATCAAGGCGCGTCCCATCGCGGGTGACATTGCATTGGGTGAAGGGTTTCTCAAAACCCTGCAACCCTATATCTGGCGCAAATATCTCGACTTTGCAGCCATCAGCGATATTCAATCCCTGATCCGGCAAATCCACGCGGTCAAGGGCCATGGTGAGATTGCCGTTGAAGGACACAATCTGAAACTGGGCCGAGGCGGTATTCGCGAGATCGAGTTTTTTGTGCAGACCCAGCAGTTGATTGCGGGGGGCCGCAATCCAGCGCTGCGGGGCCGCTCCACACTGGACATGTTGGACGCCCTGGCAGAAGCAAAATGGATCACGCCCAATACGGCCGTTGATTTAAAAGCGGCTTATGTGCTGCTGCGGCACTGGGAACACCGGGCCCAGATGCAACGTGATGAGCAAACCCATGCCGTGCCATCCGGGGATGCATTTGTGACGTTTGCGCAGTTCTGTGGTTATGCCGACGCCGCGACATTCCACGAAAAAGTCCGGCACACGCTGGAATTGGTGCGCGCCCATTCTTCCCGGCTGTTTGAACAATCCGCAACCCTGGGCGGTGATTCGGGGGCGCTGGTGTTCACGGGTGGTGAAGATGATCCGGAAACGATCGACACATTGAAACGCATGGGATTTTACCGGGCTTCGGAAGTGTCTGCCACCATTCGCGCCTGGCACTTTGGCCGCTACGCCGCCACCCGCGACAGGCGTGCGAAGGAAGCCTTGACCGAGTTGATGCCGAAACTGCTTTCCGCTCTGTCACGCTCTGGTGATGCGGACAGGACCTTTCTTGATTTTGATACATTTCTGAAGGGTCTGCCTGCGGGGGTTCAGCTGTTTGCGATGTTGAAATCCAACCCCGGCCTGCTCGATCTGGTGGCGCAAATTCTGGGCACTGCACCACGGCTGGCCCATGGCCTCAGCCGCCGGCCGCGCATTCTCGAAGCGGTGCTTGATCCATCTTTCTTTGGTCCACTGCCCTCACAAGACGCATTGTTGCAATCTGTGCGGTCTTTGGTTCCGCAAGGATTGCCACTGGACGAGGCCATGGACCGCCTGCGCGTGTTTGGCCGGGAACAGAAATTCCGCGTGGGTGTGCGCGTGTTGTCAGAGACCGTATCAGCCGAGGAAGCAGGGCAGGGCTTCACGCAAATCGCCGATTGCGTTGTCAGCTCGCTGCTGGGTTCCGTACAGGAAGACGTGGAGCGCCAGCATGGAACTGTGGCACAGGGCCGGGTTGCCGTTATCGCTATGGGAAAACTCGGTGGACGTGAAATGACGGCGGGGTCTGACCTCGATCTCATTGTGGTTTATGACCATGACGCGGATTGTTTGGCGTCAAGCGGGCCGCGTGTCCTCGCACCAAGCCAATACTTCACCAAACTGACCCAACGCCTGATCACAGCGGTGTCAGCGCCAACGGCCGAAGGTGAACTCTACGAGGTGGATTTGCGGCTGAGGCCTTCCGGCAGCAAGGGCCCCGTGGCCACCAGCTTGGCCAGCTTCAAGGCCTATCAGGCCGACAGTGCCTGGACCTGGGAAAAGCTGGCCCTGACTCGGGCAAGGCCGATTGCGGGGGATGCATCGCTTTGCCGTGAGTTACTAAGCATCATGCAAACGGTTCTCGCGTCAGCGCGGGACGAGGCCGTGACGCGCCACGACGTGGTGTCCATGCGGGGGTTGATGCTGCGGGAACACAAGCCTGCTTCACCCTGGGATATCAAGCGGGTCCGGGGCGGTCTGGTGGAACTGGAATTCATCGCCCAGTTCCTGCAGTTGATCCATGGCCACCAGCATCCGGCCATTCTCGACACCAACACTGTTGAGGTTTTTGGCAAGCTGCAGCAGGCAGGACTTCTCGGTGCACAACAAGCCACAGAACTGATTGACGCCACGCAACTCTACCATCGCCTGACGCAGATTCTGCGGCTGTGCCTTGACGTTACCTTTGATCCGAGCACCGCACTTGCGGGGCTGAACCGCGTCGTGGCACAGGCGGCTCAGACGCCGGATGTACGAGGTGCTGAAGACCTGTTGCGCCACACCCAGTTCCGCGTTGCCCAGCTGTTTGACGCACTTGTGGGCGCGCCTGAAATAAATTGAATATCCAGCGACGGAATTCTTATTCCGTTCCGTCCTATAGGCAGAAGCGCGCTTCCGAAACAACCATTTTGGAGGAAAGACCATGAAGACAGCAATTTTGGGGGCTTTGGCCTTGTCGATGACGGCTGGTGCAACGCTGGCCAACGAACCCTATCTGCCGCGCAATGAGAAATCATTGCAGCGGCTGGATACGAACAAGGATGGCCGCATCAACCGCGATGAAATCATGCCGCGCATGGAAAAGCGCTTTGCGGCTGTCGACACCAATGGCGACAAGATCGTCACTTCGGCGGAAATCGACGCCATGCTGCAAAAACGGCTCGAAATCCGCCGCAAGAGGATGCTCGAATTGATGGACGCCAACAAGGATGGCAGTATCAGCCAGGCTGAATTTGACCATGTGGCGGACGCCATGTTTGACAATGCTGACACAGACCATAATGGTGGTGTTGACCTGGCGGAGTTGAAGGGTTTCAAGCGTGGTGCCTGGCGCAAGGCGTTTCTGGCCCAGCCCGCCCAGTAGGAAAGGACCACGGCTGATTTTGTCAGCGGACGCAACAGCGGCGGCACTGGCGGGTCTGCATCATGGCAATGATGCGGACCTTTTGCGCGCGGCCGCGCGGCGTGATGCCAAGGCCTTTGGCCATCTGGTGGCGAAGTATCACAGGCTGGTGTACCGGGTGGTGTGGCGGATGACAAATGGCAGCGCCGAGGCCGAAGACATTGCCCAAGAGGCGTTTCTGAAGCTGTGGAACAATCCGGCCCAAGTGCGGGATGCAGGTGCGCTCAAGGGCTGGCTGTTGCGTGTGGCCCATAACCTGGCCATGGACAGGTTTCGCCGCACACCAGACCTTGTGGTTGATGCCGCCGATGACGTGCGTGACGAACGCCCCGACGCGGAAAGTCACCTGAGTCAGGCCTGGGTGGCACGGCGCATCGACAGCGCCGTAGCCGCTCTACCGGAACGGCAGAAGCAGGCCATCACGCTGGTGCATTTCGAGCACGTGCATCAAGCCGAGGCCGCAGCAGTGATGGAGCTTTCGGTTGATGCCTTTGAATCCCTGTTGGCGCGGGCCCGCCGCGCCTTGAAAGACCAATTGACCGCAGACAAGCAGGATTTGCTGTCCGCGCTGACGGAAAAGGAATGACGGCCATGGACGAAAAACACATGACGGATGCGGAGCTGGATGTAATGTTGAAAGCAGCGGCACAGCCAGTTTTGCCGCAGGGCTTTGCTGATCGCTTACAAGCGAAACTGGACGCTCCGGTGGCCGACAATGTCATTGCTTTTCCGCAGAAAAAATCGGCAGCGTTGCGTTCCGGACGCTATTGGCTGAGCGCGGTTCCGCTGGCGGCGTCACTCGCCGTCGGGCTTTATCTCGGCGCGCAAGGGACACTGGTCGACAGCTTGAACGTGGTGGATACGACGCTGGTATCTGATGCAACAGACTCGCTGTTCGGCATTGGAATTGAAGATACGGAATCCTTTATCAATGGTGAACTCTCATGAGTGATGTAACTCCAAACAAGCCAGGCGTGAACTGGTTGCCACAGTTGCGCTCGCGCTGGTGGACCGCACTTCTCGGCCTGTCGTTGATGCTCAACCTGTTGGTCGGTGGTCTCATTGCGGGGGCCAGATTCCGCGATGGCCCCATGGACCGTCTAAACGGTGCCAGTTATGTGCAACTGATCCCGCGTCGGTTTTTTCACGATATTTCGGGTGACCGCCGTGATGCGCTGATGCAGATTGTGCGTGATAACCGGGATGACTTGCGCAATCTGCGTGATGCTTCAGAAGGCGCAAGCCTGAAACTTGCTGACGCACTGGAGAAGCAGCCGTTTTCCATGGATGACGTCCGTCAGACCGTGACAGCTTTTTCAACCGGTACAGAAAGTCTTGCGGCGCGGGGTGGCGATGTTGTTGTGAAAATTGTCAGCCAACTGACGCCAGATGAACGAGCGCTTCTGGCTACGGCAATCCGGGACAGGGATGCGCGAGGTAAACGGCGGCGGAAGGATTAGCGCGTCGATTGGCTGAAAAATAATTCCTGTAAGGTCGAAATTCAGCGTTTGATCTGCAACTTTGAGCGCAGACGCAGTCTCTCCAAGGCCAATCACTTTTGGCCACCGAAAACACCTCATCGGCCCTTCGGGCAGCTTCTCCAATGGAGAAGCGACAGGATGAAAGTCCTCCCTCAGTGGTCGAAATATTAGCAAGGTTCCACGTCAAGTCGCTTCTCCTCTGGAGAAGCTGCCCGAAGGGCTGATGAGGTCCTTTGCTAAGTTCCCAGCGGCAAAGACACTGTCACCGTCGTGCCCTTGTTGAGGACGCTTGCGATGGACAGCACGCCGCCATGCAATTCCACAAGTGACCGGGAAATGGCCAGGCCGAGGCCCGAACCGCCCTTGCTTTTGGTGAACTGGTTTTCCACCTGTTCGAAAGGACGTCCAAGTTTCTCGATATCACGTTTTGGAATGCCGATGCCGGTGTCGGCGATGGAGAAATGCAGGGCACTTGCACTGGCCGTGGACGTGATGCTGACCTTTCCGCCCTCCGGCGTGAATTTCACGGCATTCGAAAGCAGGTTGATCAACACCTGCTTCACGGCACGTTTATCGGCACGCAGTGACACATCAACATCGCATTCTGCAGAAAGCTGAACACCGGATTCACTGGCGCGGGGTCCGACCAAACGCAATGCATCATCAACCACCGGACTGAAAGCAAAGGTTTCCAATTCAAGGTCAGTGCGTCCGGCCTCGATCTTTGACATGTCGAGAATATCGTTGATCACATCCAGCAGGAATTGTCCACTCTTGCGGATATCAGCAACATACTCGGTATACTTCGCCGAACCCAACGCACCAAACATCTGCGCTGTCATGATTTCGCTGAAGCCGATGATCGCGTTCAGTGGCGTGCGCAGTTCATGACTCATATTGGCAAGGAATTCGGACTTCGAGCGATTGGCGGCTTCAGCCCGGGTTTTTTCGCTGGCATATTTGTCTGCCAGTTCAGCCAGGCGTTGCGATTGCTCCTCAGCCGTCTGGCGCTCACGCTGCAAATCCCGCACGGTCACCATCAAGGTTTTTTCGGAATTGAGGAGTTTCTCTTCTTGCTTTTTCAAGGCTGAAATATCGGTACCCACGGATACAAAGCCACCATCCTTGGTGCGCCGCTCGTTGATCTGCAACCAGCGTCCATCGGCCAATTGCACTTCGACAGAGCGGGCACCTGAACGGTCATTGATTTCACCCGGCACATAGTGCTTGACCAAGGGTTCTTTCGCAGACCCTGCGACGACATGATAGGGTGTTCCGGGTACACAGGCGGAGGCTGGCAGGGAATGGAATTGCTGATACTTGCTGTTGCAGATGACGAGTTGGCTTTCGGTGTCCCACAGCACGAAGGCTTCGGAAATATTCTCTATGGCGTCCTTCAAACGGACTTCAGCGGCTTCATTCAATTTGTCGAGTTGCTTCTGCCGCGAAATATCAAACACGATGCCCACGAGATGGGGCTCGGTGGTCTTGTCACCCGGTGCGAGTGCCGCACGGGCACGCAGCCACACCCATGAACCGTTTTCGTGGCGCATGCGGAACTCATGATCGAACACCTTGGCGCGGCCTGTGAGCAGGTCTTCCGCCAGATCATCGAGTTTCGCATCATCGGGGTGAATGCGTCGTGACACGTCACCAAACGTCAGACGCTGGCCATCGGCCTCAAGACCGAGAATTTCATACATGGAGGCCGACCAGAAAAAACGTCCTTCGGCCAGGTTCCAGTCCCACAAGCCGCATTGCCCGCCATCCAAGGCACGTTCCAACCGGGTCGTGGCAAGGCCCAAGGCGTCATCCGCCTCCGTGGCTTTTGCTGCCTGCCAATAGAACGCGGCAGACTGAAGGGAGAGAATGAGAAACGTCACACCAAACAACACGGCCAGCTGCGTCATACCGTCCTGCCAGGCACTCAGAATATTGTCCCGGGGGTGCAGCACAATCAGATTGCCCGGCACCACACTCAGGCTGCGCGTGGCGACAAAAGCAATGCGTCCACTGGCAAGTGTCACGGGCTTCAGATTGCTGGCATCGATTTCGCTGACGCTGAAATAGGCAGAACCCAGCACATCGGCTGCATTGCGTCCGACGAGTTGGGTATTATCGGGAACCGCTGCTGTGATCTTGCCACCGGAGTTCACAACCATGAAACTGCGCCCGTCCTTTTGCGCATTGGCGGACAGGGCCTTGGCAAGATCGTTGGTGCCGACGGAGGTCAACGTACGGTTTTCGGATGCGGCCAGTTGTGCCTGGTCCCGCAACCGCTGCGCCGTCAGATCAGCTTGCAGCAATGTGAGATCAGCACCGTCAGCCATTTGCCGGTCGCGGCTCTCGATCAGTTGTGACGCAATGGCAGCGGCAAGGGTGACCAGAAACAGGATCGTCATGATCGTGACCAGACGGCGCAGGGCGGCTTCGCTGACCTTGAAACCTCCATGCCCCGGAAAGGGCAGGGGCAGGCGCAATGCGCGCTCTTTCAAGAACAGCTCCCTAATCTGGGCTTTCTGCAACGTTACGGTTCCGATACGATTTATGGTCAGCGTCAGGAACCGGAACGGACACTCTGCTACAACAAACGGGTTCCGACGCAATGGCTGTGAGGATTACAGCCTCGGAATCTGATTTGCCAACCCCTGAATGAATCTGCGATTCGATTTATCGGCCTGATCATGCCAATGTTCTTGAAATGATCTCATAAACATCGTTTGAAAGTCCTGGCACCGCGAGAATGCGTTGCATTTCTGCCGCTGCATGATCGCGCCTGACCTGGTCATACTGTCGCCAACTGCGAAAGCTGGTGGCCATGCGCGATGCCACCTGCGGGTTGATGCCGTTGAGTGTGATGATGACACTGGCCAGCAGTTTGTAACCATTGCCGTCCGCTGCGTGAAAGCCCGCCAGATTTCCGCCCGTAAATCCGCCAATCAAGGCATAGACACGATTGGGTGTTTTGTAAGTGAAGGCGGAATGTTTCGTCAGCGTTTCGATTCGCGCAGCCGGTTTGGGAGCAGGCCTTGCTGCCATGAGCATGAACCATTTGTCGACCAGCAGGTGATCGCTTGAATGGCGCTGATAAAACGTATCCAACATGGCCTCGATTGCGGCATCGTCAACCTGCAACACAGCAGCCAGTGAACCTGCCTCCATGGTCATATTTCTGGCAGTGGAAAAATCATCCCGCGCAAATTCGACAGCAGACGAAGGTTCACCATGGGACAGCAGTGCCAAAGCGGCCAGACGAAAGCTACGTTGCGCAACACCAGCGGTGTTCGGCAGGTAAGGTCCGCTTTCGACCGTGGTGTTCAGTATGTTTTTCAGATCCTGGGCCATCGCTACGGCGACAGCATTCAACACAGCATTGCGCGAGAGGTGAACGCGCAAGGCATCGACCTGCTGACCAAGTGCTGCCGTGATTTCGGCTTCGCCCGGCAATTGCAACATCAAGGCCTTGAAGGCATCGTCGAGTTGCGTTGATGCCAGCATCTGTCCAAGTCCGGCTGCCAATGGCGCAACATCATATGGCTCGCTGCGATAGGCTTTCAGGAACAATCGCCGCGCCGTTGTCTGGGCTGCTTCCCAGCGGTTGAAACTGTCAGGATCATGGGCGAGCTGGACCAGCAAATCCTGATCGGTCTGATCGCTCTTCAGAATCACCGGCGCTGAAAATCCACGGTTGATGGAGAGGACCGGGCGGTCTGCGATGTCGCGAAACGTCAGTGTCAGGGCTGCACCGGTGAGTTCGACGATACCATCATGCAAGGGCACGTTTTCTTTCGTCCGCAGCGGATGTTCATGTCCATCCCTGCTCAAGAGTCCAAGTGCAAGCGGCAAGTGCAGTGGCGGTTTGGCGGACTGGCCCGGTGAATCTGGTGTATGTTGAGAAATCTCAGCCCTGAACTCCATTGCCGATGCGTCGTAGGAGGTCCTCACCGTGACGACAGGTGTACCTGCCTGCTCGTACCATTTTGAAAACTGTGTGAGATCACGGCCTGACGCATCAGCCATGCAGCGCAGAAAATCTTCGACGGTTGCCGCTTCACCATCGTGCCGTTCAAAAAACAGATCCGTGCCATCCCGAAAGCTGTCGCGGCCCAGCATGGTCAGCATCATGCGGCAGATTTCGGCGCCTTTTTCATAAATTGTCGGCGTGTAGAAATTGTTGATTTCGATATAGGAGGTGGGCCGCACGGCGTGTGCAAGGGGGCCCTGGTCTTCCGGGAATTGCCTGGCCCGCAATGTCTTTACGTCCTCGATGCGCTTTACGGCCCGCGACCGCACGTCCGACGTAAACTCCTGATCGCGAAACACCGTGAGACCTTCCTTCAGGCAAAGTTGGAACCAGTCGCGGCAGGTGATGCGATTTCCCGTCCAGTTATGGAAGTATTCGTGAGCAATGATGCGTTCGATGTTGACGTAGTCATTGTCCGTGGCTGTATCTGCGCGCGCCAGAATGTATTTGTCGTTGAAGATATTGAGTCCCTTGTTCTCCATGGCGCCCATGTTGAAATCGGACACGGCGACGATATTGAATTCATCAAGATCATAGGCGCGTCCAAAGCGCTCTTCGTCCCAGCGCATTGATGTTTTCAGACTTTCCATGGCCCAGCTGCAACGGTCTTCCTTGCCTTTCTCGACATAAATGCCGAGCTTCACACTGCGGCCTTCCGATGTTTTAAAGTCATCGTGAATCGAAGCCAGATCACCGGCCACGAGCGCGAACAAATAGGTGGGCTTCGGATGCGGGTCTTCCCACACAACGTAATGAGCAGATTCGCCAACTTTACCTTGGCCCATGCGGTTTCCGTTTGAGAGCAGGACGGGCAGTGTTGCCGGTGCTTCAATCCGAACACGATAGGTCGCCATCACATCGGGCCGGTCATACATGAAGGCAAAGCGGCGAAATCCCTCTGCTTCCATTTGCGTGCAGAAAATTCCGTTGGTCAGGTAGAGGCCTGAGAGCGCGGTATTGGCCTGGGGGTCGCAGCTCTGCAAAATCTCAAGCGTGAATGGCTGCGTGGGTAACGTTGCAATCGTCAGGTGATCGTTGCTGTAACTGAATTCCGCCGCAGAAAGTGCAACACCGTTGATGGACAGGGAGATCAGGGTGAGACCTTCACCGTCCAGCACCAGCGCCGCTGCCTGCAGCGTGCGCGCGGTGATACTCAAAACGCTCTTTACAACCGTTGCAGAAGGTGACAGCGCGATGTCCAAATCAACGTGGGATACGACATAGGGTGTTAGCGCGTAATTTGTGAGGTATATCGTTTCGGGTGTCTCGGTGCGCATAAATGAGCCTGCCAATTGATTTGAACACGCAGCATATCACCGCACAGGCGTATCGCCCTCACCCTTATGAAGCAGATGCTGGCCAGGTGGACATCCCCCGTTCTGCCGCATTGCAGCGACGAATTCGTTTGACTCGGGTTCAATATTGAAAAATATTGCAGAACAAGAAAAATAATTCAAAAGCGGTGGGAGAGGCCTTGAACCAGATGTCCCCGGCAATGCCAGTTGACGAGGAAGCCGCTTTGGCTGCCCGTGCCGCCTGGCTGCATTTTGCAGGGGGCAAGACCCAGGGCGAAGTTGCGGAGATGTTGGGTGTGCAAAGCACCAAGGCCCATCGACTCATCGCCAAAGCCCGGGCTGAAGGCTTGATCCGGGTCTTTGTCGAAGGTCCGATTGCCGGCTGCATTGCGCTCGAAGAACAAATGAAGTTGCAATTCAATCTCAAGCTTTGTGAAGTGGTGCCGAACATCGACGAAGGTGCCCTGCCGCTGCGGACATTGGCAACGGCAGGTGCGCGTTATCTTCGCACGATCATTGAGAATGAATCTTACAGTCTCATCGGCGTGGGTCATGGGCGCACACTCGCAGCCGCAGTTGACATGTTGCCAAGCGTCAACGCTGGTAAAACCAAATTTGTATCCCTGCTTGGTGGCCTGACGCGCCGCTTTGCAGCCAGCCCTTTTGATGTAATCCACCGGCTGGCAGAACGCACGTCGGCCGAAAGCTATGTCATGCCGGTGCCGTTTTTCGCCAACACGGCAAAGGACCGCGCCGTGCTTGAATCGCAGTATGGTGTGTCTGACGTTATCAAAATGGCCCGCAACGCCGACATCTATATCGCGGGCATTGGCGAAGTCGACCGTCAGAGTTTCATCGCATCAGGCGGCATGGTGGATGCCGATGATGTGGACAGCGTGATCACCTCTGGCGCCTGCGCAGAAATTCTGGGTCACTTCTTCCTGGCTGATGGCACGCACATGCCGCACCCCCTGTCTGATCGCGCCATGGCGCCACGCCTGGCCGATCTGCGCTCCCACAAAATTGTCGCGCTGGCAGGCGGCACATCCAAGATTCAGGCGACGCGCGCCATTCTGGCGGGTGGGCTTTTGCATGGTCTGATCACTGATGAGGCGACGGCACGCCGTCTCGTAACCACAAAACCGGGAGTGAATTCCGGGCTGAAGAACGGAAAATCCGCAACGGGCTGAACGTTGAACTCAACAAGAATAGAAATTGGAGGACCACATCATGTACGACAAGGAAAAGGGACTTTTCGAGGCTTTCGTGAAGGGCCGCATCAGCCGCCGCGAATTGCTGCAAGCCACAGGCAAACTTGGTTTGTCCGCCAGCGCTGCGGGCTTGCTGGTCACAGCTGCCCAGACCAAGGCAATGGCCGCTGATTTCGACTGGATGAAATTCAAAGGCTCCAAGATCAAGCTGCTGCTGAACAAGCATCCCTACGCCGATGCCATGATTGCCAATATTGAAACCTTCAAGACCATGACCGGCATGGACGTGTCCTGGGACGTCTTCCCGGAAGATGTTTACTTCGACAAGGTAACGGCTGCCCTGTCGTCGGGTTCGACGGAATATGATGCCTTCATGACCGGCGCCTATATGACATGGACCTACGGACCCGCAGGCTGGATCACCGATCTCAATGAATACATCAAAGACCCGGCCAAGACCCATCCCACCTTCAATTGGGAAGATGTATTGCCAGGCCTTCGTGCATCGACCTCGTGGAACGGCGTACCCGGTGGTGAACTCGGTTCTGCCGACGCAAAGCAATGGTGCATGCCCTGGGGCTATGAACTCAACAACCTGTCCTACAACACCAAGATGTTTGACAAGGTCAAGGTTCAGCCACCGAAAAACCTGGGCGAAATGGTCGAGACCTCGGCCAAGCTCACCAAGGATCTGGGCGGACCCTATGGCATTGGTGTGCGCGGCTCCCGGTCTTGGGCGTCGATCCATCCGGGCTTCCTTTCGGGCTATGCCAATTTCGGAGAAAAGGACTTCAACGTCGCCGACGGCAAGCTGAAAGCCGCCATGAACTCGGCCGGTTCCAAGTCCTATCACAAGGACTGGGTGAAGATGATTCAGGATTCCGGACCGAAGGACTGGGCCAACTACACCTGGTATCAGGTCGGCACGGACCTTGGAGCAGGCGCATCCGCCATGATTTTCGACGCCGACATTCTGGGCTATTTCATGAACGGTGGCGACAACAAGGAAGCCGGCAACCTGGGCTATGCCCCGTTTGCGGCAAACCCTGCGGCCAAGGCACCCACGCCAAACGTTTGGATCTGGTCACTCGCCATGAACAATGCGGGCACCCAGAAAGATGCAGCCTGGTATTTCATGCAGTGGGCAACCTCGGTCGAACATGACCTGTTCGGTGCCCGCAAGATGAACTTCGTCAACCCTGTCCGTGCCTCGGTCTGGAAGGATGAGGAATTCCGCGGGCGCATCGACAAGTCCTATCCGGGCTATCTGAACCAGCACGACGTATCGGCACCCGGTGCCAAAATCTACTTCACGGCACAACCGCTGTTCTTCGATCTCACAACCCTGTGGTCGGAAAACCTGCAGAAGATGGTGTCGAAGGAAATTCCGGTTGACGAAGGTCTGGACGCAATGGCTGCCGAAATGGACAAGAAACTGGCCGAAGCCGGTTTGGGCTGAGGCACCCCCTGTGCGCGGGTTTTCACTCCCTGGAGCCCGCGCACGAAGGGACCTCATCCGGCCTTCGGCCACCTTCCCCAGAGGGGAAGGGACTGGCTGACGCACTTTCCCCAACTTCAATCATTGAGGGAGGTCTAACATCCAGTCGCTTCTCCCCTGGAGAAGCTGCCCGAAGGGCTGATGAGGCCTCTTTCTTCCAACCACCACAATTGAAACACCCATGACCACCACCCCCATCAAACATTCCCGCTTCATGCGCAAGGCGCTGCCTTATTTTCTCAGCCTGCCGGCATTGTTGATGTGTGTGGGCATCCTCATTCCCTTCCTCACAGCCGTCTACTATTCCATGCTGCGTTACCGGTTGAACCTTCCGCAAATGAAGGGCTTCATCTGGTTCCAGAACTACACCAACTTCTTCACCGACCCGAAGTTCTGGAACACACTCAAAATCTCGCTGCTCTATGCCGGTCTTACGGTGGTTGTTGAACTGCTGCTCGGCCTCGGCATTGCGCTGCTGCTGCAAAGGCGCTCGCGTCTCAACAATTTCATCTCCATTCTGCTGCTGCTGCCCCTGATGACGGCACCAGCCCTTGCCGCTCTGATGTGGAAGCTCATGACAAATCCGAACTTCGGCATCCTCAGCTACCTTCTCACCGTCATAGGTGTTCCTGACATGCGTTGGGGCTCTGATCCCGCGACGGCCTTGTTGACGGTCACACTTGTTGACGTATGGGTCTATACGCCCTTCATAATGATCCTGCTATTGGCGGGTCTGCGTTCATTGCCGCCAGCCCCCTTTGAAGCCGCAGCGCTCGACGGCGTACCGCGCAGCTTTGTGTTTTTCCGCATCACGCTGCCGATGTTGATGCCCTATATTCTGACAGCAACACTGTTCCGCCTGCTGGACTCGATCCAACAATTCGATATCATCTACGCGATGACACAAGGTGGCCCCGGTGACAAATTGCTGGTGTTCCAGGTGCAGGCCTATCTCGATTTCTTCCAGGCCACCAACGTCGGCCGCTCTGCTGCCCTGATGATCATCCTCTGGGCCATCACTTATTTTCTCTCCAACATCTTCATCAAGCAATGGCTGAAACTGCGCGAAAAAGCGCATGGGGCGGATGAGGTCCCTTCTCTCACAGCGCACACGAACATGAGCAATTAAAATGGACCACACCTCCACCCTCGAAAAAATCATCCATGGCTTCCTTCTCAGCCTTGTCGTGATCTTCTTTATGTTCCCTATTCTCTGGATTTTTCTGATGTCGTTCCAGACCAATGAGTCCATTCTGCGCATTCCCCCGTCGATTTTCTTCACGCCGAACATCGACAACTACGTGGCCCTGATCACCGGTGAAATGAAAACTGCTGCCGGCTCGCTAAAACTGAACTTTATGCAGAACCTGGGGAACTCAGTGCTGCTTTCCAGCCTGTCTGTCGTCCTCTCATTGATCCTCGGCGTACCGGCGGCCTATGCCTTTGCACGATTCAAATTTCGCTTGGGCGAGGACATTGCCTTCACGCTGCTATCCTTCCGCTTTGCCCCGCCCTTACTGGTCCTGTTGCCACTCTCGCTCTATTTCAAGTCACTGGGTCTTACCAACACCTACATCGGCCTGATCTGGGTTTATCAATTGATCTGCCTGCCACTGATCCTCTGGATCGTACGCGGTTATTTCGAAGATTTGAGTCCTGACATTGAACACGCCCACCGCATCGCCGGCTACAACTGGTTCCAGACATTCCGGAAAGTTGCGATCCCCCTTGCCCTTCCGGGAATTGCTGCTGCGGGCCTGCTGGCGTTCATTTTTGCCTGGAACAATTTTATCTTTGCGCTGGTATTGGCCTCGGCTGACAAGCAGCCCGTCACCGTGGGTGCTTTGGCTTTCGTCACGGCCTCCGGTATACAATATGGTCAGATTGCTGCGGCCATCGTATTCTCAATCTTGCCTACCTTTGTGCTCGCAATGTTTGCACAGCGTTATCTGGTTGAAGGCCTGTCGCTTGGAGCCGTGAAGGGATGAGCCAACTCTCCATCACAGGCCTGTCCAAGTCCTATGGCGCCTTCAAGGTCTTTGACGGCCTTGATCTCAATGCAGGTGCGGGTGAAATCATTGTCATTTTCGGTGGCTCCGGCACGGGCAAGACCATTCTGCTGCGCCTTATCGCAGGCGTCGAAGAACCGACGAGCGGACGCATCGAACTCAACGGAGAAGACGCAGCCGACATCGCCCCCGAACACCGGGGTATTGGCATGGCCTTTCAGAACTTTGCACTGTTTCCCCATATGTCGGCATCGGAGAATATCGCAGCACCGTTGCGTGCGTCCAAGCGCAGCACAGAAAAAATTGCATCTGGAGTGGCCCGCGTTGCCAAGTTATTGAAGATTGAACACGTTCTCGGCCATGCGCCACGTGAATTGTCGAATGGGCAAAAGCAACGCACTGCACTCGCACGTGCCTTAGCGGCAGAACCGAAAATACTGCTGCTGGATGATCCTTTGCGCAATGTTGATGCCAAGCTGCGCTTTGAAATGCGCCTTGAACTGCCGCGCTTGCTGCGCCAGTCAGGTGCCACGGTTCTTTATGTGACGCAGGATTATAAAGAGGCCATGGCTCTGGCCGATCGCATCGCGGTGCTGGCCGGTGGCAAATTTGTGCAGCTTGCGTCGCCCGAAGATATTTATCTCAGGCCTGCCACATTGAATGTTGCCAGGCTTTTCGGCGATCCCTCCATCAATACAGCCGAAACTGAAATTTCGGTATCCGGCAAGCAGGCAAATGTGAGCATTCACGGTGCCGGCGTTGCCATTGCCAAAGCCTACACTTTTCATGCGACCCGCAAGGTTGTCTTTGCCGTACGGCCGGAAGCGGTGATATTGTCTGGGAAAGGCCAGGGCCTTGCATGTTCTGTCATTGCGGTAACGCCGTTGAATGAGCGTGTGGTTTTGTTTTTGAAATCCAATGGCGGTTGGGAGTTCCTGGCCTCCCTTCCATCATCCGCCAAAATCCCGCCGCCCGGCACGGCACTGCAAGCGACTTTCGAAACGTCTGGCACCCATCTTTTCGATCACGCAACGGGCGAGCGTCTGCATGGGTGAGCTTGTTCTTTCACATGTCGACAAGATCTACCGCTCACGTGGAAAGCAGCCCGTGCACGCGGTGCAGAACGTGAGCTTCACCGTGAAGCCAGGCGAAATCGTGGCGCTGCTCGGCTCCTCCGGTTGTGGCAAAACCTCAACACTGCGCATGATCGCCGGGTTTGAGGATGTCTCGAACGGATCCATCACACTTGACGGCAAAGCCATTCACACCCTGCCGCCGTCAAAACGCGGCGTGGCCATGGCCTTCGAAACCTATTCGCTTTATCCGCCACTCACCATCGGCGACAACATTGCCTTCGCGCTGAAATCATCATCACTGTCGGCCGAAGAACAGCAACGCCGTGTCAAGACAATGGCGGATATGCTGGAGATCTCTCCTGTCCTGCAAAAATATCCCTCGTCAGTGTCGGGCGGCCAACAGCAACGCGCCAGCCTCGGCCGTGCCCTTGTGCGTGATGCTGGCTTGTACCTGCTCGATGAACCCATGGGCCAGCTTGAACCGCAGCTTCGGGCCATCCTCCGTGGACGGATCAAAGCCTATTTGCGGGAGCATGAATGTACCACCATTCTGGTCACGCATGACCAAACCGAAGCCAACGCCCTTGCCGATCGTATCGCCGTCATGGAGGGCGGCGTGTTGCAGCAATATGCAACGCCAGCGGAATTGAAGGCCAGGCCCGCAAACTTGTTCACGGGAACCTTTATCGGCGAGCCTCCCATGAATGTGTTCCCTGTGAAGGTCGAAACCACGGCCAGGACCATTGCATTTCACATTGACGCAACGACAGCTCTTGTTTATCCCACGACGAATTTTTCCAAAGACGTAATTCGGGCTTTGACCACCAAAAATACAATATCACTGGGTATCCGGCCTCATGCATTGCGCGTCGGCACTGGGCCGCTGTCGGGTCAGGTTGTGGCTTGCCAATGGCTGGGAGATCAAACTCACGTGGCCGTTGAAGTGGCGGGCTGTACCGTGGTGTCCGTCGCCCATGACAGGATCAGCGTGAAGCCGGGCAATACCCTGTCGTTGAATGTTGCTGCCGATGCTTTGCATTTCTTCGAGACGGAATCAGGCCGGGCCATTTCCCATGGCGGTGTACTGACATGAGGGACGGTGTGCTTATTGGCATTGATGCGGGAACTTCGGTCATCAAATCCGTGGCCTTCACACCAGACGGCACACAAATCGCCAGTGCGGCCATTCCAAACCACTACGTCACACTGCCTGATGGTGGTGCTGAGCAGGATATGCACAGAACCTGGGCTGATACGGCAACAACCCTGCGGCAACTCACCGAGCAAATTCCAAACCTATCCTCGCGCCTCATCGCCATATCGGTGACTGGGCAGGGCGATGGCATGTGGCTGATTGACAAGGCAGGCGAACCCGTGGCTCCCGCCTGGCTGTGGCTCGACGCACGATCTGTCGATATCGTTGAGGAATTTACGACATCAGAACATTACGCGGCTCACTACGAACGCACCGGCACAGGTTTGAACGTGTGCCAGATGAATGTGCAACTTGCCTGGATGCATCGCCACCGTCCGGATGTGTTGGCCAAGGCCACGCATAGTTTTCATTGTCAAGACTGGATCTATTTCAACCTGACTGGCGAACGCTGTACAGACCCATCACAAGCCAATTTTACCTTTGGCAATTTTAAAACGCGGTCATACCAACTCGACATTCTTGACCAACTTGGTGCGTCCAACGCCAAAGCCTTGGTAACCCCAATCATTGATGGCACCACCACCTGCGGCCACCTCACCAGTGCTGCAGCTAAAGCAACAGGACTCAAAGCGGGAACGCCGATTTGCCTCGGCTATGTCGATGTGCTTTGCACCGGTTTGGGTGGTGGATTGTTTGATCCGTCAGGACAATCCGGCTGCACCATTGTGGGGTCCACGGGCATGCACATGGTGTTACAACCCGATGTATCGAAAGTGAAATTGAACGCCGAGAAATCAGGCTACACCATGGCCTTTCCTGCCCACGGTATGGTGGCGCAAATCCAGTCCAACATGGCCTCAACACTCAATATTGACTGGTTGCTGGATCTCGCTCTCGGTGTATTGAAAGATCAGGGTGTTGAAAAGTCCCGGGGTGATTTGCTCCGGGGCATGGATGACAACCTGCTGGCCTGCGATCCCGGGAAAATCCTGTATCACCCATATATATCAAAGGCTGGCGAGCGCGGCCCCTTCATGGAACCGACAGCCCGCGCCATGTTCAACGGCCTCGACACGACAACGGATTTCGGCGACTTGATGCGCGGCGTGTTTGAAGGCTTGGCATTCGCGGCCCGTGATTGTTATTCCGCCATGGGACCGATACCAAAAGAAATCCGCATCACTGGCGGCGCTGCGCGGTCAAAAGCCCTGCGTACAATTCTCGCCAGTGTGTTGAATGCAAGTATCCGAAGCGTGTCACGCGAGGAAGCAGGGGCGGCAGGCACAGCCATGATCGCTGCCGTGCAACAAAAACTCTACGCTGACATGACGGCCTGCGCCAATACCTGGGTGGAACCCTATCTCGGACGTTCAACCGAACCGGATACCGCATTGACCAGACGATACGAAAACATATTCTCATCCTATGTTGACGCCCGCAAAGCCATGCGGCCTATTTGGAGAGGTTTGGCATGAAACGAAAAATTGCGGTGATCGGAGATCGCTTCATGCTCTCCTCCGTGTTTGAAAAGGCCCTGCGCGAACGCTGCAAACCGTTTGAAATCGACATTTCAACCCATGACCTTCCATGGCCGGATGAAGCGATGGAACACGGCTATGCCGTACAGGGCATGGATGGCTTGAAGGAATATATGGGCTCTGCCGATGAAGTGGTGGGATTGACCGGTGAAGCGGAAATTCTGGTCACGCAACTGGCACCCTTGTCCGCCACGATCATGGACCGCTTGCCCAATCTGAAGTTTGTTGCCGTCTCCCGCGGCGGGCCCGTGAACATTGACATGACCGCAGCCCGTGACAGGGGGATCGTGATTGTCAATACACCGGGCCGTAATGCGTCTGCGGTTGCCGAATTCACCATCGGTGCCATTCTCGCGGAGACCCGCAATATCACCAAAGGCCACGACGCACTGCGCAAGGGGGAGTATCGCGGTGACCTGTACCGTGCAGATGTCACAGGGCGTGAACTCCACGAAATGACCGTGGGTTTGATCGGCTACGGCGAGGTCGGTCGACGGGTTGTAAAATTCCTGAAGGTCTTTGGCTGTCGCATTCTGGTTGCAGACCCCTATGTGCAATTGACGGCGGACGACATGCGCGACGGTGTGATCCAGACTTCGTTTGAAACTGTGTTGGCGGAAGCTGACGTAATCTCGTTGCACGCCCGTGTAACGCCTGAAACCACCAAGATGGTCAACGAGGACGCACTTCGCAAAATGAAGCAGGATGCAACGCTGATCAACACCGCGCGCGGGCCCCTCCTCGACTATGACGCTCTCACGCGCGTCATGCAGGAGGGCCATTTGCGTGGCGCCATGCTGGAAACCTTTGGCATCGAACCCGTGCCAGCCGATTGGCCCCTGCTGCAATTGCCCAACGTCACGTTAACGCCGCACATCGCAGGCGCGTCGGTGCACACCGTGCGCTATGCGGCAGGTTTGGCGGCAGAGGAGGTGCGCCGCTATTTGGCGGGTGAGCCCGCAGTCAATCGCTGTTGAAGTCAATGCAAGCAAGAAAATGAAATCATCGTTGCCGCTTCATTGCAATTCAGATTGATTTTTCCCGGCGCTTGGCGAAAAAGCCCTCCACAACCTGACTGGAGCAAATCATGAAAGCCAAACTCGGCATGTCCCCCATCGCATGGTGGAACGACGACTTGAAGGAACTTAGCGATGACGTGTCGCTGGAAGAGTGTTTGCGCCAGTCCCGCTCGGCCGGATTTACGGGCATGGAAATGGGCCGTCGTTTTCCGTCTGATCCCGCTGTCATGTTGCCGATCCTCAAAACCGCCGATGTAACACTATGCGGTGGCTGGTTCTCCGGCACCCTGGTGGACGATGATCTGGCCACCAACCAGGCCCGCATGCAGCCGATGATCGATTTGTTCAAGGCGGTGAATGCGCCTTGCATTGTTTATGGCGAAGTTGGCCGCTCCATCCAGGGCGATCGTTCGCGCCCTCTGGCCACCAAGCCAAAACTCTCTGACAGCGAGATGAAAACCTATGGCCGCAAGGTTACCGAACTCAGCGATTGGGCCGCAGCGCAAGGCATGCCCCTGTCTTATCACCACCATATGGGCGCAGTTATCGAAACCGAAACCGAACTCGATGCATTTATGAAATACTCTGGCATTCCCCTTCTCATTGATGCGGGCCACCTTGAGTTTGCAGGTGGCAATGCATTGCGTGCCATCGACAATCATCATAAGCGCATCACCCACGTGCATGTGAAGGATATCCGCCGCAGCATCGTCAACGGCCTTGACCGCAGCACGCAATCCTTCCTTGATGCTGTGGCTTTGGGTGCTTTCACGGTGCCGGGCGATGGCTCACTCGACTTCAAGGCTATTGTGCAGAAATGTGCTGATTACGGCTATGAGGGCTGGTTCGTGGTTGAAGCGGAACAAGACCCGAAAGCCAATCCACCGCTGAAGATGGCGCAAGTCGGATATGCTGAATTGATGCGTGTGATGACGGCCGCTGGTTATACAGTCGAGACACAAGGTTTTCCGACACGGGTGTGACAGTATCTAGAGATTGGTGCCGCTTAGGTGACTCGAACACCTGACCCCATCATTACGAATGATGTGCTCTACCACCTGAGCTAAAGCGGCGATCCCAATGGGGCCGGGAGATAACTGCTTTTGGCGGGCAATTCAACTGATTTGAAACCGGCAGGCGTCAATCGTCGTCGAGGTCGGGAATGCCGGGGTCATCGGCCCGGGGGGCGGCGAGGATGGGGGGCGTGGCGTCAGGCTTGCCTTCAAGCTTGGGCGTCACGGCTGCGGCTTCTGATATAAAGCTGATCTGGCCCTGTGGTGCGTCGAAAGGCACCTTCCAGTCGCAGGGCACGATCTCGCCTGTCACGGGGGACACCGGCATCCAGCGATTGGCGGCCACGCCATCTGACACCCACATCGGATCACGCGGCGCGTTCAAGGCCCGGGCCAGCCAGTGTTTAACCAGACCCTTGTCATCTGCGGCTTCCTCGATCTGTGCCATCAGGGCGCAGATGCGGGCCTGGGGCTGATCGCTGACATAAGTCGACAGCGCCTCCCGCGCCACATCCAGGCGGCGCGCGGCGATGGCAGACGTGGCGATGGCAACGGCATTTTCCACACTGTCAGGTGCAAGACCGACGGTATCACGCACCCGCTCAAAGGCGGCTTCGGCATTGCCCGCAGCGTCGGCCCTGGCGATCAGCTCAGCCAGTTCCGGATGGGGATATTGCGGCCATGTGGCTTTCAGCACCTTCATGGCCCGGCGCGTGCTGCCTGCTGCAATGTGGGACCGCGCGACAATCGCCGCAGCGGGTGCGAGGGCCGGATTGAGATCGATGGCCTTGCTGGCCAGTTCAAGCGCACGGGCGGGTTCCCTGGCTTCCGCAGCCAGCGCCTCTGCCGTCAACATGGCCGCGCGTTTGCGGGCCGCTTCATCCTTGCCCAGCAAACCATTGCGGCCCTGCTGGTCGAGGGTAAGGGCCGCAGCCTCCCAGGATTTGCGCGCCGTCTGCACTTGCAACACTGCCGTGGAAGCCCAGGGCAGGCGGGGGTTCAGGGCCAACGCTTTCTCGGCATGCTTCAGTGCCGCAACAAGATCACCACTGTTGCGCGCCTCCGAAAACAGGCCGCGCAGGCCGAATAATTCCGTGTCAGGCGATTTCGCCATGTCCTCGAAAATGCGGCGTACGTCGTCCTTGTTGCCTTTCAGCTGTGCGGCCTGGGCGGCGAGGATATTGACCAGTGGCTCATCCGACAAGGCATTGCCAGCGGTTGCGGCATGCCGCGCGGCAGCTTGTGCATCGCCAGCACCGGCAGCAATGATGCCTTTCGACAAGGCTTCATAGCCTTTGCGGTGTTTACGGAAGCGAAAGTACTCTCGCGCCGCCGTGGGGCTGCGCAACAGGCGGCGCAGTGCCGACCACAGGTAGGTCAATGCCACCCATCCGATGACGCCCACCACAACGGCAACTGCCACCGACAGATGCATCTTGCGGCCCAACCAGACGATGTCGATGCTGCCCGGCCTGTCAGCCAGCCAGGCAAAGGCAATCGCCAGCAGCACCAGCAACAGGAAGCGCCAGAGCAGTTTGATCATGCCATCAACCCTTGGCCGCGATCACGCGCAACACGGCATCTTCAACCGATTTCAACGCGGCCTCCAGGGCAAGCCGGCCATTGGCCCGATCCAGCCATTGCTGCACGCCCGGCGGTTTGGTGCCTTCTATCTTGCTGATCTGTTCGATGGCCTGGGGCAGGTCGCCGCTGTCAGCCAGGGCGGCTGCGGCAGAAGCGGCTGAAGGCCAATCCACATCGCCTTCCACCGTGATGGTGATGAGACCCGAAAGACTGTCATAAATGCCGGACCACCAGCTTTGGCTTTCCGGCACGGGACCTGGCACAATGGGCTTTGGCAGATAGCCGATGAGACCCCGCAATTCACCGCCAAGCCCCTTGGCATCCGGCAAGCCCAATGTGGCCCGTTGCTGCAAGACGTCGAAGCCATCGGCTGCGGGCACCATGCGTTGAATGCGTTCCAGTTCTGCCGCATAGCCCGTGCCTTCGGCAATCTTCACCTTGAGATCGGACAGCGCTTGCGACAGGGCGGCGCGGTTATCGGCATCTTCCGCAGGCTTCACTTTCAGACTGGCCACGTCTTTTTCGAGACTGTCGATACGCTTCTGCAACGCGGCAAGGACTGCGTTATCCACAGGGACTGCCACGCCACCGGCTGTTGCAACAGGCCGTGCCGCCAGATCAGCCACAGCCTGCCGCGCCTCACCCAGGCTTTGTTCGAGCACTGTCAACTTGTCTGTGGTTGCACGCTGTGATTTTTGCGCAGCATCAGCCAGACCGGACAATTCGGCATTCTTGCCTTCCATGCCATCGACGTCGGATTTCAACTGCGCTGCCAGCTTGCCAACCGATGTCAATTGTTCGCGCAAGTCTGCAGTGCTGGTTTCGAGCGCAGCCACCTTGCCCGTCATCGCCTGCATCTGTTCTGAAGGCAGATAGCGGGACAGCACATCCTTGTAGAGCCAGCCGCCCGCTGCGGCAGCAGCGAGCATGGCGATGGCCACGTAGGGCCAGTTGCGGCGGCGCGGCGCGGGCTTGGACAGAGGCGGCACTGGATTGTCTTCAACTTTTGCCACATCCTCGACGACTTGATCAGCATCAAGGTCGATGATCTTGTCGGCATTGGTATCGCTGTCGTTTGTCATGGGTCAGCCGTGCCTAGTCTGCTTCGTTGACCTGATCAAGCAGCGTCAACATGCCGTTTTCATCCGGGGTTCGACTGATGCGTTTGGCCCAGCCTTGCGGCAGGTTTGCGGCAACATTGGCGGAAAGACAAAAATGTGTAAGCTGCTTCACCCGCGCTTCGCAGCCCGCCTTTTTGGCTTGCGTGGCCCACAGCTTGGTGGTGCGCGGTGAGTACAACAGCACACCATCAACTCCGTCGAGTTGTTCTGGCAGGTCCGGCAGATCACAGGGGGCCGCGTCGTAGACGATCACGCGAACTACTGTAAAACCCTCGGACTTGAGCTTTCCTTCCAGATCACCTGTTGTCTCTGACCCCGACAAATAGAGTATGGGGCCATTCTCGGGCTTCAGGCCCTTGCACATGACACGCACCAGCCCCTCCACATTGCCGCCCTTGTCATGCACATGGTCAAAGCCCTGGCGCCGTGCCTCCAGTGCTGACTGTGGTCCGATGGCGAAAAAGGCTACATGATGATAGGGCGCTAGATCAACGTTTGCTGCGAGCCCGTTGGCGCTTGATACACACAGGGCCTGAAACGGCCCATCGGGCAGCACCACGCCGTCTCGCGGTTGAATTTGCAACAGTGGCAGGATCACCGCCTCATGGCCGAGCCCCTCGAGTTTTTCGGCCAGAGGCTGCGCATCATCAACGGGCCGTGTCACCAGCAGTTTCATGTGTAGAGCAATTTCTCTCCGCCCATTTCTTTCACTTTTTCGCCTGCTTCAATGCCCATGGCAACGGCATCTTTCGAAGTACCGTTAACAGCATGTTCGAAACAGTCTCGGCCATCCAGCGTCAGGGCATGGCCGCGGAATGTGACGGTCGTGCCATCGACCTTGGCATGACCCGCAATGGGCGTGCGGCAGGAGCCTTCCAAGGTGGCCAGGAAAGCCCGTTCACACTGCATGGCAATGCCCGTGGGCTTGTGATGAATGGTCTCCACGAGGCTGCGCGCCTTTGTATTGGCCTGGGCGATTTCAATGGCAATGGCCCCCTGCGCCACCGCAGGCAGCATCTGGTCCATGTCCATGATTGCGCTGATGTGATGTGAAAGGCCGAGACGGTTCAAGCCTGCAACGGCCAGAAACGTCGCCGCCGCCACGCCCTCCTCAAGCTTGCGCAGCCTGGTCTGCACATTGCCGCGAAACGGCACCGATTGCAGGTCCGGCCTGAGCCGCAAGGCCTGTGCACTGCGCCGTACAGAAGATGATCCGAGGATTGCGCCTTCCGGCAAATCCATCAGTGACTTGGAATGAATGCTGACAAACGCATCACGCGGGTCTTCCCGTTCGAGCACAGCACCAAAGGCCAGACCTTGCGGCACGATGGCGGGCATGTCCTTCATCGAATGCACGGCAAGGTCAATGCTGCCCGCAAACAACGCATCTTCAATTTCCTTGGTGAACAGCCCCTTGCCGCCAATCTCCGCCAAGGGCCGGTCCTGCACCCGGTCACCAATCACGGAAATCACCACAATCTCGAACTGGTCTTCGGCCATGCCATGCGCCTGCATGAGCCGCGCCCGTGTTTCATGGGCCTGTGCCAGCGCCAGAGGCGATCCACGGGTTCCAATACGTACAGGCGTCATTTGCAAATTCCGTTAGGCGGGTGCTACAGCCACACCCACATTATTGAAACACCCACACTACCGGACTCATGCGCGACTGCACAACCATTTTAGGTATCGAGACATCCTGCGACGAAACCGCCGCCAGCGTGGTGCGCCGCCATGCAAATGGTTCAGGTGAAATCCTGTCCAATGTGGTGCTGAGCCAAGTCAAGGATCACGCCCCCTATGGCGGTGTGGTGCCGGAAGTGGCAGCCCGCGCCCATATCCACCATCTGGACCGGATCGTCGCCAAAGCCATGACCGATGCCAGGGTGGAATACTCTGGCCTTGATGCAGTTGCCGCAACCGCCGGCCCCGGACTATCCGGCGGCCTGATCGTCGGCCTCACCATGGCCAAGGGCATTGC
>CAXTKL010000021.1:0-7223 GCA_964244825.1 uncultured Aestuariivirga sp.
GTGTAGAAGGGGTGGATGGCGGCGACGGCGGCGCAATCGAAGGCAGCGAAGAGTTCGCGCCATTCGCGTGTCGGGACAACTGGTCCGGCGGCGAGGCCCATGGGGGCGAGCATGCGGCCAATCATGACGGGGTCGACGGGAAACATTTCGCCGATCAGCGAAATGGTGGGCAATTCAGCCTTGGTCTTGGGGCGGGCGACGGGTCCCTGGCGGATTTCGCTCGCCGCATATTTCAGCATGGCACCGGCGAGCACATCTTTCGCTTCGGCGTGGGTGGGCACACCAAAGCCTGGCACATCAATGCCGATGATGCGCACACCGTTGATTTCCTTGGGCAGCAATTGCAGGGGAACGCCTGATGCTGTGGGCACACAGAGGTTGGTGATGACGATGGCGTCATAATCCTCAGGCTTGGCCATGGCGAAGACGGCTTCACGAATGTCTTCGAACAGCTTGCCTGTGACCAAAGATTCCGAATTGAAGGGCACGTAGCCAACGCTGCGTTTGGCACCATAGAAATGTGAGGTGAAGGTGAGGCCATAAACGCAGCAGGCGGAGCCTGAAAGAATAGTCGCCGTGCGCCGCATGCGCAAACCGACACGGAGTGAGCCAAAAGCGGGGCACATGCTTTGTGGCTGGTCGTGGGGGCCCTGCGGATAGTCCCTGGCATATTGCGCCAGTACCTCGGATTTTCCAGCAGCGGCGGCAGCGGCATGAAGCTCTGTCTTGTTGCTGCAAGCACCTTCGGCAACGGGTGCGGGGGGCACCGTTGCAGCCACAGCCGCTACCGTGGGGGCAGCAGGTGCAGGGGCGCTTGTTCTGTCAATCAAAACAGTCATTGCATCATACCGTATCGTAAACCACTTCGAGGGACGGCTTCACCGTCATGGTGCCACCGCACATGTCCTCTGCTGTTGCCGGATTGAGCACCACGTCGCGGCCCACGGCGTCGGCGGCAAAGAGGTTCAGCAAACCATCCTGCGTCAGCGGTGTCGGGCGTTGTGGCGGCGCTTCGCCTACATTGATGGCGAGGGCCTTGAACAGGGCACCCCATTCGCTGGTTTCAGTGCCGATGATTTCATAATTCGCACTCTTCTTGCGAATATCGTCATTGGCGGGGATCGAGGCGAGAACGGGAATACCCGCTTTTTCGGCGAAGGCTGCGGCTTCGCCTGTGCCGTCGTCCTTGTTGATGACGATGCCGGCCACACCAACATTGCCGCCGAGTTTGCGGAAATATTCCACGGCGGAACAGACATTGTTGGCGACGTAGAGGGATTGCAGATCGTTTGATCCCACAACGATGACCTTCTGGCACATGTCACGGGCGATGGGCAGACCAAAGCCACCACAGACCACGTCGCCCAGGAAGTCGAGCAATACAAAGTCAAAGCCCCATTCATGGAAGCCGAGTTTTTCGAGGAGTTCAAAACCATGGATGATGCCGCGACCGCCGCAGCCGCGACCCACTTCGGGTCCACCCAGCTCCATGGCAAACACGCCGTCGCGCTTGAAGCAGACATCGCCAATCTTCACTTCTTCTCCGGCCAGCTTTTTCTTGGCGGAGGTTTCGATGATGGTGGGGCAGGCGCGGCCACCGAAGAGCAGCGAAGTGGTATCGCTTTTCGGATCGCAGCCGATGAGCAAGACGCGCTTACCCTGTTGCGCCATCATGTAGGACAGGTTGGCGAGGGTGAAGCTTTTGCCAATGCCGCCCTTGCCGTAAATGGCGATGATCTGGGTTTCTTTTTTCACTTCGCCCGTGTGTACGGGATCAGGCTCGATGGCGGCTTCCGCCTGAAGCTGTGCATTGCGCACGAAATTGTGGTCGATGCTGTTCATTGAAGTTGTCTCCAGTCGAGCACTATTTTCAGGCATTGGGGGTTGGTGAAAGCTGTGGCATAGGCGTCGGTTGCTGTGGAGGCATCGGCGCGGTGGGTGATGAGATTTGCGAGGCTGAGTTTGCCAGCAGCGATCAATGCCAGAACCGCATCCATGTCGGCACGCTTCCATTCAGCGGCGATGCGAATGCTGGCTTCGCGCATGAAGGCGGGCGGGAAATTGAAATTGACGGGGTCGTGGTAAAAGCCTGCCAGCGTGATCACGCCTTGTTTGGCCAGATGCGGCAGGACGTTGTTGATGATGGCGGCGTCACCAGAGGCATCGCAAACTCTGTTATAGGATTTGTAAGCATCGGTGGCGGGATTGATCACATTGTAGCCAGCAGCGTCGCGACGGCTTTCCTGGGTTTCCCAAACTGTTGGTGAACCACCACGAGCGACTGCGATACGGGCGATCAGGCGACCGACGATGCCGTGACCGATGATGAGCTCTGGCACGTCGCCGACTGCAATGGCGTGATGGGCTGTTGCGGCGAGGGCGAGAAGTGTGGCCTCTTCACCCAGATCATGCTCAATCTTGATCAGGCGATTTGCAGCTGTCGCGATGGTTTTGGCAGCACCGCCGAAAAGTCCACGCACGTCACCGTAGCAATTGGCGCCGGGCACAAACACGGTGTCGCCTGCGTTGAAGTCTTTCGTAGTTTCGGCAACGCGGCCTACGGTTTCGTAGCCGGGGACGAGTGGATAACCCATGCCGGGGAAGCTTGGCATTTTGCCTTGCCAGAGCAGGCGCTCGGTGCCGGAGCTGATGGCGGAATAGTCGACGTTCACCATCACGTCGTCAGCACTCGTCGGAATCAAGGGAAGAGCTTTGAGTGACAGGCACTCTGGCTTTTCCAAGACAACCGCGACGGTGTGCATTTCCCTCGTCTCCAACCCCCAAGCTGATGTCCTCTTTGGATCGGGACAGTCTGGCTTAGAGTGTCAGATTAACTTGACACATTAAAATGTCAACTAGGCTTTGCACATTTTCCAGTCAAAGTTCAAAAATAAGAATGCTGGTGATCAGCGGGTTGCGGGTGGGCAGCTGACGGTGGCGGGAAAACCCGGCTTCACGGGCCATTTCAACCAGTTCCGCAGGACTGCGCGTGCGGCCCTGGCCCATGGCCGCGAAATATAAATTGAAATAGGCGTCAGTCACCGGAGCCGTGTCAGCGCGGCCTGACATGGGTTCGGCGAGAATGAAGGCGCCGGGCCGCGCGGGGCCATTGCGCAGGCATTGGAAAATATTGCGCAGGGTGAGTCGCACGATCTCGTCATCATGGTCATGGGCCACGCGGATCAACGTCACCACATCGGCCCCGGCAGGAAGCGGATCCGTGGTGAAGTGTCCGGGAAAGGTGGCAATGTTGGCGTTGCCGGGATGGGCCCTTGCAATATCAATGACGCCGGGCAGATCAAAAAGCCTGCATTTCAGGGCGGGGTGCCTGGTTTGGAGTGCCCGCAGAAAACTGCCATCACCGCCGCCAACATCAAGAACGGTTTCATGCTTGCTGAAATCATAGGCGTTGAGAATTTCCGCAGCGACTGCCGCTTGCGATGTTGCCATCAACGCGGTGTAGTCCGCCTTGGTGGCGGGATCGTCGTTATAGTCCCAGAATGACTTCAGGTGCTGTGCGGGTTTTTGTCCGGAGAGCAGGGCGATGGGATCGCTCAGATCATCATAGAACAAATGGTGATGCGCAATGAAGCGCATGATCCATGGCTGGCCCAGCAGGGCAGCACCGTGGATACCGAGTGTTACCTTGTCATTGTGCAGTTCGAAAAGCTGCAAGGCGGCAGCGGCTTTGACGAGACGCAGGGTGTTGCTCTGGGTCCAGCCGATGCGGTGTGAGAGGATGGCGATGCTCTGGCCGGATTGCCCGACGCGTTCAAACAGGTTCAGTTGAACGCAGCTGTACAGCACTTGCGAATAGGCAAAACCTGCAACCAGATCAAACAGTTGCCGTGATCTTTTGCGGGCAATCGGGCGCGTGGGTGGAAAGGCTTGGGCGAAGGCGATGAAGCGAGGATTGGCGGTGAGCCGGTTGCGCCAGCGCCGCCAGATCTCAGGCAGCACCGCGAACCGGAACCCTGGCCACCATGGTTTGTGACACGGCAATGATTTGTGCGGCAAGTGCCGCGCGGCCCTTGCAGGGCGGGATGTGTTCAACCACGTCACTGAGCAGATGATCGAAATATTGCATGGCCCCATCATAACCGAGAGTTGACACCATGTTGGGCAGATTGTTGGCGGCGTCTTGCCCTGTCGGCTTGCCGATGTCAGCGGAAAGTCCTGCCACATCGCGCAGATCATCGGCCACTTGAAAGGCCTCACCGATTTTCAGACCGAGGGTGCGCCAGGATGCATGTTCAAGGCCTGCTGCTGCGGCACCTGCCTGTGTGCATGCCGCAAAGAGTGCGCCGGTCTTGGCGCGTTGATATTGGACAAGGTCCATGCGGGGTTCGCATTCCCAGGCCTGCCCTGCGGCAATGCCGTGGGGTGCGCCTGCGGATTGCGCCACGATGCGCGCGAGAACGGGATAGTCCGCCACCGACTCAAAGGCCTTGACGATGAGGGCGTCACCCGCAAGCACGGCGATGCGTTCGCCATAGGTGACGTGCACCGAAGGTTTGCCCCGGCGATAGGCCGCGCCATCAAAGCAGGGCAGATCGTCATGGACCAGCGATGCGCAGTGCAGGAATTCAATGGCAGAGGCCCCGGCCATGATAGCTTTCATATCGGTGGCGGCACAGGCCATGGCGACGGACAGCACGAGCTTTGGTCTGATACGCGCACCGCCTGGAAACACGGAGTAGCCCAGGGCCTCCGCCAGAATTGGCGGGCAATCTGGGGTTTGAGACGGGGCGAGCGCGGCCTGCAGGGCCGTTTCGAATTGTGCTGTGACATCCATGGGCAAACTCCCCTCTCGCCAAATGACATTCTGATGTGTCAATATAAAGTGACACATTGAAACGGACTTGGCAATGGCTTCCGGATGACGACAATCATTATTGGCGCAGGCATCGGCGGGCTTGCTGCGGCGGTGGCACTTGCGGCCAAGGGCGAGCGGGTGTTGGTGCTGGAACGGCAGCAGGGTCCGGGCGGTAAAATGCGGCCGGAAAATATCGGCGGGGCGATGTTCGACACGGGCCCCACGGTGTTCACCATGCGCTGGGTGTTTGAGGAATTGTTTGCGCTTGCCGGAGAAAGTTTTTCCACTGCCGTGGAGGCAAAACCTTTGGAGACACTGGCACGGCACGGTTGGCGTGGCGGTGCAACACTTGATCTGTTCGCGGAGCAAGGGCGGTCTGCGGACGCGGTGGGCCAATTTGCAGGTGCGGAAGCCGCCTTGCAGTTTCGTGCTTTCATGCGTGAGTCGCGCACGGTGTATGAAACCTTGGAAAAACCTTTTCTGCGGGCGCAACGGCCTTCGATGCTGGGGTTGTCTCTGGGTATGGGTCTGTCTGGCATGACGCGGATCAGCCCGTTTGAGACATTGTGGACTGCCTTGCAGCGCCACTTTACGGATCCACGCTTGCGGCAGTTGTTTGGCCGCTACGCCACCTATTGCGGCTCGTCACCTTTCGCAGCCCCGGCAACGTTGATGCTGATCGCCCACGTTGAGGCCATGGGCGTGTGGCGATTGACGGGTGGCATGGCTGCCTTGGCGACGGCACTGGAAACCTTGGCGAAGCGACTCGGTGTGGAGTTCATTTATGACTGCGATGTTGCGCGCATTGCGGTGGACCGTGGGCGCGTGGCTGCTGTGGTCGATCAGTATGGCGCAAAGCATGACTGCAAAGCCGTCATCTGCAATGCGGATGCAAATGCGGTGGCGACCAAAATGTTTGGTGCTGCCGCGGCTTCGGGAACATCTGCAACAAGCACCGCTGAAAATTCCTTGTCCGCGATCACATGGTGCTTACAAACAAAGAGTTCGGGTTTTGAACTCTCGCACCACAGCGTGTTTTTTTCGGATGATTATATCCGGGAATTCGAAGACTTGAAGTCAGGACCGTCTGCGGACCCCACGGTTTATGTTTGTGATCAGGGTGAGGAGCGCAAGCTGTTGTTGATCAATGCGCCAGCGCGCAACAGCATGCCCGCAGCCACTTTCGAAAATGATATGCTGGCCAAACTTAAATCCTGTGGTTTGCAGTTGGACTGGCCCGCACACAATGTTTTGCTGCGCACGCCGCAAGACTTTGCAAAGCTTTACCCCGCAACCCATGGTGCACTGTATGGAAGGGCGTCTCACGGATGGCAGACAACATTCAAACGGCCGCAGGCACGAACAAAAGTGCCGGGGCTTTATCTGGCGGGGGGCAGCGTGCATCCGGGGCCGGGGGTGCCGATGGCCGCACTTTCGGGTCTGCGGGCGGCAGAGGCCCTGTTGCAGGACCGCGCTTCGACCAGATAGTGCCGCAGGGCGGCTATCGCTGGTGGTATTTTGATGCCTTGAGCGATGACGGCAAGTATGGGCTGTCCGTCATTGCCTTCGTCGGCAGTGTGTTCTCGCCTTATTATGCGCGGGCGCGGCGCAAGGGTTTGGGCAATCCGGAAAACCACTGTGCGGTCAACGTGGCGCTCTATGGGCCACAAAGACGCTGGGCCATGACCGAGCGTGGTCTGCGTGATGTGATGCGCGACCCAGCGCAGTTTGTATGCGGGCCAAGTTCGCTGCGCGTCGATGGCGATGTGATCACGATTGCCATCAACGAACGCTGCATGCCTCTGCCATTTGCTGTCAGGGGCGAACTGCGGATGACGCTGAGAACCTGTTATGACTCGCCCGTATCCCTGGACGAAAAGGGTTTGCACCAGTGGCGCGCCGTGGCACCCCATGGGCGTATCGACGTTGAACTCTCTGCACCCGAGCAGCGCTGGAGCGGCTATTGTTATCACGACATGAACTGGGGTGCGGAACCGATCGAAAAGGCTTTCATGGACTGGACCTGGTCGCGGCTGCATGACGCGAATGGCGCGGTGGTGTTTTATGATGCGCGGCGCAGGGATAACAGCCGCAAGGCTTTTGCGATGGGGTTTGCTGGTGGAGAAGTGCGCGAGGTGAGCCTGCCACCGCCCCATGCCTTGAAGCGCGGCTTCTGGGGCATGGCACAGGACGTGCGCTCGGAGACGACGCCCGTGGTTTTGGCGAAACTCGAGGATGCACCGTTTTACACCCGCAACCATGTGCGCATCAGCCATGATGGCAAGCCGTATGACGCGTTTCAGGAAAGCCTGTCGGTGTCAAAATTTGATACGCGGCTGGTGCAGTTGATGCTGCCGTTCAGAATGCCACGGTGGAGTTTATCGTGAGGCGCAACGGTATTCAGAGT
>CAXTKL010000021.1:7323-30361 GCA_964244825.1 uncultured Aestuariivirga sp.
TGCCGTTCAGAATGCCACGGTGGAGTTTATCGTGAGGCGCAACGGTATTCAGAGTGGAAAGGGATTTTGCATGAGGTCTCTTGGATGGATGCGCGATAGCCCTTGCGATTACTTCCCCTGCTTCAACTTGTACAATTCCCACGCGCCCCAGCCCACCACCGCCAGAAACACGACGCCCATTTCGATGCCGATGAGGATGCTGCTGCTCATGAGGGGCCTTGCTGGTTTCGGCTTTCGAGGGCCTTGAACAGTTCCATGACCCAGAGGGCGCGCTCGGTCATGGACTTTGGCTGGTGATGGGGCATGCGGCCCGAGATCACGGCGTCGATCAGGAATTGGGCCTCAGGGATGGCTGGCGCTTTCGATGCCTTAACCCTGGAAAGTGCGGCGGGCAGGGCTTGCAGCATCAGCATGGTTTTGCGCCGGCCAGAAACAATGGCTCGGCCCTTGTGTTCGCGCCGTTTGGCTTCATGACCGATTTCGCGATACAGCAATCGCGCCGCATGAATGGAGGCACGGCAGCCGCGCGGCAACAGGGCGATGCCGGTTTCAGCCCGGGCGTAAAATTTTTCGGCTTCGTCCACAAGGCGCGAAGCCATGTCAGATGCGCTGTTGGTTTTGGTTTGCCAGCTTTGCGGAAGATAGATACGGCCGTTTCTGGCGTCGTCTTCGACGTCTCTTGCGATGTTGCTGAATTGCATGGCAATGCCCAGATCAACGGCGCGGGCCAGGCCTTGTGCCGAGCGGCAGCCCATGATCAGCGACATCATCATGCCAACGGTGCCAGCCACGCGCACGGCATAGGCTGTGACATCGGAAAGTGTGTGGTAGGATCGGCCCGTCGCATCCCAGGCAAAGCCTTCAATCAGGGCATCGGGCAGGGCGCGCGGAATGGCAAAGTGGCGCACCACATCCGCAAAGGCACGGTCGGTGGCGGCATCTTCCGGTTTGTGATCATAGATGCGGTCCAGGCGCAACATCAGCCGCGTCACCGCCTCCTGTGGATCAGCGGAATTGTCCACCGCATCGTCGGCCATGCGGCAGAAGCCATAGAGGGCGCGGGCGGGTTCACGGTAACGCTCGGGCAAAAGCAGTGAGGCCAGATGAAAACTGCGTGACCCCTGCCGGATCATCTGGCGGCACAACGCCAGATCGGCTGGCGTTGCGAGACTAAGTTCTGGCAAAAGCGGTTGCATCAGGCACCACAGAATCCAGCACGCGGGCTGATGAAAGAACACCGGGCACACCTGCACCGGGATGGGTTCCAGCCCCCACGAGGAAAAGATTTTCGATGTCTTCGCTCAGATTATGCGGACGGAACCAGGCGCTTTGCGTGAGCACGGGTTCGAGCCCGAAGGCCGCTCCCTTGTAGGAGGAGAGATCATGTTGAAAATCAAGGGGCGTCATCAGCTTCTGAGTGACGATCGTTGCTTCGAAGCCCGGCATCACCGTGTCGTTCAAGCGCCTGGCAATGCGGTTCCGGTAAATTTCGGCTTTGGTGTTCCAATCAATGCCAGAATCCTGATTGGGCACGGGTGAGAGGACATAGAAACTGTCGCAGCCTGTGGGCGCGAGTGATGGATCGGTGGCTGTGGGGCGATGCAGATACAGACTGCAATCATCGGCGAGGATCTTGCGCTCGAAAATGTCTTCGATGAGATCATGGTAACGCGGACCCATGAGGATGAGGTGGTGGGGAATATCCGGGAATTGCCGCCGGGTACCAAAATACCAGACAAAGAGTGACATGGAATAGCGGGCGTTTTCGAGTTTGCGGTTGGTCCAGCGCTTGCGGTCCGGCTCCGGCACCAGCTTCAAGTAGGTCTGGGCGGAGTCGGCATTGGAAACCACAATGTCGGCGCCGATGATCTTGCCGTTAGCGAGTTTGACGCCGGTGGCCTTGCGACTGTCGGTGACGATGTTGTGTACATCGGCATTGAGTTTGATTTCGCCACCCTGGGACTCGATGAGATTGGCCATGGCCTTGATGATGGCCCCGGTTCCACCGATGGCACAGTGCACACCGAAGCTGCGTTCAAGATGGGCGATGAGGCTGTAGATGCAGGTGGTGCGGAAGGGGTTACCGCCGATGAACAGGGGATGAAAGCTCAGGGCCATGCGCAGCTTGGGATGTTTGATATGTTTGGCAACATGTCCGTGTACGGAGCGCCACGCGCCGAGTTTGATCATGTCCGGCACGAAGGCGGCCATGGCAGAGAGTTTGCTGAAGGGTACATGGCCCAACTCAACAAAGCCCACCTTGTACACGGCTTCACTGTCCTTCATGTAAGCGTCGTAGCCCGCGACATCTGCTGTGGAAATGCGGGCGATCTCAGCGCGCATGCGGACGGGGTCGGCACTACAGGTGAATGTATCTCCGTCGTCAAAACGGATGGTGTAAAACGGGTCGAGGGATTTCAGTGTGACGTCGTCCGAAAACTTGCGGCCAGCCATGGCCCAGAGTTCTTCAAACAGGAACGGAGCGGTGATAATGGTGGGGCCAGCATCGAACGTAAAACCATCCTGCCTGTGCACACGGGCGCGCCCGCCGGGTTGATCCAATTTCTCGAGGACGGTGACACGATAACCCCTCGCACCCAGCCGAACAGCCGCAGCAAGGCCACCAAAGCCGGAGCCAATGACAACTGCATGCGGGCGATGATGACCTGTCAACATGGACTGACAATAGAACTGTATTCAGGACGGGCGCAAGGTTGAAGGTGGGAAGGCAAGGGGAAAGAGACCTCATCAGCCCTTCGGGCAGCTTCTCCACAGGAGAAGCGACTGGATGATCGTCCTCCCTCAATGCTTGACGATTTAGGGAGTGCTACCCACGAGTCGCTTCTCCCCCGGAGAAGCTGCCCGAAGGGCTGATGAGGTCTCTTCGTCCTTCACTTTTACTTGTGCAGGGACTTGCGAAATCTGCGCAGGCCCCAGGCGACAATGCAGAGCGCTACGGGAATTGCTGCTGCGGCCACCTGTTCGGGTTTGAAGCGGGACTCCGCCGTCAGAATGCCTTTCGCGGCGTAGTACACCAGACCCACAATATAATAGGTGATGGCGGCGACCGAGAGGCCTTCGACGGTTTGTTGCAGTCGCAATTGCAAATCGGCGCGGCGGTCCATGGATTGCAGCACATTCTGATTCTGGCGTTCACGGGTAACGCTGACTCGTGTGGAGAGCAGCACTGTGGCGTGGGCAATGCGTTCGGACAGCGCGGTCAACCGGGCTGATACGGCGCGGCAGGTGGCGATGGCGGGCAGGAAGCGGCGGTCGTTGAATTCGCGGAAGGTTTGCAGGCCTTCGATGCGTTCTTCGCGCAGTTCTTCGATGCGCTGCTGCACCAATTCGTAATAGGCGTTGGCAGCGGAAAAACGGTAGTGTGAATCCGTGTGCTTGCGCGCTACGGCGGCTTCGAGCTGGGTGATGCGATCCAGCAATTTCGGTTCTTCACTTTCACCGGCTGTTTCCATGGCTGTGAGAATTTGCAGCAATTCCTGTTCTGACGCATTGAGAAAAGGGGACAGTTGCCGCGCCATGGGCAAAGCCAACAAGGCCATCATGCGGTAGGTGTCGATTTCGAACAGGCGCTGCACCAGACGGCCGGACTGGCGGGCATTCATGCGATGGTCACAGACGAGTAACCGTCCAAAGCCATCGGCATGAATGCGGAAGTCGGTATAGGCGCGGCCCGTGCCGCCTGCGATGGTGGAGCCGATCATGGTATTGCCGGAGAAATAGGATTCCGCCGTCTTTGCCGGGTCCGGGGCCTTGGTGCCGAGGACCACGGATGCGTGAATTGCGGCCAAGGTTTTGCCTTGCAGCTTGCTGGCCCAGGCATAGGGCACGAGTGACATGGCAGGTTGGGAAAAAGGGGTTTTCTCTGCACCCTGGGCAATAAAAGTGTAGCGCACAAATTCCGTGTGACGTTCCCAGCGGACGCGGCAGGGGCCAAGATCAGCGACATAGTGATTGGTGTCCGCTGCGGGCTTTGGTGCGCCGGTTCCCGTGATCAGATCGGTGAGGCCCTGCAAGTCAGCCGCGTGGCTGCCGGTGCCGAAGACCACGAGATAGGATAGCCGGACGGGGGCGAGCAACAGTTCCGGTGGGCGGGCGTGAACTTCATCGTTCAAGGCGCGCCGCTGGGGATGATCTTCCGGCAGGGTATAGGGCAGTGTATTCATAGGTGAGAATTCCTGATGATGTCGGCGGCCTTTTCGGGCGCTTCTTCATGCATCAAATGTCCATATTGCGCCACTGTGACAACTTGCGCATGGGGACAAAGCTTCGCTGCCTTGTGGGCAATATCCGGTGGAATGGTCTTATCGTTCTGGGCTGCCACAAAAGTGGCTGGTGTTTGCAAACGGCTGAGGTCCTGTTGCATTGCCGACAAGTCCCAGGCCGCCATCATGCCGAGGGTGGCTTCGATGTGGGTGGAGGAGCGGAACAGGCGGCGATAGAGGTCGATGCCTTCGGGGCTCAGGCGTGATCCGGTATCCGCCATCAGCCGGGCGACAGCAGAGGTATCGGCCATGCTGGCGAAAAGCTTCGGCATGAATGGCAGGGCGGCGATGGTCTTGGCGATGGGGGAAAACATCGCGCCTGCGATTCCAGAGATCGGAAAGAAGGCGCCGTTGAACGATACGAAACGGTCTGGGTGAATGTGTTGCATGGCGCACATGCGGGCAAGAATGGCAGCACCGGCGGAATTGCCAACGACGATGGTGGGCTTCAGGTTGAGCGTGTTCAACAGAGCCGTGATGCCGTTCACCATGCCATCCAGGCTGCGGCCACTGGCGGGGGCAGGGGAGGTGAAGCCGTGGCCGGGCAAGTCGATGGCGTGTACGCGGTAAGTGGTTGCCAAGAGCGGCATCACATCGCGCCAGGAATGGGTGGAGGCTCCGGTGCCGTGGACCAGCAGAATGCCGGGGCCGTCACCCATGCTCTGGATATGCCAGTTGACTTGTGCGGCTTCGGCGAAATGGCTAAAGCTGGCATGGGGCCAGTCTGTGGGGACCTTCATGGCCGACCCTGTTTCAGGGCTGCCGAGACGGGGGCTGCGATGGCCGCACTCCCGGCGCGGGGCAGTGCGAGGTAAGTGGCCCGCATCGCCGTGGCGAGATCGCGGGCGGCGGGGCGCGGATCGGAGGAGACGTCGATCAGCATGCTTTGAATGTTGAGGCTCGCGAGGGACTGCGCGGCACTGGTGGCTTCCTGGGTGGCGATGCTGCGGCTGCCTTCGCCGCTTCGGGTCACATTGGCGCGGCCATCCGTCAGCACAATGACGATCGGGCGGCCACCAGCACGGCGCACTTGCAACGCGGTGGTGATCGAGAGATCCAAGCCAAGCGCAATCGGCGTGCCGCCGCCGCCGGGCAATCCGGCAAGGGCGCGTTTCGCGCGTTCGAGGGAACGTGTTGGAGGGAGAAGTTGTTCTGCGGTTTTTCCGCGAAAGGCGATAAGGGCGGCCTTGTCGCGCCTCACATAGCAATCAGCAAGAATGAGTTCGACGGCACCCTTGGCCTCGCCCAGACGCTGGAGTGCGGCGGAGCCTGAAGCGTCCACGACGAAAATCGCCGTGGTCTCGCTTCGTTGTTTGATCCGCTTCACGCGGAAATCATCCCGCGTCACGATCAGGCCATCGCGGGCGCTAAGTTTTTTGCGGAAGGGCTGGAACAAGACGGCGGCGCGCAGGGTGGCGATCAGGTCGAGGCGCAGACCCCGTGTGGGGGAACCGCGTTTTGAGCCAACGGTGCGGCCACGCTTGGCCTTTGCTTTGCGGCTCTGTTCGCCCTTGGCATTGCGGCCTGCGGATTTCTGCCCTTCGAGGGATTGCAACTGTTGCAGCAGATTTTTTGGCAGTGCGGCTTTCACGGCTTCGAGGATGAGGTCTTCCAGCTGCTGCGGTGTGGGGTTTTCGGATTTTGTGTCGTCGCTTTGCTCCTGCTGGTTTTCGTCAGGCGGGGGCGGGTCTGGCTGGTCTTGATCTTCAGCGGGAAAACGAATGGCGCGGTGGGCGAGGACGAGGCGGCAGGCGGTTTGTGCGTCTTCGTCGGTGACCTGTTCTCGATCGGCGAGGGCGGCAAGTACGGCGGCCACGGCCACGGCCTGAAGGGGCGCGCGGGGATTAGTGATGCCAAGGGACAAAGCAGTATGGCAGATGGCGGCGATTTGTTCGTCCGTACACTGAATATCGTGCAGGCGCTGTCTTGCGGTTGCGATGTCGCCGCAATTGAGCGAAAAGAATTCCGCCTCATCAAGGCGGAAGGCGAGACGATCTGCGAGTTTTTCAGGAATGCGGTCGTCATCATCAAGTGAAGACTCGCAGGCGAAGATGGTGCTGCGATTCTGATCGATGGCAGCGGCATAGAGCGAAGCCCGTTCGCCTGACATGCGCTCGGCCCCTCTGAGAATGAAGCTTGCTTCGTGCTGGTTCAGGAGGCCTGCCTCATAGACCGGTTTTCCCGCTGCGAGGGTGGCCGCGATATCGACGGCACCCAGCAAACGCTCGTCGGCAATGGAGGCGGGAATGTCGCGCAAGTCCGGCAACTGTTTTCGCAAACTGGTGATCCAGTCTGCGGCGTGATCGGCGTTGATCACCACGCCACCGAGGCGGCGGCCATCCACGGCCAGCAGGGCCGCGACGAGGGCGCTGTCGGATGGCGGGCCTTCGCGCATCAGCCTAGAATTTCGCCGATGGCGCGGGTGATGCGCGTCGTCGAGCCTGCATCATCCAGCGGATTGCGGCGCAATCGGTGGCGCAGTGAAGGCAGGGCCATTTTCTTGAGATCGGCTGTTGTTACGGATTTGCGGCCTTCAAACGCCGCATAGGCGCGGGCAGCGCGGATCAGGGTGAGCTGGCCGCGCAGGCCATCGGTTTTCAGCGCCATACACAACGTGGCCGCCTGTTTCTGGATCTCGTCGCTGACGGTCATATCGGGCAGTCGCTTGCGGGCTGATGTGATGCGCTTTCCGGTTTTCTGATCTTCGTCGGCCCACTGGGCACAGAAGTCGCTGGGATTTCGTTCATAGGCATCGCGGCGTTTCACGATGTTGACCCAGGTCTCGGCATTGTCCGGCGTCAGCACTTCAACGGAAAGGCCAAAACGGTCCAGCAGTTGCGGGCGCAATTCCCCTTCCTCCGGATTGCCGCTGCCCACGAGCACGAAGCGGGCGGGATGGCGCACCGAGAGGCCTTCACGTTCAAACAGGTTTTCACCGGAGGCCGCCACGTCGAGCAGCAAGTCGACAAGATGATCTTCGAGCAGGTTCACCTCATCGATGTAGAGAAAGCCGCGATTGGCTTTAGCGAGGAGGCCCGGTTCGAAGGCTTTTTCGCCACGGGACAAGGCGCGTTCAAGATCGAGGGCTCCGGCCACGCGGTCTTCGGTGGCCCCCAAGGGTAAATCAACCATGGGAATGTTGATGGAAATCGCGGGGTGGGTGTCGCGGGCGCGGCAGTCCAAGCAGAATTTTTCAGGCTGGGCGGGATCGCAATTGTAACGGCAATCCTTCACCGCCCTGATGGGGGGCAGCAACGTCGTCAGTGCACGGACGGCCGTGGACTTGCCCGTGCCGCGATCCCCCATGGCCAGAAGCCCGCCGATCATCGGGTCCACGGCAGTGAGGAGGAGGCCCAGCTTGAGTTCGTCTTGCCCGGCGATGGCGGAGAAGGGAAAGGGGGGGCGGGTGGTGGGCTTGTTTTTGGTTTTGAGAGTCATGTTGCTGTAACGATAGGGGGAGAAGTTGGAATTGGCAACGCGGGAGACATGAGAATTCTCTGCCAACTCAATACTTTAAAACTAAAAGCGTTATCAAGGAAAAAACTGCTTGACACCGCGCGGTCAATCTGCTAATTCTTGCCACACTCCAGAAATTCATCCAGCCGAACCCAACCCAGCAAGTCTCGGGCAAGTGTTGCGCATGCCGCGACATCCCAGGGAGACGACGTGGGGGAGAAATGGGTGTGTCTTGAATGGAGTGAAGGAGAGGCACGCAATGTTGAAATTGTCGACTATCACTAAAGCGGGAAAATCAGAACCTTTGCCGATTCCCACGCCGGGCGAGGTTTTGCTGGAGGATTTTCTGAAACCTTCCGGACAGTCGCAGAGCGCTTTGGCACGGGCCATTGGTGTGTCGCCACGGCGTATCAATGAGATTGTCCTGGGACGCCGCGCGATTACAGCGGATACCGATCTTCGGCTGGCGCGATATTTCAGGATTTCAGAGGGGATATTTTTGGGACTGCAATCTGATTATGAACCGAGGATGCAGCGGCGGTTGCTGGGGAATAAGCTGGATTTTATCAAGCCGAAGGCAGTGTGATCAGGAGAGCGTCGGTCATGTGTTTATTTAAAAGTTAGCGATCTGAAGCAAGATAGTAATTTTGCAGTTTTGCTTAATTTTTCTTAACCTATTGCAAATTTTATTTGCGCATTCTATTTATCATTATGATAAGTGATGTCGGAATTCACAAAGTGACAGCTGCTCGACAAAAACCTCAACCTTGGAAACCGGCGGATGCAACCGAAGCGATTAGAAGTATATCGCAAGATAACACGTTTTTAGATCTGACGGGACATGCACGTGATCAAATGGCCGCGCGCGACATTATCGTGAGTGATGTTTTGCACGTTCTAAAACATGGATTTGTATATGAAATGCCTGAGTCTGCAACGAAAAGCGGCTTTTATAAATACAAAGTAGAATCTAAGTCGCCGGCAGGTCCGCGTGATATTAGATTAGTAGTTATACCTTGGTCGACTCCTCCGGAAATAAAGGTAGTTACCGTTATGTGGCGTGATGAAATTTTACAATAGTTTGATATGTTTGAAGAGTTAAGGAGACCATCATGATTGAATATCGCTACACCGAATGTGGACTGGATAATGTTGTTATTGAGGGTGTGTCGTTCGTTCAGGATGACAAGGGTGAAACCGTCGTCAGAATTCCCAATATCAATGGATTACATCGCGCAATCGCGGTGGCGATTGTTAGACGCGGAATGATGATGAGCGGCCGAGAAATGAGATTCCTAAGGGCAGAGATGGGCATGACCCAAGCTGAATTGGCCGAAATGATTCATCGTGAGCCATTGACCATCAGCAGGTGGGAAAGAGGTGAGACAGAAATCGATGCGAACGCTGAAACGCTAATTCGGCTTCACGCCATAGAGCGCCTGCCCTTAGATGTGCATGACGGCGTCAGCGAAATCAGTGGGAGATCAGTTCCAAGCGCAGTGCAAGCACCAATTGTTATTGATGGCAGCGATCCAAACAACTATCAGCTTGCTGCTTGAACGATTTTGGATGAACATGCAAAGTTTGCTTATTCATGCTGGTAAGCCAAGCGCCGATGGGCATTAAAGCGAATGAATCCACCACATTTCCGCACACACTTCTGCTACCTGTCAATAGCCAAAGTTTGGGATAGGGACGCGTCCCCAATTCCCCCGTTGAGACTCCCCCTTTCGGGTAATCCCCCGGCGAAGTCGCCGAGGGAAAAAAGGGTTAGTCCCCCCGTGTTCCGTTCAGGATTGTGTTGCCTTTGCTGTCGAACAAGTGACACGCTTCTTTGGGTAGGTTCAGGCTTAGGCTTGCTCCTGTGTTGGCTTTCGACAGGCCGTCGGCTTTGACCGAGATGTCTCCGCCGTCGGACATGCTGAGGTAGAACATGGATTCACTGCCCAGGTATTCGGCCAGTCTTACTGTGCCTTTGGTGTCGGAATTGCCTTTCTCCGCAATCAAGATGTGTTCTGGGCGGATGCCGAGGATGACGTCCTGGGTGCCTTGAATTTTTGCGCTCTGCGCTGGTAACGAGATTTTGTTGCCGTCGCCGAGTGTCACAGAAATTGTCTTGCCTGACTGGGTGGCGCTGGCTTTCAGGAAGTTCATTTTGGGGGAGCCGATGAAGCCTGCCACGAACTGATTATTGGGGCGGTGGTAGAGTTCCAACGGGCTGCCCACTTGCTCGATGATGCCTGCGTGCAACACCACGATCTTGTTGGCCATGGTCATGGCTTCGACCTGATCATGTGTCACGTAGATCATGGTGGCTTTGAGGTCTTGGTGCAGTTTGCCGAGTTCGATGCGCATTTGGACGCGCAGTGCTGCGTCGAGATTTGACAGTGGTTCGTCAAACAGGAACACGCCGGGTTTTCTGACGATAGCGCGGCCGATGGCGACGCGCTGGCGCTGGCCGCCCGAGAGCATGGAGGGTTTACGCTCCATCTGGGCCGTGAGTTGCAGCATGTTCTCGGCAACCTTGGTGCGTTCTTCAATTTCTTCCTTGCTGTGGCCCGTCATGCGCAATCCAAAGCCGATGTTTTCGCGCACCGTCATATGGGGATAAAGCGCATAGGACTGGAACACCATGGCCACGCCACGATCGGCTGGCTGGACTTCGACCATTTCCTTGCCGCCGATTTGAAGGCTGCCGGATGTGAAGTCTTCAAGGCCCGCAATCATGCGGAGCAGGGTGGACTTGCCGCAGCCAGAGGGGCCGACGAAGACGCAGAATTCGCCGTCTTTGACTTCGAGGTCAACGCCCTTGATAATATTGACGTCGCCAAAGCTTTTGCGGGCATTCTTGAGTGTGACACTGGCCATGATTTATCCTTTCGTAGCACCCAGCGTGAGGCCGGCAATAAAGTGTTTTTGCATCAGGAAGAACATTGCAACGGGTGGCAATGCGGCAATGATGGCCGCAGCCGAGATCAGTTCCCAGGCCACCTTGTATTGGCCCTTGAGCTCATTCATGCCGGCTGTGACAGGACGCACATCAGCCGATTGCGCCATGACCGTGGCCCAGAAATAATCATTCCAGATGAAGGTGAAGATCAGCACAGCAAGGGCCGCCATGGCAGGGCGCACCAGCGGCAACACAATATTCCAGAAAATGCGGAACTCACTGATGCCCTCGACGCGCGCCGATTCAATCAGCGCAAAGGGCAGCGCCTTCATGAAATTGCGCATGAACAATGTGCAGAAACCGGTTTGAAAGGCGACGTGAAACAGCACGAGGCCTGTCATGGTGTTGTAGAGCCCCATCTTCAATGTGAGATCGCGCACCGGAATGGCCAGAATTTGGAATGGTACAAAATTGCCCGCAACGAACAAGAAGAACACGGCGAGATTGCCTTTGAACTTGTAGATGGCCAGCGCATAGCCTGTGAGGCAAGACAGGGCGACAGCACCAATCACCGTTGGAATGGTAACGCGGAATGAGTTCAGTATATACCAGCCGATGTTGCTGTTCTTGAAGACCGAGGAATAATTCTCCCAGAAGGCAAAGCCCGAGGGCATGCCGAAATAATTGCCTGCAGCAAGATCGGACGCTGGGCGGATCGATGTCACGGCGATGCCAATCAGGGGCAAGAGCCACAGGATCAGGGCAAGGGGCAGAAACAGCTTATAGGCGATCTGGACCGTTGAGCTGGATTGGGCAATTGGTTTCGGAAACATCAGCTGTTCCTCTCTTGCGAAAGCATGCGCACAATAAAGATGGTGATGAACACCAGCATGATGGCAAACAGCACCACGGCGATGGCTGCGCCGTAACCCATGGCCGTGCCGTATTCGGAGAGCGCTTGCTCATACATGAAGTAGGACAGCACGCGCGATGAGCCATAGGGGCCGCCAACAGTCATGACCGAGATGAGATCGAATGAACGCAGCGCCCCGATCACCGTCACCACCATGGCAATGAAGGTTGCCGGCCGCAGTTGTGGAATGATGATGTGCCAGAGCATCGACAGGCCTTTGGCATTGTCCATGCGGGCAGCTTCCACCTGTTCGGGATTGATGTTGTTGAGGCCAGTGAGATAGAGGATCATGCAGTAGGCGGTTTGCGGCCACAGGCCCGCTGCGATGACGCCATAGGTGGCAAAACGATCGTCAGCCAAGACTGCAATTTCCGAACCTGTGAAAAACTTGATAACATGGGGCAAGAAGCCGAAGCCCGGCGCATAGAACCAGGTGAAAATCAGACCAACCACAACCTGGCTGATGACGAAGGGGAAAAAGAACAGCGATTTATACAGCCGGATGCCTGTCACTGTTTGATTGAGAAACAGCGCCACAGCAAGGCCTGCGGGAATGGCGAGCAAATAGAGGACGAGCCAGATCAGGTTGTTCTTGAGGGATGTATAAAATGAATCATCTGTGAACAGGTCACGATAATTTTGCAGGCCAACAAATGTCTTTGGCCCAAGCCCGTCCCACTCATAGAAACTGATCTGGATCGATTGGAAAATCGGAATGATGACATAGAGCAGGAACATGGCAATGCCGGGGGCCAGAAACAGCCACGGGGCCAATGTCTTTTGGTTCCTTTTCCAGAAACCGGCTTCGATGTTGTTTGCCATTTGTCGCCCTTTTCAAAAAAGGAACTCATTTAAATTCAACGGTCAATACGCGTCTGCCCTTCGAAGCTCGCAAGAGCTCGCACCTCAGGGTGAAGGACAATCTAAATCCCTCATGCTGAGGTGCGAGCCTCGAAGCATAACCCCAGGTCAACATTCGAATAAAAACAGCCGGGCTCCCCGCCCCCGAGAAAGCCCGGCCGCCCTTGGAGGATTACTTGTAGACTTTGTCGGCGACCTTCTGGAGACGTTCCAGAATGGCGTCGATGTTCTCAGGCTTTGCCATGAATTCCTGGAAGCCTTCCATGCCGGCCTTGGCCATGTCTGCCGGAGCATCACGGTCAAAGAACTGGGCGAGAGCATAGGCGCTGGACAATTCTTCGAAGCCTGCCTTGATGTATGGATCATCCTTGGCGGTGGCCTTGTTGTTCACAGGCAGCTGACCGAGAATTGCATTCATCTTGGTTTGCGCTTCGGCCGATGCGACAAATGCCAGGAATTTCTTGGCATCAGCCTTGTTCTTTGCACCCGACGGAATGTGGAATGTATCCGTTGGAGCTTCTTCAGCACGTGGAACGCCAGCTGTGATTTCCGGGAATACCATGAAGCCCAGATTATCCTTGGTCATGCCGCCTTTCATGAAGTTATCGACGGCGAAGTTTCCAATCACAAAGTTAGCCGCTTTGCCTTGGGTCAGAAGTGTGGCGGCATCCTGGTAGTCAATGGCCGCGGAATTCGCAGTCATGTAGGGCACAACCTTGGCCCATTCTGCGAAAGCAGCTTTGACCTTCGGGTCGGTCCATTTCGCTTTGCCAGCAGTCAAGTCCATGTGGAACTCATAACCATTGGTACGCATGTTGATGTAATCGAAGATGCCAGCGCCAGGCCACAGGGACTTCGTGCCAGTGGTCAAGCAATCAGCCCCGGCGGCTTTGATCTTCTCGCAGTTTGCGACAAATTCTGCCCAGTTCTTGGGTTCTGTGACGCCGGCCTTTTTGTAGACGTCCTTGTTGTAGTAGATGCCCCATTGATAATAGGTGTAAGGTACACCCCACTTCTTGCCATCCATGGTCATGGAGGCAGCGGCTGACTTCAGCTGGTCATCAAGGCCATTGTCTTTCCACACATCAGACACATCTTCGAACAGGCCAGCCTTGACGAATGGAGCCATGCGGTTGCCAGCGTACCAGGCAGCAACGTCTGGCGCATCAGCTGTGAGGAAGTTGCGGATGGCGGACTTGTAGCCTTCGTGGTCAAAGTTGTTCCACTTCACTTTGATGTCTGGATTGGCTTTTTCGAAGTCAGCGATCAAGCCTTCCATCGCAGCCTTCGGCGCTGGATCAGACTGGTCTGAGTTCAAAACAATTTCGCCAGCCAATGCTGTTGACGCAGAAAGTGCCAAAGCGAGTGCGAGGCCTGAAAGGCCCTTCAGTAATGTCATGTCTTCCTCCCTGGACCCGCCACCACCATGGTGGCGGTTGAAGTCTTGTACGTCCGCTTTTTGTTGTTGCGGATCGTAACGATGTCTTGACCATAGCCTGAATATTCGACAAGTATCTACCGAAATCGACCCGTGACTTTCCTGAATCCTAAGAAACTGGTGCGTGATGTCATGATCAAGCCGCTTCTTTCTTCTTCCGAGTCCCCGAGTGAGGGGGTGCGCATTCACGGTGACCTGAACCAGAGTTATCCGGTGGAGGTGTTCAGCGACCACAGTTTCTGTGCCGGCAAATCCATGAAGGTGTTTGCCATGACCCGGCCCCACATGCACAGTCAGGTGGAATTGAATTTCCTGCTGTCAGGCCAGATGACCTATTGGTTTGACGGACGCGAGATCACGCTGTCCGCTGGGCGGCTGGCGCTGTTCTGGGGCATGATTCCACATCAGGTCCGCGCCTGCGCTGAGGACACGCGCTTCGTGGTGCTTTATGTGCCGATGTCCGTGTTCATTGAATTGCCGGCACTCAGCAGCCTGCGCGAGGCAATTTTTCGTGGTGCGCTCATCGAAGCGCTGGAGATCAAACCCTATGACGGCGACATGTTCCTGCGCTGGCGCGAGGATTTGCAGTCAGGTGACAAGGAACTGCAGGACATTGTGCGGGAGGAACTGACGGCGCGGGTGCGGCGGCTTGACCGTGAGGGCTGGCGGGACTTGCGTGATACCACGTTTGTCGCGGGCAAGGCCCATGCGGCGTCGCAAGACCACGACCGGGCGCTGCGGGTGGAGCGCATGGCGCGCTTCATCAGTGAAAAAGCGCTCGACGATATATCGGCGGATGATGTGGCAAGGGCTGCCGATCTTCATCCCAACTATGCCATGTCGCTGTTCAAGCGCGCCATGGGATTGACCATCAAGCAGTCGATTACGCGGCACCGGCTGGACACGGCGCAATCGATGTTGATTGCCACGGAACTGCCTGTGGCGTCGATTGCTTTTGATTGTGGTTTTGGATCACTGTCGAGTTTTTATGCGGCGTTTGAACAGCGATTCCACAAGAGCCCGGCAGCGTTTCGCCACACGTTTGCAGACAAACTGCGGCCAGTGGCCTGAAACCGCATCTTAGTATTCCGGAAGATTTCAATCGGCTTTGCGGTTGCGGTTCCTTGTTTTCAGGATGAATATCGCGCTTCATTTCAACACGGAAATTTCGCATGTCTGCCTCTCCCCGTATCGCCTTCATTGGTGCTGGCTCTACCGTGTTCATGAAGAATATTGTGGGCGATATTTTGCAGCGTCCTGCCACGTCTGGCGCCACCCTTGCGCTGATGGATGTGAATGCCGAGCGTTTGGCAGAGTCGGAGATTGTAGCGTCGAAGATGATCCGGACACTTGGCGTGTCGGCGCGGGTTGAAACACACACCAACCAGCGGCGTGCCCTGGACAAAGCCGACTTCGTGGTGGTGGCGTTCCAGATTGGTGGCTATGAGCCTTGCACCGTTACAGATTTTGAGGTGCCGAAGAAATACAAGCTGCGCCAGACCATTGCAGATACGTTGGGTGTGGGCGGCATCATGCGGGGACTTCGCACGGTGCCGCATCTGTGGTCGATCTGCGAAGACATGATGGAAGTGTGCCCTGAGGCCCATCTGTTGCAATATGTGAACCCGATGGCGATCAACACCTGGGCGATTTCGGCGAAGTATCCAAAGATCAAGCAGGTGGGCCTGTGCCACTCGGTGCAGGGCACGGCCCATGAATTGGCGCATGATCTGGATATTCCGCTGGGGGACATTCGCTACCGTGCGGCGGGCATCAATCACATGGCGTTCTATTTGCAGTTCGAACACCGGCAGAAGGACGGCAGCTACGTCGATCTTTATCCGGCGCTGCAGCGGGGCTATCGCGATGGACGTTTCCCAAAGCCGCCGGAAGAGAACCTGCGCTGCCCGAACAAGGTGCGGTATGAAATGCTGAAACGTCTCGGCTATTTCGTGACCGAAAGTTCGGAACATTTCGCCGAATACACGCCTTATTTCATCAAGGAGGGGCGTGAGGACTTGATTGAAAAATTTGGTATTCCGCTGGATGAATATCCCAAGCGCTGTGTGGAGCAGATTGCACGCTGGAAAAAGACGGCGGATGACTATCGCAACTCGGCGGAAATTCATGTGAAGGCGTCTCACGAGTATGCATCTTCGATCGTGAACTCCGTCTGGACGGGCGAGCCTTCGGTGATTTACGGCAACCAGCGCAACAACGGCTGCATCCCCTCGCTGCCCGCCGATTGCGCGGCAGAGGTGCCATGTCTGGTCGATGATCGCGGCATCCAGCCCACATATATTGGCGAATTGCCACCGCAGCTGACGGCGCTGATCCGCACCAATATCAATGTGCAGGAACTGACTGTCAGGGCGTTGATGACGGAAAACCGCGATCACATCTATCACGCCGCGATGATGGACCCGCACACGGCGGCGGAGCTGGATTTGCAGCAGATCTGGGATTTGACGGATGAACTGCTGGCGGCACACGGAGACTGGTTGCCGGAGTTTGCGCGGGTGCAACGGCCGAGGCAGGCTGCGGAATAGGGGGCGGCTTGAAAAGACTCGCTGTCAGTGACCCAATGGGTTATATAGCCTTTTCATGCAAACTGTCGCCGAAACGCCAACATTCACGAAGCAAGCCGACGACCTGTTTGATGAAGACGAAAAACAGGCCTTGATTGCATTCCTGTCCCAGAATCCGCTTTCGGGCGATGTGATTCCCGGAACAGGTGGTGTGCGCAAGGTCCGCTATGGCGCTTCAGGACGAGGCAAGCGTGGTGGTGCCCGTGTCATCTATTACTATTATGATGAAACGTTGCCGCTTTATGCTTTGCTGGTCTATCCGAAGAATGCCAAAACCGATTTGACGCAAGACGACAAGCGGGCCGCATCGGCCATTGTCGATGCCATCAAGGCAATGAGGAAAATCAGATGAGCCGTTTTGGAAAAGATCTTGTTCAGTCACTTGGTGAAGCCCTGGCGCATGCAAAGGGCGACGGGCATGCCATGGTTCATGCGCCGCTTGACCCTTCTGTTGTTCGCAAACACGCCAGATTGACGCAAGCGCAGATGGCTCCGCTGATGGGCATGAGCGTGTCAGGATACCGCAAATGGGAACAAGGCAAACGCAGCATCAGCGGGCCTGCGGCGGCTCTGTTGAGGATCATTGATAAGGAGCCTGATGTGGTCAAACGAATCTTGGTCTCGAATGGGTGAAGTGCTGGCAACGCAATGAGGCTGGCTGCTGGAGTTTGTACGGGTTCAGTGGCGGCGGGTGGCGTCGGCGTAAGGGATTGATTGAAATTTCCTGCAATCGATGCTATCTTACGTTTTATGATCGATCAAGAAAAGTAAGAACATGGTTGCCGTAACTCTTTCAAGTAAGTTCCAAATTTCCATTCCGAAAGAAATCCGGGAGTCCCAAGGGTGGGGAGCGGGCCAAAGACTGGGGTTTGTTCCCCACGGCAACCACTACATGCTCGTTCCTGTGCCTACGCCGGATGAGGTTTTTGGGATTGCGAAAGGTGCTGACACATCTAACTACCGCGATCGCAACGACCGCTATTGATGCGCGTCATAGATACAAGTATCTGGATTGAAATCCTGAGCGGCACCGAATTGGGGCGACAGCATAAATCACTGTTATTGGCTCCGCAGGACATCATTGTACCAACGATCATTCAATACGAAATCTATAAATGGCTAGCCCGCGAACAAACGGTAGAGGAAGCAAATCGCATAATGATTTTTACGGGCGACTGCCGGGTGGCGGAATTGACCACAGCAATTGCTGTTTTTGCTGCTGAACTATCATCAACCCATAAGCTTCACTCTACAGATGCCATCATCTACGCAACAGCGCAGCTACACGATGTGGAAATTTTGACTTGCGATGCTCATTTCAAAGACTTGCCGAATGTCGACTATTCACCGAAGCACTCGTTGCCGTGAACAAAGATACCTCATTCATGGCAATAGAAGAGGTCGGGGACAGTTTGCGAGGAAGAGCAAACTGTCCCCTTTGCAGCCCTGATCTACCTCCGCTATAGCGGACCGCACACGAGGTGAGGTTTCATGAAGAAGATTTATCCTGATGCAAAGGTCGCGCTCGATGGGCTTTTGTTTGATGGCATGTTGATTGCTGCGGGTGGGTTTGGGCTGTGTGGGATTCCGGAACTGCTGATTGCGGAAATCAAGCGCGTGGGCACCAAGGGTTTGACCATTGCATCTAACAATGCGGGCGTTGACGGGTTTGGGCTTGGCCAGTTGCTGGAGAACCGGCAGGTGAAGAAGATGATTTCGTCTTACGTCGGTGAGAATGCCGAGTTCATGCGACAGTTTCTGGCGAAGGAACTTGAAGTGGAGTTCAATCCGCAGGGCACTCTGGCGGAGCGCATGCGGGCGGGGGGTGCGGGGATTCCGGGCTTCTATACCAAGACAGGTGTTGGCACTGTGATTGCCGAGGGCAAGGAGTTGAAAGAGTTTGGCGGCGAGACCTATGTACTCGAGCGCGGGCTTGTGGCTGATCTCTCAATCGTAAAGGCCTGGAAGGCCGATCCTTCGGGCAATCTGGTATTCCGCAAGACGGCGCGCAATTTCAATCCGCCGGCTGCGACTTGTGGCAAGGTGTGTGTGGCTGAGGTGGAGGAGATTGTGCCGCTGGGGTCGCTTGATCCAGATACCATTCACACGCCGGGGATTTATGTGCACCGGATCATTCAGGGGCAACATGAAAAACGCATTGAACAGCGCACTGTGCGCAAGAAGGACGCAGCATAATGGCGTGGGACCGTAACCAGATGGCCGGGCGGGCGGCTTTGGAGCTGCAAGATGGATGGTATGTGAATTTGGGAATTGGCATTCCCACACTTGTGTCAAACTACATTCCGAAGGGCGTTGAAGTGACGCTGCAATCGGAGAATGGCATGTTGGGCATGGGACCGTTTCCGTTTGAAGGCGAAGAGGATGCAGACCTGATCAATGCGGGCAAGCAGACGATTACGGAATTGCCGCAGACGGCGTTTTTTGATTCATCGCAAAGCTTCGCCATGATCCGGGGTGGCAAGATCAACATGGCGATTTTGGGTGCCATGGAAGTGTCGGAGACGGGTGATCTTGCGAACTGGATGATCCCTGGCAAGCTGGTGAAGGGCATGGGTGGTGCGATGGATCTTGTCGCTGGTGTGAAGCGTGTTGTGGTGGTGATGGATCACACGTCAAAGACGGGCGAGAGCAAAGTGCTGAAGGCTTGTTCGCTGCCGCTGACGGGCAAGGCTGTGGTTGACCGGATTATCTCCAATCTTGGTGTGCTGGATGTTGTCGAGGGCGGGTTGAAGATTGTCGAATTGGCTGATGGTGTGACGGACGCGGCGTTGCGGGCGGCGACGACGGCGACGATTGTGAATTGAGGTTTTCCCTCTCCGTCTTGCGACTACGTCGCAATCCACCTCTCCCGCAAGCGGGTGAGGAAGGTAGGCTTTCTTTTCCTCGCCCGCTTGCGGGAGAGGTGGCACGCGAAGCGTGACGGAGGGGGACCGCCCTGCTTACTGACGCTTATAATCTCGCACCCGTCACATTGTTGAGGCTGATCAATCATTCGGAAAACGAGACCTACCGCATTGATACAGCCGACGGAAAATCCTTTGCGCTTCGTCTGCATCGCGTTGGCTATCATGATCGCGTGACGATTGCATCTGAGTTGGCTTGGATTATGGATTTGCGGACGAAAGGTGTCTTGACTGTGCCGTGTCCGGTTGCCGGGCGGGATGGTGAATTTGTTCAGCTTGTGCAGGGTAAGCATGCGGTGTTGTTCAAATGGGAGCTGGGCCGTGAGCCGGGCATTGGTGAAGACCTGGCGCAACCGTTTGAGGCTTTGGGCGAGGCTGCCGCGCGAATGCATCTGCATGTGATGCAGTGGCGGCGGCCTTCCTGGTTCAAGCGGCATGCGTGGAATTTTGAAACAACGCTCGGAGAAGAGAAACCCCATTGGGGGCGGTGGCGCGATGGGCCTGGGGTGACGCCTGAGATGGTGCGGATTTTTGAACGCGCGGTTTCGAAGATCGGGCGGAGATTATCTGTGTACGGACAGTCAGCCGAACGATTTGGTCTGGTGCATGGAGATTTGCGCTTGGCGAATTTGCTGGTGGATAGGGATGCCGTGAAGGTCATCGACTTTGATGATTGTGGCTTCGGCTGGTTCATGTATGACGCGGCAACACCTGTGAGCTTCCACGAGCATGCGCCGCAGGTGCCCGAACTGATTGATCGCTGGAAGGCGGGGTACGCCCGCGTGCGGAATTTGTCGCACGAAGATGAAGCGGAGATTCCGACCTTTGTGATGTTGCGGCGGTTGCTGTTGGTGGCTTGGATTGGCACGCGGCCGGAGACCGAATTGGCGCGGTCGATGGGAGTTGCATATTCGGAAGGGACCGTGGAGTTGTGTGAAAGGTATTTAGGGAGCGTAAGCTAGGGGAAAGGGACCTCATCACCCCTTCGGGGAGCTTCTCCAGGGGAGAAGCGACTCGGTGGTAGACGTCCACAAATCGGCTCGCATTTAGGGAGGAGGTCCAGCGAGTCTTTCCCCTCTGGGGAAGGTGGCCGAAGGCCGGATGAGATCCTTTTCTACAAACCCATAACTTCCTGCAATGTCTCCACTGCCACGCCATCGATTGCCTGAATCAAGAGTTGTGCGGCCCTGAAGCCCGCGTGGTGGAAGTCTTCGGGAATTGAGATGAGACCTGGCATGGCGATGGTCATGAGGTTGCTGGAGTGTTTCGAGGCGGCGTCGAAATCGATGCCGATGCGGAGACCTGCGTGCTGCAATCCTGCGGTCAAGGCGAAGGTTGATGTGGTGGAGGCACCGATGATGCCGTCGGGGCGTTGTGGATGTTTGGCGATCTGGCGACCGAGAGCTTCGACCTGGGCAAGTGGTGTATCACTGCTGCAGCTGTTGATGGGGAAGGCTTCGAGGCCATACTCTTTAAGCCCGCGTTCGAAGCCGATATTGGTGTGCTTGTAGTAACTCAGGTCTGGCGGCGGCGCCACAAGGGCCACGCGTTTTCGGTTGCGTTCGGCCAGACATTTGACGGCGAGATACGCAAAGGCCTCATTGTCGAAATCGTGGAAGGCGTGTGCGATGCCCATGTCTGTGCGGCCGTGAGTGGCGAAGGGTATGCGGTTATCATGCAGATAGCGAATGCGCGCGTCATTGGGCTGGGTGCGGGAGATGATGATGCCGTCGGCTGAGGCCGTCTCGACGATATAACGGATTGGTGACATGGGGTCTTGCAAGTCATAGGGGGTTATGACGAGGTGATAGCCGGTGTTGGCCAAGGCATCGCTGACGCCGTAAACGAACTGCGAGAAAAACCCTGAACCTTCATCTTGCGGATTGAGCACAACTGTGATGACGTTGGTTTTGCCAGTGCGCAGGCGCACACCGGCACGATTGGGGCGATAGCCTGCCTGCTGTGCTGCGAGCTTGACGCGCTTCCTTGTATCCTCGGAAATGGCCGGGCTGTCACGCAGGGCCTGGCTTACGGTGGAAATGCCAAGCCCGGTGATTTCAGCGAGGGACCGCAGGGTGGGGCGCTTGTCGGCAATGTTGTCCATCCCATCACGTTAACGACTTTGTGAATCGTTTCAAGTCTCCAAAAACCATTGTGCAATGCAGCATTTTGAGGTTCAAAATAATTCTTTCTGAAACGTTGCAAATTTTGGCGATCGAGTCTAGTTTCCCGCCACCCACATAAGACAAGGGAGGAAACTGTCATGGGAATAAAGAATTTTATCGCTGGTATTGCGATGTCTGCATCTATGCTGGGCGCTGGTGCTGCCTACGCAACTGATATCGAAGTCACCCATTGGTGGACGTCCGGTGGCGAAGCTGCTGCAGTTGCCGAATTCGCGAAGGCTGTGGATGCCTCGGGCGATCATTGGGTTGATGGTGCCATCGCCGGTTCGGGCGATGTGGCCCGCCCGATCATCATCTCGCGTATTCTCGGTGGCAACCCCATGGGTGCCACACAGCTGAACCCCGGCAAGGACGCTGACGACCTGATCGCCGCTGGCCTGCTTGAAGACATTACCGACATTGCCACGGCTGGCGATTGGGCAAAGATTTTACGTCCAGCTTCACAGCTGGCTTCATGCACCAAGGATGGCAAGGTGTATTGCGTCCCCGTCAATCTGCATTCGGCCCAATGGATGTGGACCAACCGCAAGGTTTATGAAGATGCAGGCTTGAAGCCACCACAGAATTGGGCTGAATTCGTTGCCGCTGCTCCAGCGCTGCAAGCCAAGGGAATTCAACCTTTGTCGATGGCGCAAGGCTGGCCTGTTGGCCTGATGGTCAACGACGTTCTCGTGGCCCTGGCTGGCGTTGACAACTTCGTCAAGGTTTACAAGGACCGTGACCTCGCACTTGCGGGTGGACCAGAATTCGGCAAGGTGTTCGAAGCGCTCGCCGCTGTGCGTCAGTTCGTGCCCGCAGACAAAATGGTACCGCAGTGGAATGAAGCTGTTGCCCTTGTGATTCAGGGCAAGGCCGGTGCGAACATTATGGGTGACTGGGCAGGTGGTGAATTTGCCGTGGCCAAAATGGTTGCCGGCAAGGACTATGACTGCTTGCCAGGTCTGGGTGTGACACCCGTTCTCAACACCGGTGGTGACGTGTTCTACTTCCCGAAGAGCAAGGATCCTGCTGTGACGGCCGCTCAAAAGAAGATGGCACAAACTCTTGTTACCAAGGAAGTGCAGGTTGCATTCAATCTGAAGAAGGGGTCGCTGCCGATGCGGGCTGACGTTGACTTGTCGGCGGCCAATGACTGCATGAAGAAGGGTCTGGAAATTCTCGACCATTCAACAGCCGTGTTCCCGAACGATATTCAGATGATTGATCGTGACTCACTCAACCAGATCAATGACCTGTTCACGTCCTTCATGGCGACACCGGCCATGACGGCTGCGGATGCTCAGGCAAAGTTTGTGGACATCATCAAGACCGCTGCGAAGTAAGTTCGACGAACTCTTAGCGATACTGGCACGTCCCATCCATGTGGTGGGGCGTGCTGCGTCATAATTTTCCGTTTAGTCGCGCGCCGCCCAACCCATAAAATGGTGGTGAGCCTCGCGCAGAGAGCGACGTCAGGACATGGCCACAATTTCCTTGAATCCGCGCTACGTCTTTACCCG
>CAXTKL010000021.1:30461-34105 GCA_964244825.1 uncultured Aestuariivirga sp.
AGCGACGTCAGGACATGGCCACAATTTCCTTGAATCCGCGCTACGTCTTTACCCGAGACCGCATTCCGGCGGTCATCGTTTATTCCATCGCCACGGCGCTCGCAGCATTGCTTGGTCTTTTAGCCTATGGGTTTTTCCAGCAAGCAGGCTGGCTGATCGATGTCAAAGCCCATGCGGGCGGTGCTGCGCTTTATGCAGATGTGGCAGTTCTCATTCTCAAAATTCTTTTGCTTGCCACTGTTGTTTATGTAGTTGCGCTGTTTGGCAAGCGGGCGCTGCAGAACAGTTTTGAATCCGAAAACCAATCGCGCCGCACATCTGATTCGACTTTTGCGATTACGACGGTCGTGGCATTTCTGGTGGGCCTCGGCTGGACGCCGTGGACGGTGTTCAGTGGCGTGGCCGGGGCCACGTTCTTTGTGGTGCTGGCGGGCATTGCGCTCAGTCTTCTCGATATTCCATTCCGCAAGTTTTCCAATAAACTGGTTTACCTCGCGGTGATCCTTCTGCTGTTCCTGGGTGTCATGAAGTTGTCCATTGCATCAACAGGTTGGTTGCCACTGGTGCTTGGATTGCTCACCGTTGTTGTGCCCACAAGTCTGGTGCCGTGGTTTGCGCCCTATGAAAACCAGCAGTCGAAGTTCGGATCACTTGTGATGATCCTGATCGCGCTGTTTGTGTTTGTCGGGGGAACGCTGTGGACGGTGGCGTTTTCGTTCACGTCGATCAAAATTCTGCCGCTGTTCACGCCTGCGGAGTGGGTGGAGAAATTCAGTGGCCTTGCCAATTATACCAGGCTGTTCAACTCAAGCCGCTGGATGGATTGTCCGGCGCTGAGCAAAATCGGCACGCCGGCCTGGCAGATGCAGTGTTCCGGCTCGTTTCCCAATGTCATCACCTATGCCATCTGCTTTATCAGTATCGTCATGGTGCTCGGCTTTTTGATTGCGGTGTTGATGGATCAGAAAATCCGGGCTGAGGGGATGTTCCGTACGATTTACCTCTATCCCTTTGCGCTGTCCTTCATCGTGACAGGCCACGTCTGGGCCTGGATTTTCTCTCCGGAATATGGCTTGCAAAAAGCCGTACGGGGGCTTGGTTGGGAGAGTTTTTCCTTCGGCTGGATCGCTGATCAAAAGATGGTGATTTATGCGATTGTCATTGCCGGCGTTTGGCAGGGCACTGGCTTTGTGATGGCGTTGATGCTGGCGGGCCTTCGCGGCATCGATGAGGAGATTTGGAAGGCCGCGCGTATTGACGGCATTCCCACCTGGCGCACCTATGTGCAGATTGTGTTGCCGATGATGAAGCCGGTGCTGGTGACAACATTCGTGTTCGTGGCCTCGGGCGCAATCCGCATTTATGACTTGGTGCTGGCCACAACAGATGGCGGCCCCGGTGTGTCGTCGGATGTGCCATCGCGTTACATCTATCAGAATTTTACGGCCAATCTTGGCCAGTCACTGGCGGCATCGACTGTGATGCTGCTGTCGATGGCGATTCTCCTGATCCCGTGGATCCGGATGGAATTTGGCAAGAAGGCGTGAATATCATGAGCACCACATTGACCAACGGTCCGTCCGGCCCCAAGCCGAAAAAATTTATCACTTTGCCCCGAACCATTGTCTATGGTGTTTTGATCCTATGCTGTGTGTTTTTTCTGTTTCCGCTTTATGTGATGGTGATCACATCGCTGAAGGATCTTGATGCGATCCGCGAAGGTAATCTGTTTACGCCATCGGCACACCCGACAATCTACCCCTGGGTGAAAGCGTGGAGCCAGGCCTGTACAGGACTTTATTGTGAGGGCATCAAGCCGGGCTTCATCAATTCGTTGAAAATCACTGTGCCGTCGGTGATCGTCTCCATTGCGGTGGCTTGTATCACCGGCTATTCGCTGGCGAATTGGCCGTTCAAATATTCCGAGACATTTTTCACCATCCTGCTGCTGGCCAGCTTTATTCCCTATGTTGTCATGATCTACCCCATCGTGATCATCACGCGCTGGCTTGGCATTTTCTCCACACTGCCTGCCGTGGTGCTGGTGCACACAATCTTCGGTTTACCCCTGTTGACCCTTCTGTTCCGCAATTACTTTGCATCACTGCCGCAGGAATTGTTCAAGGCGGCGCGTGTGGATGGTGCGGGTTATTGGCGCATTCTGTTTCAGGTGTTTCTGCCGATGTCGATTCCGATCATGACGGTTGCGGTGATTCTACAGGTAACAGGCATCTGGAATGACTTCCTGTTCGGTGTCATCTACGCAGGACCCACCAACTACCCGATGACGGTCCAGCTCAACAATATCGTCAACACCGGGCAAGGCGTGAAAGAATACAATGTGGACATGGCTGCCACGATTTTGACGGGGCTTGTGCCCCTCGCCATTTATTTCTTCTCCGGCAAATATTTCGTGCGCGGCATTGCGGCCGGCGCCGTGAAGGGTTGATGCAATGAACATGCATGCAAATATCGACAAGCCATCGGTTTCCGTGCGAGGCCTCGCGCAAAGTTATGGTGCGTTGCAGGTTTTGAAATCACTTGATCTTGATATCGCTGATGGTGAATTCATCGTGTTGCTGGGGCCGTCGGGTTGCGGCAAATCGACGTTGCTGAACTGCATCGCAGGTCTGCTCGAACCTACCCATGGTCAGGTGTTCATCAAGGGCAAGAACGTGACTTGGGAAGAGCCGAAGGACCGCGGCATCGGCATGGTGTTCCAGTCCTATGCTTTGTACCCGCAAATGACGGTGGAGAAGAATCTGTCTTTCGGCTTGCGCGTGTCCGGCATGGACAAGGCGGAAATTGAAACGCGCGTGGCGCGTGCGTCAGAAATATTGCAAATCCAGCCCTTGCTGGGTCGCAAGCCTTCGCAACTCTCAGGCGGGCAACGTCAACGCGTCGCCATCGGCCGTGCGCTGGTACGGGACGTTGACGTGTTTCTGTTTGATGAACCGCTGTCGAACCTGGATGCGAAATTGCGTGCCGAATTGCGTGTGGAAATCAAGCGGCTTCACCAGAAGCTGGGCAACACCATGATCTACGTGACCCATGACCAGATTGAAGCGCTCACACTGGCGGATCGTGTTGCGGTTATGCGCGGCGGCACCATTCAGCAACTGGATGCCCCACAGACGATTTATAACAAGCCGAAGAATCTCTATGTGGCGGGCTTCATCGGTTCCCCGTCGATGAATTTCTTGAAGGGTGCCATTGAAGGTGTTGGCGTGAAGGCCGTGTTCAAGCTTGGCAGCCTCAGCATACCGCTGAAGTCTTACCTGGCTGACGAACAGTTGACAACAAAGGCCGCCACACTGGGTGTGCGGCCAGAACACATCCGCGTCAATGGTGCGGCAGAAGAAGGGGCCACGGCGGAATATCCGGCTGTGGTAGATATCGTGGAGCCCATGGGGGCGGATACGCTGATCTGGCTCAATGTTGAGGGGCAGACGATTTCAGCGCGGGTGGAGTCGAATGAGAGCTTTGTGCCGGGGCAGAAAGTGAAAGTGCGGTTCCGCATTAATCTTGCTTCGATTTTCGATGAAGCGACGACGGACCGGATTTAGGTGACGGGCAAAGAGCGTGTTGAAACACCCCCTCCCGGCTTTGCCGTACTCCCCCAACTTCGCTGAGGGAGAAAGGAC
>CAXTKL010000022.1:0-33579 GCA_964244825.1 uncultured Aestuariivirga sp.
CCTCGCCCGCTTGCGGGAGAGGTGGCGCGAGCGCAGCGAGTGACGGAGAGGGACCTTCAATGTTGCACCGCACGACAAGTTTTCCGAAGATGATTGACAGGTGAAGACATCCGACTCTATCGTGCCGGAACACTTGTAACATCAAAAGAACAAAAGTTCAGGTGCGGTTCCGGGAGGTTCGGTTTGTTTTGGTTGAAGACGGCATGACTGCAGCGCCTGAACGCAGGCCCTGGTTGCCACACTGGTTTACCAGCGAGGCCCCCTTGCCGTGGCTTTTGCCAGCCTCTGCCTTGATGGTGGTGTTTGGCATCTATCCGCTGGTCCAAGCCATCATCACGTCACTCTATAAAAAGAACGCCGCCACCCGCAAGCTGGTGTTTGATCCCCTGTTCAACTGGAACAAGGTGTTTCACGATCCGCGCATGTGGGACGCCCTGTGGCACACCTTGATGTATACGGGCATCGCTCTGGTGTTCCAGCTGGTGCTGGGCATGCTGATTGCGTTGCTGCTGGATTCGGACCGTAAGGGTTATGGCGTGATGCGGGCGATGATGACCTTGCCCCTCGTGATCCCGCCCGCCGTCACAGGCATGATGTTCCTGTTGATGTTGAATGGATCCTTCGGTGTGTTGGCCCAGGGTTTGATCGGATTGGGGCTCTTGCCGTCAGGCTTTCCGATCCTGGGCAATTCTTCAACGGCACTGGCGGGTGTGTTGCTTGCTGAGGTCTGGCAATGGACGCCATTCATGGTGCTGATCATGCTGGCGGGGCTGCGCTCGCTGCCGAAGGAACCATTTGAGGCGGCGGCCATTGATGGTGCCACACCGCTCCAGGCTTTCATGAAATTGACGCTGCCGATGATGTCAAAAGTGATTGCCATCGCAGTACTGATCCGCGGTGTCGATCTGATGCGGGCGTTTGACTACATCAAGGTAATGACGGATTCGGGTCCGGGCACTGCCACTGAAACCATGACCAGCTACGCCGGCCGCATCTACTATGGCAATGCCGACTTTCCCTTTGCGTCAGCCATTGCGCTGCTGACACTGGTACTTGTCATTTTGACGTCGACTGTTTTCATGCGCGTGTTCAAGGTGAAACTCTGATGGAAATGTCGCGCCCCTGGCAGTTTCTGCGCGATACGGTGGCCGTGCTGGTCACCGGCATTTTCATGTTTCCGATCTTCTGGTGGGCTTTGACATCGATCAAGCCCATCTCCGCTGTGTTCGACAAGGACAGAATCGTCTGGTTCAATTTCAAGCCGACATTGATCAACTATGCCGTGACGCTGCTGGGGCGCTCGCGATCACAGCTTGCCATTGATGATGGCTTGGGCATGGGCGTTGCTGGTACTGAAGCCTATGACTCGCGGTCATCTATGCTGGATACCATCGTGGTCTCAATCGGGGCCACAACGATCACCATGATCGTCGCCGTGCTTGCGGCCTATGCCCTGTCGCGCATGCGCTTTACGGGCCGTGATGCATTTCTGAACTGGGTGTTGGGTCAGCGCTTCATGCCCCCCATCGCCATCATTGTTCCACTGGTTCTCACTTACAAGGCGGTGGGATTGCGTGACACTGATAACTATTACCTCGGCTGGCTGGGCCTGATGTTGATCTATTCCCTGATGAACCTGCCGATTGCCGTGTTGCTGCTGAAATCCTTCTTCGACGATGTGCCGAAGGATGTGGATGAGGCGGCGATGATCGACGGGGCCACGCGCTGGCAGACCTTCCGCAAGATCGTGTTGCCCATGGTGCGCGGCGGCATTGCGGCAGCGGCGGTGTTGTGTTTTGTGTTTTCATGGACAGAATTTCTGCTGTCACTGTTTCTCACCACGGACATCCGCACGGTGCCCGTCAAGATTCAAACCTTTGTGACATCCACTGGCAATGAGTGGGGTTTCATCACGGCGCTGGGAACGGCGTCGGTGATCCCCGGATTTGTTTTCATCTTGCTGGTGCAACGCCATCTGGTCCGCGGCCTCACTCTGGGTTCCCTGAAGGAGTGAAGCTGCCAAGACGAGACACTAGAAACTCAACAACCCCTGGGAGGATACCAAGATGAGTTTTAAAGAGCATGACAAAAAGACCTTTCTGGTCGACGCAGCCAATGATTTCACGGCGCGGCGCATTTCCAAGCGCTCGTTCATCAAGAAATCAGCCATGGCGGGTGTGGGCTTTTCAGCCTTTAACCTCGGCCTTCTCGGCAATACACGCCGTGACCGTGGTTACAACCTGATCGGCACGCCTGCATGGGCTGAAGACACGGGCGATCCAGCCGTTAACAAATGGCTGAAGGATGTGGGTTCCAAGTTCAAGGGTGCCAAGATCCGCTACACCTCGGAAGCAACACCGCCAACCGTTGTGTTGGACAAGCTGAAGGGTGAATTCACTGCCCTCACAGGCATTGAAGTTGAAATCGAAATCGTTCCATTGGAACAGGTTCTCGCCAAGGCCACGCAGGACGTACAGGGCCAGCTTGGTTCCTATGACCTCTATTATCTCGACCAGTCATGGGTTGCCACATTTGCGCAGGACACTGTCGATCCGATTGCCTATTACAAGGACAAGCCGGATCTCGCTTTGCCTGGCATGGATTGGGACGACTTCTCCAAGACATTGGTGAACGGTCTTGCCGTTTATGATGGTCATTGGGCTGGCATTCCCTTCGACATTCCAATCATGACCACGATGTATCGTCAGGACATCTTCGACAAGCACAAGCTGACACCGCCAAACACCACGGACGAATTCATGGCCGCCGCCAAGGCGATCTATGAAGCCGAAAAGGGCAATGGCATGTTCGGCACGGGCCTGCAGGCCAAGTCTGGTCACTATTCGCTGGAATGCGACTGGACCCAGGTTGTGTGGAACTCCGGTGGTTCGATCTTTACCAAGGACAAGAAGTTCTCGGGCAATGATGAACAGGGCGTTGCTGGTCTCAAATATTACCAGGAACTGCTCAAAATCTCGCCACCAGAATCCACGAACTCCACGTGGGATGGTCAGTGGCAGATGGGTGCCTCGGGCCAGATCGCGCTTGTCAACTCCTGGGATGAGTTCTTCCCTGGCTGGGACGGTGCCGACTCCAAGGTCAAGGGTTTGTGGATGGCCAAGCGCCCTGTGCGTGGTCCGGCCTATCGTGCTGCCGCTGATGCAGGCTTTGGTGAAATTCCGAACGCTGGTCACCAGGGTGGTTCGATCCTGGGTCTTTCGAAGTATTCGAAGAACTTGGATGCAGCTTGGATATTCATGCAATGGGCTTGCTCGAAGGACATCATGACACGTTGCACATTGGGTGGCGGTTTTGCCCCCATGCGTCTGTCGTCCTTCGCCGATCCACGCGTGAAGGCCAAGGAAGTTGTTGGTCCTGGAACGACGCGCCACTTGCCCGTCGTCAAGGAAATCATCGACAACGACATGGCTTCCGAACCCGACATGCCGCTGTGGGCCGGTTTCTCCAACAACGAAATTCCTGTGAACCTCGGCAAGTTGCTGACAGGCCAGGATTTCGGTGGCGATGCCAAGAAGTGCATGGACACCATCGCGGCATCAATTGATGCGTCGGTGAAGGAAGCTGGATTGGGCTGATACGAAACGAGAGTTCCCTCATCCGCCCTTCGGGCACCTTCTCCCGTTGGAAGAAACGGGAGAAGGCTGATCGTTGTGGCCTTCTCCCGCGTCTTTTCGCGGGAGAAGGTGGCCGACAGGCCGGATGAGGGGACGATTCTGACCCTTTCAATTTCCAAAAGAACCATGAAACCTGACCTCGTCATCGGCATTGACCAGTCCACAACGGCGACGAAGGCGATTGCCTTTGATGCGCGCGGGGCGATCGTTGCCGAGGGTCGTGCTGCGGTGCCACTGTCCAATCCGCAGATGGGGTGGTTCGAGCAGGACGTCGCAGATTGGACGGGTTCGGTTTCCGTTGCACTCAAACAGTTAACGCGCAAAATTTCAAAAAACCGCGTTGCAGCGGTTTCGATTTCCAATCAGCGCGAAAGTTTTGCGCAATTTGATGTCAGGGGCAACGCACTTCGTCCCGGCAGCTTGTGGCTGGATGAGCGGGCCCATGTTGAGGTAAAGGAACTAGCGGCCGAAGTTGGGGCGCAGCGGCTACACGCGATTTCGGGTATTCCCGACGACATCACACCCTGCCGCACGCGGTGCCGCTGGCTGGCCAAGCATGAACCGAAGGTGTGGAGCAAGACCCACAAGACGGCCGAGGTACATGGTGTCATCACACATTTTCTGACGGGCAAGTGGAAAACCTCGCTGTCTTCTGCAAGCCCCATGGGATTGCTTGATGCGCGGTTATATGATTGGTCTGACGTGTTGTTGAAGGCCGCAAAACTGACGCGAGAAAAGTTGCCCGAACTTGTGGCTTCGGGCGACCTGATGGGAACGGTCACGGATGAGGCCGCGAAGCTGACCGGGCTGAAAGCCGGAACAGCTGTTGTGGCGGGCGGTGGTGACGGGCAATGTGCCGGGGCCGGGGCCAACACGTTTCTGAAAGGCCGGGCCTATCTGAATTTGGGTACGGCGGCCGTCTCTGGCAGTTTTGGCGAAAACTATGCGGTTGATCCATCATTCCGGTCGTTGTCGGCTGTGGCGGAAAAGGGCTTCAGTTTTGAGACGGCGATTCGTACCGGCACCTATCTGGTGACGTGGTTTGTGGAGCGCATGTTTCAGCAGAACCCCGCCAAAAATCCGAAAATTTTTGCAGCACTTGAGGAAGAGGCGAAGGCTGTTCCCATTGGCTCGCGGGGTCTGGTGTTGATCCCATATTTCTCCGGCATCATGACGCCCTATTGGGATGCCGATGGGCGTGGGGTTCTGGCAGGGCTTTCGGGCAGTCATACGCGGGGTGATATCTATCGCGCCTTGATGGAAGGTATAGCACTTGAGCAGGCGATGATGACCAACCGGGTTGCTGCCGTCACCTCACCGATCGATCACTTTGCCATTGTGGGGGGCGGATCAAAATCCGATCTCTGGTGCCAGATCGTTGCCGATGCATCGGGCCGGGATGTGAAGCGTCTCGAAACATCAGAGGCTTCGGCGCTGGGTGCGGCCATGGCGGCGGCCAAAGGGGCGGGATGGTACAAAACCATTCCGCAAGCCTCACAAGCCATGAGCGGAAAGCCCGTCAAAACATTCCGTCCACGAACGAAACAGGCCAAGGCCTATGCGGAGTTGTTGTCAATCTATCAGGATCTGTGGCCGCAGATGAGTGCCTGGAATGCCCGCATGCAGAATTTTGCCCGGAGGCAGGGCACATGATGGCCGTAAAAAAAGACTGGAACAGCCTGATCCGAGACGTGATTTCAGGTGAATGGCGTGACCCGGAAACTGGCAAGCGCTGTGCCGTGCCGTTTGAAACCATTCGCATTGAAGAAACACTGGAGGGAGGTGCGGCTGATCTCGTGGCACCTTTAAAGATTGGCCGGAAGATCGCTGTCGTCAGTGATACCAATACTGTGGAGGCCATGGGACGAAGGGTGGCGAAAGAGATATCGGCGTGGGCTTCTGTTGAAGAGATTGTGTTTCCCGGCGACACCCATTGCGATGAACCGACAATTGAACAGATGCAGGAGCGCACCCGTCACTGCGACGCCTGTGTGGCCGTCGGATCGGGTTCCGTAACGGATACGGTGCGCCATGCCACATTCAAGGATGGCCGCAAGTTTGTGAGTTTTGCCACAGCAGGTTCGATGAATGGTTATGGGGCTGGCACTGCTTCGGTCACACTTTCAAATGGCTATAAGACTTCATTGAAATCCCATGCGCCACGCGGTGTGTTTGTTGACCTTGGTGTCTGCGCAGCAGCGCCCCACCAACTGGCGGCGGCGGGATTGGGTGACAGTCTGTGCAGGCCGATCGCGCAAGTGGAATGGTGGGCTGCCCATCGTTTGCTTGGTACAGATTACACTAAAACACCATTTGATATATTTGACGTCGAAAATGACGAAGCGGAAATGATCCGCACCGCGCCGGACCTGAAACAGCACAGTATCGAGGCCAATGGCTACCTGTTCCGTGTGCTGGTGGAAGCGAGTTTCGGCAACAACATCGTTGGTACGTCGCATTCAGGTTCCATGGGTGAACATCAGGTGTCGCACTGGATCGACATGTTTGCAGGCGACGCCCATCCCGGCACCACCCATGGGCAGCAGGTGGGCGTTGCATCGATTGCCTTGGCACGGTTGCATAAAATGTTGCTCGCCTTGGACAAGCCACCCCGCATCAAGGCGACGCGGATTGACGAAACGGATTTTGTCACACGCTACGGCTTCGACATTGGCCGCATGATGTATGGCGAAGCGAAGAAAAAGTCTTTTGATCGCGAACAGGCCCCGGCTTTCAATCAAACGCTTGATCGCGTCTGGCCGGAATTGCGCGCTGAACTCAAGGCCATGATGATGGATCCGGACGACATCGCCGCGATCATCTCATCTGCGGGTGGTCCGACCACGGCGACTGAACTCGGACTTTCGCGCGACGTCTGGCGCAAGGCCATGAAACATGCCCGCGACGTGCGCAACCGCTGGTCTTTTCTTGACCTGGCAGATGATGCAGGTCTGCTTGACGAATTTCTTTTGAACGATCCGCAATAGGGAACGCCCATCATGGCCTCAGTCACACTTCGCGATATCAAGAAAAGTTACGGCACTGTTCAGGTCATCCACGGCATCGATCTCGATATTGACGATGGGTCCTTCGTGGTGCTGCTCGGCCCATCAGGCTGTGGCAAGTCAACCTTGCTGCGTTCGATTGCGGGGCTGGAAGCCATCACGTCGGGCGACATCACAATCGGTGACCGGCGCGTGAATGATGTGCATCCGAAGGACCGCAACATCGCCATGGTGTTCCAGAACTACGCGCTCTATGCCCATATGACGGTGAAGGACAACATGAGTTTCTCGATGACCCTGGCCAAGCGGCCGCAGGCCGAGATTGATGAGAAGACGGCCTGGGCCGCAAAAATTCTCAACCTTGAACCGTATCTTGCACGCTACCCGCGCGAACTCTCCGGTGGCCAGCGCCAGCGCGTGGCCATGGGGCGTGCCATTGTGCGTGATCCCGCCGTGTTTCTGTTCGATGAACCGCTCTCCAATCTTGATGCGAAATTGCGCGTGCAGATGCGAACGGAAATCAAGGACCTGCACGAACGCCTGCGCACCACCACTGTCTATGTGACGCATGACCAGATCGAAGCCATGACCATGGCCGACAAGATTGTGATCTTGAAAGACGGTGTGATTGAACAGCAAGGGTCACCGCTGGACGTCTATGACCGGCCCAACAACCTGTTCGTGGCGTCGTTCATCGGCTCGCCGTCAATGAACATGATCAAGGGCACAGTAGCCAAGGGCAATCTGGTGACAGCTGATGGGACGAAAATCAAACTGCAGCCCCGTCACAAGGCCAAGGAGGGGCAGGAGGTGGTGTTCGGCATCCGGCCCGAACATATTGAAGTGGGCGACGGCTTCAAGGCCAAGGTGACGGTGACAGAACCCACGGGTCCTGAGATTCACATTTACGCTGACCTTGGCCCCGATGAAATCTGTGCGGTGGTGCGCGAGCGGCTGGAATTGAAGCGGGACCAGATGATCAGCCTGCGGCCCATGCCCGACAAGATCCACCTGTTCGATGCCGCCACTGGCCAAGTCATTCGATGAGTGTGATCACCATTCTGGGTGCAGGTGTCATGGGATCGTCCATGTGCATGCCCCTGGTGGACAAGGGCCATGACGTGCGGCTGGTGGGCACGCATCTGGATGACCATGTCATCGACAGTGTGGCCGGCAATGGCCTGCACCCCAAACTGAATGTCACCTTGCCAGCCAGCGTGAAGCCTTATCACCATGACTCCCTGGCAGATGCGTTGGGGGAAGATACCGACTTTGTACTGCTCGGCGTTTCGTCGGCGGGGGTATCCTGGGCCATCGACAGGCTGTCTCACATACTCAAACCCGCAACACCCCTCGTCATGATCACCAAGGGCATGAAGCCGGAAGCGGATCACATGCGGGCTTTTCCGGATGTGGTGGCGGAGGAGCTCAGGTTACGGCTTGGGTTTGACGTACCCATTGCGGCGATTGCTGGCCCCTGTATTGCGGGTGAACTTGCGGCGCGGCGGCACACGGGAACCGTGATTGTTTCGCGCGATGCGGAACTGGCCAAGACTTTCGCCGACGCTTTTGCTGGCAACTATTATCTGCCGCGCACCTCAACTGATATGATGGGTGTTGAAATCTGTGCTGCCTTCAAAAACTTCTTCGCCATTGCCGTCGGCTGGGCCCATGGCCGCAACGAGGTGCTGGTAGAAACGCAGAACAAGGCACGCAACAACAATGCCGCTGCCATACTGTTCGATCAGGCGGTGCGCGAAATGCTGGCCTTGACTGCGGCCCTTGGTGGCACGCCGGAAAGTGTTTGGGGCATGGCGGGCGTGGGTGATCTCTACGTGACCTGTCAAGCAGGCCGCAATTCGCGATTGGGTAACGCTCTCGGGCGTGGCCTGAGCTATGATCAGGCCAAGGACGGACCGCTGAAGAACGAGACTGTTGAAGGGGCGGAACTGGGAATTGCCGTTGCGGCTTCGATCCGGGGCATGATCCGTAAGGCAAAACTGAAGGCTGTTGATGTGCCCCTTACCTTGGCACTGCTTGGAGCTCTGACCCAGAACACGCCCTTCGCGCCGCCCTGGGCGGAACTGCACCGGAGTGGCTGAGCATGGCAGCGGCAGACCGGTTGGACATCATACGCCCTGGGCCGCATCCTGATGTGGACCTTGGTCTTGAATCACCGGTTGATCCCGAGGAGCAATTGGCCACGCGGGCAGCCTGGCTGTATTTTGTTGCTGAAAATACCCAGGCGCAGATCGGCAAGAAACTGGGACTCACCCGCATTCGGGTGAACCGCCTGCTGGCCCATGCCAGGCGGCTGGGACTGGTGCAGATCACCATCACCGGGCGGCTGGCTTCATCGATCAAGCTGGAAGATGAATTGAAGCAGCGCTTCAAGCTTCTCGATGTCGTGGTCGTGCCGTCCGCTGCCGAGGGTGACAAATTGCGCTCGGTCATCGCTGCTGCTGCCGGTCGCTATCTGGCGCAGCAGCTGAAAGACAACATGTCCGTGGGGGTGGGCTGGGGCCAGACGCTGCGTCACTCGCTCGCCTATGTGCCACACAAGACCTACAAGAAACTCTCGGTGGTTTCATTGATCGGTGGTCTCACCCATTCTTCAGCCGTGAACCCGCATGAAACCGCATCGCACCTGGCTGACATCGTGGGTGGCCAGTGCTACTACTTTGCGGGTCCGGCCTTCACGGACACCGAGGCTACGCGTGAAATACTGATGAACCAGCCGATGTTGCGGGACGTGTTTGAACGCGGTCGCAGGGTTGACCTGGCATTTCTGTCGGTTGGTGAGTTGACCAAGAACAGCACCATGGCCAAGCTGGGTCTGATCACGGCGGATGAAGTGCTGACGTTACAAAACGCCGGAGCGGTGGGTGACCTGTGTTCGCACTGGCTTGATTCACACGGAACATTCGTGGAGCATCCACTGAACCGCCGGGCCGTAGCGCTTCCGCCGGAACATTTGCGCGGCGTGCCCCGGGTGGTTCTGGTCTCGGGAGGCAAGAACAAGGTGGTGATGATGCATGGTGTTCTGTCCAACACGCTTGCAAACATACTGATCACCGATGAAGTCACAGCACGCGCCCTGCTGGACCTGAAACCATGACTGAAGTGGTGCTGGGCATAGACATCGGGACATCAGGGGTACGCATTGCGGCACGCGACCTGGATGGCAACCTGAAAGCCATGGCCAGCGCTAACTTGACTGGACCCGTGCTGGATTTTGGCCGCGCCTTGCAGGATCCGCAACTGTGGTGGGACGCATTGGCGGCTGCATTCAAGATACTTGATCTTGCCGGGTTGCGGGTAAGTGCCCTTGCCATTGACGGGACATCGGGAACAATCTTGCCGGTTGATGTTGGGGGCCGACCCCTTGGTCTGGCGTCCATGTACAATGATATCGCGGAACCCGAGTATGTGCAGCGCATCTCGGCTGTCGCTCCTCCTGAAACTGCGGCCCATGGGGCTACGTCTCCGTTGGCGCGGTTGCTGCCGTTGCAGGGAAATGCCAGCCGCATCCTGCATCAGGCCGATTGGCTGCTGGGGCGGTGCTGTGGCCGCTTTGATGTGTCGGATGAAAACAATGCGCTCAAGACAGGCTACGATCCCGTCAGCCGTGCATGGCCTGCCTGGATGGCGGAGGTTGGTGTTGTCGTGGCGAAGCTGCCGACAGTTGTTGCAGCGGGTACGAAGGTCGGGACGATCCTGCCTGATGTGGCAACCGCCTTCGGACTGCCTGACGATGTGGCGGTTGTCAGTGGCACCACGGATGGCTGTGCTGGGTTTCTGGCCTCTGGCGCGAAAGACGCTGGAGACGGTGCCACATCCCTCGGCACCACACTCACCCTGAAACTGCTGTCTGCCACGCCTGTGTTTTCGCCGCAGTATGGTATCTACAGCCATCGCATCGGTGATCAGTGGCTGGCGGGGGGGGCATCAAATTCAGGTGGGGCCGTGTTGCGGCAGTTCTTTTCCGCCGACGACATTGTGCGGCTAACTGCCTTGATGGACGCAAAGGTGCCAACCGGGTTGGATTATTATCCCTTGCCGAAGGTCGGTGAACGCTTCCCGGTCAACGATCCGGTGATGCAGCCAAGGCTTACGCCGCGACCAGCTGAAGACCACAGTTTTCTGCAAGGCATTTTCGAGGGCATCGCCGACATTGAAGCGCTGGGTTACCGCAGGCTGGCGGAACTTGGGGCGACACCGCTGAAGCGTATTCGCAGTGCAGGCGGTGGCGCGGCAAACCCGGTGTGGACGGCGATCCGTTTGCAGCGGCTTGCTGTTCCGGCCCTGCCATCTGCCAGTGAACAGGCGGCCATGGGAACAGCGCGGCTGGCCTGGCGCGGCATTGGCCATGATGCGTGACATTTCAGGCCTCCGTGCGATCGCCCGCAATTTTGATGCCATGCTGATTGACCAGTTTGGCGTCATTCACGACGGGCAGAAATTATACGCGGGCGCTGCCGAGGTGCTGTCTGAATTGCATGCCCTTCGCATTCCCGTGATCGTCATGACCAATTCCGGCAAGCGTGCGGCACCCAACATGTTGCGCCTGAAACAGTTGGGTGTGGTGCGGGACCACTTTCTGGATTGCGTGAGTTCGGGGGAGGTGGCGTTTCAATCGCTGAACGTGAGAACGGCCTGGCTGATCGGCCGCGACGGCGTAGATTATGCTTTTGATCCTGTGCAGTTTGTGTCTGATCCGGCACAGGCGGAGGTGATGCTGATCCTGGGCTCCAATGCGCCTTCAACGTCGCTTGATGCATACAGGAAAAAATTTGCGGGCCTCACCCTGCCCGCAGTGTGCTGCAACCCGGACAAGCTGATGATCACGCGCTTTGGCCTGCAACCCGCCCCCGGTGCGATTGCCGATGTTTACGCATCAATGGGCGGCACGGTGACATGGATCGGCAAGCCGCACGGTGCGATTTATGAATATGCTTTACAGCGGCTTGGCAAACCATCGCGGGTGCTTTGTATTGGCGACAGTGCGGAGCATGATGTGGCAGGTGGGCGGGCTGCGGGATTGAGCACCTTGCTGGTGCAACAAGGCGTCAGCGCAGGCATGGCTGCACATGCGTTCAATCCGCAGCCTGATTTTTTCTGCCAACAATTTCGCTGGTGACAAACGGCTCCATTGCCATTGGTGTTGATCCCTAGAATTTCTTCTAGAAGGAAAAAAGTGCTTGACACCGCGCGGTCAATGCACTAGATAGCTCTATATTCCACACATGTATCCGGCCTGCTGACACACCTGTCAGCGGGCCGTTCTATTTTGAGGGCATCATGACCTATACGCAAAATCTCTGGCTTTTCTCACTTCTGTTGTTCGGCATCATCATTGTGCCGGGCATGGACATGTTCTTTGTCATCGCCAATGCATTGACGGGTGGCCGCGCACGTGGACTGTCCGCTACGGCAGGCGTCATGCTGGGCGGCGTCTTCCATACGGTATTTGCCGCCGTGTGTGTGGGCGTGCTGACAACGCTTCCGGGCCTTGTGTTCACGGTGATCCTGCTGGCGGGTGCGGCTTACATGGCGTGGATCGGCTGCACGCTGCTGCGCAGTTCCATCACGGTCTCAAGTTTGGGTTCGGGAGGTACTGCGTCGATGCGCCGGGCCTTTGGGCAAGGTTTTGTCACCTGTGTGCTGAACCCGAAGGCTTACATGTTTACGCTGGCCGTCTACCCGCAGTTCATGCTGCCGCGCTACGGGCCGGTGTGGGCGCAAGCGTTTGCCATGGGGCTGATCACGGTTTTGGTGCAGGGTTCGGTTTATGGCGGGCTGGGGCTGGCGGCGGCGAAATCCCGGGATTTTCTGACGGGGTATCCCGGGGTGACGATCTGGATTGCACGTGTGGCCGGGGCGGTGTTTTTGGGCGTAGCGGCGTTTACGGTGGCGAGGGTGGGCGTGGGGTAGTGTATTCTATTGCATGCTTTACGCTAAGTATGCTATAGCATGCATATCAAAAAGGATGCAATCGCATACATGGCTCAGATCGCCCTCAGAACGCCCGCTGATGTCGGCGCCCTCATCAAAGACCGCCGCCGTGCTCTGGGGCTGGATCAGGCGGAATTGGCGGAGCAGATTGGCGTGGGCAGGCTCTGGGTCAATCAGGTCGAGCGGGGAAAGCCGGGCGCGAGTTTGGGCTTGGTGCTGCGGGCTTTGGCGGCTGTTGGGGTTGATCTTAAGGCAGTCGGCGAGGGAGAATCTGTCCAGCAGTCCAAATACCCGCCTGTCGTCAGCCCTGACATCAATGCCATCGTTGAGAATGCCCGACGCAAGGTTCAACCATGAATGAGCTTTTGGTATTATTGGAAGGGCGTGAAGTCGGACGGGTCGTGCAGAGAAATGGTAAGCTCACGTTTATTTACGAAAACGCATGGCGGGAAGCACCGGGAGCCTATCCTCTGTCGTTGTCGATGCCATTGGCAGCTGCGGAACACCCCCATGCCGCGATAGATGCATTTATCTGGGGACTGTTGCCCGACAATGAACTGGTTCTGAGTCGATGGGCAAAAAAGTTCCAGGTGTCGCCGCGCAATGCCTTTGCATTGATCGGCCACGTGGGGGAAGATTGTGCAGGAGCTGTGCAATTTGTCACGCAACAACGCCGCGATGAACTCGCAAACATTGCACCTGCAGAAACAGAATGGCTAACAGAAGCAGATGTGGTGAACCGACTGCGGGCACTGCAAACTGATGCCAGTGCGGGCAGATCACCGCGCGATACTGGTCAGTTCAGCCTTGCAGGTGCGCAGCCAAAAACGGCCTTGTTGTTTGATGGGCAACGTTGGGGTGTTCCATCGGGATGCACACCGACAACGCATATCCTCAAATCGCCGACGGCGGGTTATGACGGGCATGCGGAAAATGAACATTTATGTTTGAGGCTTGCGAATGCCTTGGGGTTACCGACGGCACATTCGGAAGTTCGCCAGTTTGATGATGTGACGACGATTATTGTCGAAAGATATGATCGAACCTTGGTGAACAAAGAAGTTGCCCATAAGCGCGTACATCAAGAAGATTTTTGCCAGGCACTGCGCATTCATCCCTCGCTGAAATATCAAAACGACGGCGGGCCGGGACCAAAGCAAATTGTCGATGTGCTGCGTACAGTGTCTTCGGAAGAAGACATCGGCACGTTCCGAGATGCACTTATTCTGAATTTTATCATCGGCGGAACAGATGCTCACGCCAAAAACTATTCACTATTGTTGGGCGGCGGCGGCATGGTCCGACTGGCTCCTCTTTATGATACCGCCAGCATATTCGCCTATGCTGATATTGATCCGCAAAAAGCAAAACTCGCCATGAAGATTGGTGACGAATATCGGCTGCGTTATATCGGGTTATCTGACTGGCGAAAGTTGGTGGAAAGTACTCGCTTGGATGGGGATGTATTGATTGATCGGTTGCGCGGCATGGCACGTGAACTCCCTGATCAACTGTCGGATGAGATCAAGGTGATGCGGGACAGCGGACTGAACCACAAAGTTTTGGACATTTTGGCTACGGCTCTGCCGGAAAGAGCGGCTCGTGTTGCAAAGGTGTGACCTTTCCGCTCATGCCCGCACACTCTACGAACAGCGGGTAGAAGTGGAGTGAAACAAGCCTAAAACTCTTACCGTCAGAATTCAGCCACGCAAATCTGCGAGTTTGGGCCATGACACTCGCAGTGATGGGCAACGAATTCTTAACTAATTGATAAGACTTTGAATTCCCACTGGCGCTTTGCTTCTCGGAACAAAATTAGAATTCACTCATTGACCATCTTTAACATTGGAGTTATCTTATGAAAAAATATAATATATTCAGTAATTTAACACTGATTTGCGTCAAAAACGGGGATTGTAATCATGACTGAATTGCGGACTAATGAGGCATTGATAAATCGTCTCAAGATTGCTGCAGCACGCGAATTGACGGCTGAAGAGGTCAGCAAGCAGCGTATTTCGTATATCATGGGTACCCTCAAAGATGAGAGTACGGTTACGCGTTCAAAGATCAAAGAAATTTTGGCAGAACACGAAGGCAAGAAAAGCGCCGCTTAGGTGATCCTGTTTGAAATCACGGGCAGTGAGGAACACGAGAGCTACCAAGAACTCGAAGTTGCCAATGGCAATAGACAATATGACTTTTTAAGATCAATGGTCGCTGCAGCGATGACGTTGCAGCGACCATTCTTGTCTCAACAACTTCTGAAAGCATTGAACTTTCATGCAATTGTATGCCTGCATACTCACGCTGGCGAATTTAGACCATGTCCGGTGCATGTAGGGGACTATGAACCACCCGCCCACTACAGGGTGCAAGCGTTGATGGATGATTTCACAAATTCAGTGAACCTGAATTACCACACGATGGATCCGGTCGTCCTTGCTGCCTTTGTTCTATGGCGACTGAACCACATACATCCGTTCATAAATGGAAATGGAAGGACGGCTAGGGCAGCATGCTACTTTGTGTTGTGCGTAAAGTTAGGTGGCTGGCTTCGTGGATCAAAAATTCTTCCTGAATTACTGCGTGAAAATAGAAATGATTATGTGGTCGCATTGAAGCAAGTCGACGAAGCAGCGAAAAGCGGAAAACTTGATTTGAGTTCACTTCACACGCTTTTGGTAAGGCTACTTGATTTGCAAATGGCTGACGTGACGGAAGAAAATCTAATCAGTCATCCAGCAGATTCGCCTGGATATGCACCAAAGAAATAGCCCCGTTATTTTGCAAATGGCTTGTCTGCGAGTAATATCTTCGCGTTGAGCGAACTGAGACGATAAGAGTTTGTTTTCAGAGCTCCTCCCATAAAGTGCCAATGGGTGTAGGTATTACGCCTTCCGCCGCCGTGACTTCGCAAATGTATCAAACGCCACGGCCAGCACAATGATCACGCCGATGATGATCTGCTGGATGTAGCTTGAGACGTTCATCAGGACCAAACCATTGAGCAGAACGCCGATCAGGATGGATCCGATGACAGTGCCGAAGATGGTGCCAACGCCTCCGAACAGGCTGGTGCCGCCGATGACGACGCTGGCGATGACTGTGAGTTCATAACCGGTGCCGGCCACGGCTTCGGCGGAATTTAATCTTGCGGCCAGTACGAAGGCACCAAGGCCTGCGAAAAAGCCCATGATGACATAGACCGAGCAGATGATGGCGTTGACGTTGAGGCCGGACAGTCTGGCGGCTTCCGGATTGCCGCCCACGGCGTAAATGCGGCGGCCATAGCGCATGTAGCGCAACACGATGTGGGCGATGATGGCGCAGACCAGGAAGATGATGACGGGAACGGGCACGGGTCCGATCTTGCCCTGGCCCCACCAGCTGAAGGCCTTGTCGAAACCGCTGATCGGTCCGCCTGCTGCGAACAACAGGGCTGCTCCACGGAAGACTGACATGCCACCCAATGTGACGACAAAAGGCGGCACCTTCAGTTTGGTGATGGCGAGGCCTTGCAGGAAGCCGCCAGCGACACCCAAGGCGATGGCAGCGAGGGCGGCGAGTTGCCAGCCATACCCCACGGCGTCATTGCCCACGGTGAAGCGGTCCTGCATGCCGCCCTTTGCAACGGCAGCAGCGACGAGGCCTGCGAAGGCCAGCAGCGATCCGATGGAGAGATCAATGCCTGCCGTCAGAATCACAAAGGTCATGCCGATGGCGAGAAGACCTGTGATCGAGACCTGCCGCATGACGTTGAACAGGTTGATTGACGAGAGGAAGCGTGGTTCCAGAATGGCAAACACCGCCATGAGAATGAGCAGGAAAATCAAGGGAGCAAAGCGGGCAATGAAACCGAAGGCATCGAAGGGTTGATCGGTGCTGGTGCTGGCCATGGTGTATCGTTCCCTATGCTGCCTTCGCGGTGCTGAGTGTCATCAAGGTCATGAGCTGTTCCTGTGTCGCACCACGTCCCGCCACTTCACCCGTCACGCGGCCCTCGCGCATGGTGACGATGCGGTCGGCCAGTGCCAGAACCTCAGGCAGTTCTGATGAGATCACGATGATGGCGATACCGTTTTTGGCCATGTCGATGAGAAGATTGTGGACTTCGACTTTTGCCCCGACGTCAATACCGCGTGTGGGTTCATCAACGATCAAGACACTGGGACGCAGTGCCAGCCAGCGGGCCAGCACCACTTTTTGCTGATTGCCACCCGAGAGATTGCCAACGAGCTGGTCCCCCGAAGCCATGCGGATGTTGAGGGCTTTGCGGTAATCCTGCACCAGTGTCATTTCTTTCCGTGTACTGATGAAAGCGCCCCAGGAACTGATGCGGTCATGGGCAGCCATGGACAGATTGGTGCGAATGGCGAGGCCGAGGAACAGCGCCTGTTGTTTCCGGTCTTCCGGCACAAGGCCAATGCCTTGGGCTATGGCGTCGGCGGGGTTGCGGATGTTGACGGGCTTGCCGCCGACCAGCACTTCGCCACTGTCGATACGGTCTGCGCCGAAAATGGCGCGGGCGGATTCAGTGCGGCCTGCGCCCACAAGACCCGCAACACCCAGTATTTCACCCTTGTGCACCTTGAAGGACACGCCATGCAATTCGATGGCGCTTGAATCCGTGGCCTTGCGGCGGCGTGACAGATTTCTGACTTCGAGGGCCACATCTGTTTGCGCTGTTGTTCCCTGACGCTGTGCCAGCAAGCCCACTTCACGCCCGACCATCATACGAATGATGCCTTCGATTGTGATGTCTTTGACGCGGCCCGCGCCCACGTGATGGCCGTCGCGCAACACCGTATAGGAATCGCAGATTTCAAACACTTCTTCGAGGCGGTGGGTGACAAAAATCGTGGAGATGCCTTCGGCCTTGAGGGCACGAACAATGACATAGAGCTTTTCGACCTCGGAGCGGCTCAGCGCCGATGTCGGTTCATCCATCACGATGAGGCGGGATTTCATGGAGAGGGCGCGGGCGATTTCCACCATTTGCTGTTCGGCCACAGCAAGGTCACGCACGCGGGTGGCAGGGTTGCGGTCAAGACCGATGCGTTTGCAGAGTGCCTGTGTCGCAGCCTCCATTCTGGCATGGTTGACGAAGAAGCGGGAGCCGGGTTCGCGGCCCACAAATACATTCTCTGCAATCGTCATGTCAGGGGCCAGCGTGAATTCCTGATAGATCGTCACGATGCCTACGGCCTGGGCATCCTGCGGAGATGCAAATGTCACGGGATTGCCAGCAAATTCAATTTGTCCCGCGTCGGGTGCCTGTGCGCCAGAGAGAATTTTCAGCAAAGTGGATTTGCCCGCACCATTCTCACCCAGGAAAGCGTGGATTTCGGCTTCGCCCACGGCGAAGTCCACATTCTCCAGCGCCTTGACGCCGGGGAATGATTTTGAAATGCCCGTCATGCGAAGCAGAGGACGGATGTCAGCTCGATGGTTCATGTCGTGAAGCTGCGCCAGCCGGGAGGAGGAGACCGGCTGGCGCAATGGGCTTTTGTGTTACTTCACTTCACCCATGCGTTCGGCAATGTTCAAATTGTCCTTGGTCACGGCGACAGGTGTGAGCAGCAGAACCTTCTCCTTCGGCATGGTGCCGTCCTTCAGGAAGGCGACGAGGGTCTGCACACCCAGGGCACTCTGCTGGCCGGGGAACTGTTCAATGGTGGCGGTAAGACCACCATCGCGCACTTGCGCCAAAGCTTCCGGCAGGGCGTCAAAACCGATGATGACAATGCCGGTGAGGTTGCGGCCCTTCACGGCCTCCATCGCCCCCAGAGCCATATCATCGTTCGCCGCGACAATCACTTTCGGCGGCTCTGCCATGCCGGAGAGTGCCGCTTCCGTGACGGACAGTCCCTTGGCGCGGTCAAAGCCTGCGGTTTGTTCAAACACGATCTTGTATTTGTCTTTTCCGTCCAGCACATTGTGCAGGCCCTTGTTGCGGTCAATGGCGGGGGAGGCGCCGGATTGTCCCTGCAGGTTGATGATGGTCGCACCATCGGGGAACATCGACACGATGAGATTGGCCTGGGCTTCGCCGCCCTTCACATTGTCAGCGCCGATATGGGCCAGAATACCTTCCACCGACGGCACGCGCCGGTCCACAGTCACAACGGGAATCTTGGCATCGACAGCCTGTTGCAGCGCAGGTGCCATGGCATCGACTTCGTTCGGACTGATAACAATGCCTTTCACACCCTGGGTGATGGCGGCTTCGATATCGGCGGTCTGTTTTGGCGACGACACCTGGCCATCACTCTCAATGGCTTCATAACCCTGTTTTGCAATCTCGGCCTTGAAAGCGTTCATCATGTGAACGAAGAAGGGAAAGGTCAGACCCGGCACCGATGCCAGGATTTTATCGGCGGCAAGGGCCGATGTGGCGCTGGCGGCAAGAGCCACGGCTGCAATGCCGGACATTAAAGTACGTCTCGAAATACGTGTCATCTGTTCTCACTCCCATTGGTTTTTTATGATCGCCGTCGTTGTGTCCCCCGATGTGCAATATGCACGGAACTGTTATAACAGTTAAGAGTGGCCATGGGAATGGCAGACATGCAGAATGCACCGCACACTGAAAGAGAGACGGAAGCTATGCCGTGTCACGCGTCGGAGCCGTTCAGTCCGTCACCTTTTCACGCCCCATCCGGTTCAGCGTCACATAATCCGTTTTGCCGGAGCCCAAAACAGGAAATGCTTCAAGGTGGAAAATATTCTTGGGAATCATCAGGTCGGAGCAGCCGAGACGTTTCAGACCCGTGGCAATCTCTTTCCGGTCAGGCTTTTCCAGCGTGGTGAACATCACCAGCTGTTCACCCTTCTTGGCATCAGGTGCTGCCACCACGGCATGGGTGAAGTCCTTGTAAAGCTCCTGAAGCTTCGACTCGAGTGCGGTAAGTGACACCATTTCACCAGCGATCTTGCAAAAGCGCTTGGCGCGGCCCTGAATGGTCACATAGCCTTGCGCGTCAATGGTCACGATATCACCCGTGTCATACCAGCCGTCGGGCGGGGGTTCGATCACGCCGGGATTGTCAGCGCGCAGATAGCCGAGCATGACGTTTGGCCCCTTGATCCACAAACGGCCGCCTTCCGCAATGCCTTCCACGGGTTCAAGCCGGTGTTGCATGCCATCGAAAATGCGGCCCACGGTGCCGGGCTTCGAATGCATGAAGGTGTTGGCGGCTATGGTGGGTGAACATTCGGTGGCCCCATAGCCTTCGATGATCCGCATGCCAAATCTTTCCATGTAGATCTGCCGTGTTTCGGGCTTCACCCGTTCCGCACCACCCACCAGCAAGCGCACATTGTAGAAGTCATAGGGGTGCGCGTTGCGGGCATAGCCGTTGAGGAACGTGTCGGTTGAGAACAGGATGGTCGCGTTGGTGTCATAGACCAGCTCCGGCACGATCTTGTAATGCAGTGGCGAGGGATACAGGAACGCCTTCATGCCCGTTGTGGCAGGCAGCATGATGCCGCCAAGAAAACCGAAGGCATGGAAGATGGGCAGTGCGCAGAAAAAGGTGTCACTCGGCATCAGGGCGATGCGTGCCAGAATCTGATGCTTGTTGGCGATGAGATTGCGGTGAGAGAGCACCACACCTTTCGGCACACCTTCGGAGCCTGACGTAAACAGCACAACGGCAGGTGTATTCGGATCCGTTGCGGCTCCGCAGGCCTTCAATGAGGCCGGGGTAAAGAAGCGTTGCACCACACCACGCAGTTTGTCGATGGTATGCACCGTCTCGCGAACATCCTCGAGATAGATGAACTTGCAGTTCTTCTCCAGCAGCTTCACATCTTCTTGCATCTCACCCGCCTCGATGAACTTGCGTGAGGTGATGATGGTGCGGATTTCCGTGCCGGTGCAGGCGGCGGCCATGTTCACAGCACCCGTGGAAAAATTCAGCATGGCTGGTACGCGGCCATAGGCATAAAGACCAAACACGGCAGCAACCGTGGCATTGGCATTGGGCATCAGAATACCAACATATTTCTGGCCGGGTGTGAGCGCTGCCAGCTTGCGGCCCAACACAAAGCTGCCGGTGATGAGACGGTTGATGCTCATGGGTTTGCGCTGGATGTCTTCCAGGATGATACGCTTGCCACCATAGGCCTGTTTTGCATCGAGCAGGTTTTGCCAGATCGTCTGGTCGATCTTGGAGGAACGGAACACCATGTCTGACATCACAGTGTAAAGTTTTTCAGCCTGGAACTCACGCAAGGCCGAGCCTTTCAGATTCTCCGGTGATTCAGATGCCACGGGCGGCAGGAAGGTGACGGTGATTTTGGGGAACCAGCGGCGTGGGTAGACTCCTTTTAACCGCGTGAAGGGCGAGAATTGTGCCCCATCAATGCGCACGGGTACGATCTTCGCCCGTGCCATGGCGGCAACAGCACCGGGGCCTTCATAGATTTTCATCAGGCTGCCTGTAACGGTAATGCGGCCTTCCGGGAAAATCACCACGCGCTTGCCGTGTTTCAAACGGTCCACAAGGGTACGCAAAGACATAGGATTTCCGGGGTCCATAGGGCACAGTTCAAACAGGGCAAAGGCGGGCTTTACCCACCATTGCTGGGCCATTTGTGTGTTGATGGCAAAGCTCGCCTTTTCCGGCAAGAAAGCTGAGAGAATAGGACCATCCAACAGCGACGTGTGATTGGCGACAATTAGAGCTTTACGGCCGGCGGCGTCGAGATGTTCAAGGCCTTTGACTTCGACGCGATAGAACAGGCGGAACAGGAAACGGGCAATGGCCGTCAACAGGTCATGCGGCAAAAGCCTGATGATATAGAGGGCGGCAAAGAGATTGGAGATGCCAAGGATGAGAAACAGGCCCTTTGCTGTGAACCCCATTCCCAAGAGAACGCCGGACACCACCGTTGCAAAGATCATGAAAATGGCATTGATGATGTTGTTGGCACCAATGGTCCGTGCACGCAGATAATAGGGTGTGCGCATCTGCATGACGGCAGCCAGTGGCACCACATAAAGCCCGGCACAGAAGGCCACGGCACAGAGATCAAACAACACACGCAGGGTCTGAAAATGCGTGAACAATACGTTCAGTGTTGTCAGGCTGCCCTCTGCGGTGACCAAGGCAGCGTGGCCTGCGGCGAAGTAGAGGTCGATCATGAAGACGCTCATCAACAACGCTGCCACTGGCACATATTTCACCGACACCGTGCCTTTGAGCAGGCGGTTGCAAAACACGGATCCCACCCCGATGAACACAGAGAAAAGCGCAAAGATCACCGTGGCAATGGCTTCATTGCCTTTCAGGCTATCCAGCGTGAAGAGTGGGATTTGGGTGACGAAGACCACACCCAGCAGCCAGAACCAGGACACACCGAGAATGGCCTGAAACACCTCAGGCCGTTCCCGCACCATGGCAATGACGTTCCAGGTTTCCCGGAAGACATTCCAGTTCAGTTTCAGATCAGGTTGTGCTGAAGGTGCAGGCGGAATTTGCCGCGATGTCCAATAGGAGAACAGCGCAATCACCACCATCACCCCGGCCACCATTTCCTTGCCGCCTGAAGCATTGATGGCGATGGTGCCGAAAATAGTGCCAAGCAGCACCGATACAAAGGTGCCCATTTCAACCAGGCCATTGCCGCCCAGCAATTCGTCCTTTTCCAAGTGCTGGGGCAAGATGGCATATTTGATCGGGCCAAAAAATGCGGCCTGGGTGCCAGCGATGAAAACACTCAACTGTTGCAACGGCACATAACCGGAATAGAGCGCTGCAATGGAGAGCGCGACAATGAAGATTTCGATGAACTTGATACGCCGCGCCACAAAGGCCTTGTCGAACTTGTCGGAGAGTTGACCCGCAAAGGCCGAAAACAGGAAAAATGGCAGAATGAACAGCGCCGCTGAAACCGTGTTCAGAAACCCACCCTGCTGTTTGCCGAGCGTGGTCAGCAACAGAATCGACAAGGCAAAGCGATAGGCATTGTCATTGAAGGCGCTCATGAACTGAGTGGCAAAGAGCGGCAGGAATCGGCGGGTTTTCAGCAGGGCGAACTGGCTGTGTCCGGGTTCGTTCATGTTTGGCAAGGCCTCATGTTGTAGTGGCAGCCATCCCATCAGGAAGTGATATGGTCAAGCCATAAGGGCATTTATAATTTTTAGTGTTTCCAAATGGTTTGCACAGGTTTGGTGCGCTCCATGATTTTGCAGTTGCAGACGGCGTTTGGCGAATACTGAAAATCCGATAAAGTGTACGCCGTTTTGAAGGCCTGCTTCGACATCATTCAGATTGTCACCGATGTAGATGACCTGCGAAGGGGCAATCTCCAGCCGTTCCAGCACGCGCGCGAGTATAACGGATTTGTGTCCGCCGCCGTCAGCGCCTTGGGCGTTAGACGCGACAAAGGTCCAAAGCCCCGCTTGTTGCAGTCTGAGTTCGGCGGCTGCTTTCAGGTTGGCCGTGGCGATGCCGAGGCGCACGTGACCTGCAAGGGCAGACAACAGCTCGGCTGCCCCCGGTAATGATACACTTTTGACGTTGGTTTGCAGGGCCCTCGCTAACAGCGCGATGTATTGGGCTGTTACATCCGGTTTGAGCGAGGCATGCAGGCCGTTGCGTTCCAGAATTTCCATGATGATGTCATCATCATTGCGGATGCGGTAGCTGTTCCAGTCCCGTGAGAGATGTTCGGTGGGCACAAAATGTGAGAGTGCGGTAAAGAAAATCTCCTCTTCGTCCCGCGTCAAATCCAGCAACACGCCATCCACATCAAAGATGACCGCCCAGTCAGCCACGCAGCATCGCCTCCGACATTTCGATGATGGTGGGGCCATCGGCATGCAAACTTGCTGTGATTGCTTTGGAGAGCGCCTTGAGACTTTCCGGTTTTTCTGCGCGCGCACCATAGGCCTTTGCCAAGGCCTGAAAATCCGGATTGCGCAAGGACACCGCATTGGGTTGAATGCCCTTGTCTACCATGTCATCGCGGATCTGGCCCAGTGCCGTATTATTCCAGAGCAGTATGGGAATAGGCAATTTGTGCTCTGCGGCCGTGCCCAGTTCGTTCAGCGTATATTGCAAGCCATAGTCGCCAGCGAGTGCCGCCACGGGTTTGGCTCCCACGCCAAATTTCGCGCCGATCGCCGCTGGAAGTGCAAAACCCAGAGTACCGAAGCCGACGGGATGCAACCAGCTGCGCGGCTGTGAAACAGGAAAGATTTCATTGGCGGCATAGGCAATCTGCGTCATGTCCGAGACAACAACAGTCTCTGCGGGCAGACTGTCACGTATCACGGCCAGAACTTTTGCGAGTGTCTGGCGCAGGTGATTGTCGACGGGTGACGGAGGCTTGCTATGGCAGACCTTGCGCCCCGACAGACGTGCAGCGATGGCCTGCAAGGTCAATGTTGCGTCAGCGAGAATGGGCAACGCGGCCCGATGCGGTTTTGCCAGAACATCAGGATCGATATCAACGCGGATCATTGGTGCGGTGAGGCGGAATGAGCCGTTCCAGAAATCCGTCTCAGACAGTTCAGTGCCGACGGCAAGAATACAATCCGAATCCTGTAAGGCCTGTTGCACGTCAGGATAGCCCAGCACATAACCCCAGCACTGCGGATGATCCGCCGCAATGGCCCCCTTGCCTGCCGTTGTGGTCAGAATGGGTGCGCCCGTGGCTTCGGCAATGTGCAAGGCCGCAGCGCCAGCCTGCAGGCCACCACCACCAAGAACAACAAAAGGGGTTTTGGCTTTGGACAGCATCTCTGCCGCAGCATTGACCACCAATGTGTTGGCAGTTGGGCGGTTCGCAATGGTCTGCGCGGTCCAGCCGGTAACGGCAGGCTTCGTGAGCAAATCGAGCGGAATTTCGAGGTAGGCAGGCCGCGGCCGTGCCGTGGCAAATGTGCTGAAGGCGCGGGCCACCGCATCCTGAATGTTCGCTGCGGTATAAGCCCGTGTGGCATGTGCGGTCACACTTTGCGCTGCCTGAAACTGCGAGCGCATTTCATGCAGCCGTCCGCGTCCTTGGGCTCCATCTGCAACATCCAGGGCCGATGAAATCACCAAGATGGGTGATGAGTCCGACCACGCCTGCGCCATGGGCGTGAGGATATTGGTCAGGCCTGGCCCACTGATGGTGAAACATACGCCGGGCCTGCCCGTGGCCCTGGCGTAGCCGTCGGCCATGAAGCCAGCGCCCTGTTCGTGGCGCGTCAGAACGTGGTTGATTCCGGAGCGTGGCAGGGCACGGTACATTTCCACGTTGTGGACACCGGGTATGCCGAAGATGGTGTCCACGCCATAGGCTTCGAGCAGACCCACCAGGGCCTCGCCGATGGTCGTGTCACTCATGGTCTAAATCTTCCGGGTGTCATGTCAGCCGGGTTCAAGCCAAGATCGATGATGCTTTTGGGAATTGGCAAGCCCCGCGCCATATCGGCGGCGGTTGCAGACAGGGCGGGTGCGGATTGAATGCCATAGCCACCTTGACCGACCAGCCAGAAGAACCCCTCAGCTGACGCGTCAAATCCGATTACTGGGCTGCCGTCGGGTGAAAATGTGCGAAGCCCGCCCCAGCTGTGGTCAAGCCGTTCAACTTCGATTGTTGTCGCCGTCATCATCCGGTCAATGCCTTCGGCAATCGCCATGTCGTCGGCATAGGCATCATGGGGCTCAACCGGTGTGGCATCGGCAGATGAAACAATCAGTTTGCCGCTTTGTGGTTTGGCATACCAGGTTTCACCCACATCGGTGACCATGGGCCAGTGTGCAAATTCGACATTTGCTGGCATGGGAATGACGCCGATGGAGCGGCGCTTGGGAATGAGCCCCACGGGTCTAACGTCACAAATTTTCGCAACCTCGTCACCCCAGGCACCCGCCGCGTTGACAATCACACGTGCGCTTACGTCAGCCGCGCCACAGCGGCAGTTCCAGTGTCCCGCTTGCCGTTCGGGCGATCGCAGGGGGGCGGACAACAGCAGCTTTCCGCCGCGCTCCCTGAACAGGCGGACAAAGCCCCGGTGGATCAGGTCCACATCCAGATCACCCGTCTGGCCATCGAGAAAACGGCGCTTGGCATAGTCCGGTTTCAACACCGGAAACAGCGCCATGGTCTGGTCAACATTCAACTCCTGCAATCCGGTGGACTTTGCCAGCAGGTGTTCCGTCAATCCTGACTGCCCCTCAGCTTCCAGGAACAGCGAGCCGCGTGGCGTGAACAGGGGTGCATCTGCAAAGCCTTGGGGCGGCGTCTTGAAAAAATCATTGCTGGCCCGCGTAAAGGCCAGCATGGGCGGCGGACCGTAATTGGGTTCATAACTTGCAGCCGAGCGGCTGGTGGTGTGATAGCCCGCCCGCTCTTCCATATCCACCAGCACGACGGAATGGGTGTCCGCCAGATGGGCGGCAACGGAAGCCCCTGCAATACCCGCACCCACAACCAGAAAATCACATGTCACCATGCGGGTGACCATAGCCCCTGCACCTTGCGAATGTCACGCGCTGCGGTGGCAGATTGATTGCATTGCGCGATGAGAATTTGTTACGCTTGGGTTCAACAGGAGTTTCGCATGGCATTCAACCAACCCGTTTCAGGACTTGTGACGCCCCGCTTTGGCGGTGTGGCGAGTTTTTTCCGCTTGCCCCATGTGGCGCTTGAGCAGGCGGACGGCGTGGACATCGGCATCGTGGGCGTGCCCTGGGATGGCGGCACCACCAACCGCCCCGGCCCCCGCCACGGACCCCGGCAGATGCGCGACCAGTCCTCCATGGTCAGGCGCATGCACCAGACCTCCCACATCGTGCCCTATGATCTGGCCAATGTCGCTGACCTTGGTGACGCGCCCGTGAACCCCGCCAATGTGGATGACGCGCTTGCACGGGTTGAAGCATACTATAATGCGCTCGTGGCCAAGGGCATCAGGCCGCTTTCTGCGGGGGGCGATCATTTGTGTTCTCTGCCCATCCTGCGGGCCTTGGGAAAGAAAAAACCCGTGGGCATGATTCACTTTGATGCCCACACGGATCTCTATGACAGCTATTTCGGCGGCTTTCGCTATACCCATGGCACACCGTTCCGCCGCGCCATTGAAGAGGGCGTGTTGGACCCGAAACGCACCATCCAGATTGGCCTGCGCGGTTCCATGTATGATCTCGACGATTTCGCGTTTGGCGAGAAAATGGGGGTGCGGCTGGTGCGCATCGAGGAAGCCATGGAGAAAGGCCCCAAGGCCATCATGGCCGAGGCCCGCAAGATTGTGGGCACCGGCGAAACCTATGTGAGCTTCGATATTGACATGCTCGACCCTGCCTATGCGCCGGGCACGGGCACACCCGAAATCGGCGGTTTCACCACGTTCCAGGCCCAGCAGATGCTGCGGGAATTGCGCGGTCTCAATATCATCGGCGCAGATGTCGTCGAGGTCTCGCCGCCTTTCGATGCCTCCGGCATGACGGCCTATGCGGGTGTGACCATGATGTTTGAAATCCTGTGCAGCATGGCCGAGGCGGTTGCGAAACACCGCGCATGACGCAAGCCCTGCGTTTCGTGCTGCCGCTGAAATTCCTGTTGGGCTTTGGTTTTGCGCTGGCGCTGCCGCCGCTGTCTCAGGTCTGGCTGGCCTTCGTCAGCCTGTCACTGGTGCTGGTGCTGGATTCGCTGCAGGAGCGGCGGTCCCCGCGCCACGGCTTCTTCGGTGGCTTTGCCTTTGGCCTTGGTTATTTCAGCTTTGCGCTGCACTGGATCGGTTTTGCCTTTCTGGTGGATGCCCAGGATTATCTCTGGATGATGCCCTTCGCCGTTGGGGGCCTTGCGGCTGTTATGGCGCTTTATTGGGGTATCGGCTTTCTGGTGATTGAATGGCTGGTATTGAAGGGCTTCGAGAGGTGGCTGATTTTGCCCTGTGTGCTGGGGCTGACCGAATGGATGCGTGGCATTCTCTTTACCGGGTTTCCATGGGATGTGCCCGGACTTATGGCCGATGGCATGGGGGGTGTGCTGCAACTGGCCAGTCTGGTGGGCATGACGGGTCTGACATTGTTGGTGCTGCTCTGGGGCATCTTGCCCGGCGTCATGCTGCTGTCGTGGCGCAGACCATGGCCAGCCCGGATTGTCCCCGTGCTGTTGTTGCTGGCTTTACCAGTGAGCTGGGTTTGGGGCGAGACGCGGCTGGCTTCCTCCCGTGTTGGCGTGGGCAAAGGCCCGCTGATCCGTCTGGTGCAGCCCAACATCGCCCAGAACGACAAGTGGCGCAGCGACAACGAGGTCAAGATTTTTGACGATCTCATTGCGCTATCGGCGGCGCCGTCAGCTTCGGGGGAAAAACCGCGCGTGATCATCTGGCCCGAATCCGCCTTGCCGTTTCTGCTGGACGAGTCTCCGGCGGCACTGCAGCGCATTGCAGACACACTCGACGACGGTCAGACCCTGTTGACCGGCGCCATCCGCCGCCAGCCTGCTGAAGCGACGGGCGATTACTTCACCAGCATCCTCACCGTTGATCATCGTGGTGATGTCCTGGGTCACTACGACAAATGGCATCTGGTGCCGGGTGGGGAATATCTCCCTTTTGCCTGGTTGCTCGAACCATTGGGCTTTCGCAAAGTGGCCAATCTTCCCGAAAGCTTCAGTGCCGGCCCCGGACCTGCCCAATCTGATGTTCCGGGCGTGGGACCTGCCATCATGCTGATTTGCTATGAAGCGATTTTTCCAGAGCACCTTGCAGCCGCTGGGGCCAGGCCGCGCTGGATCGTGAATGTCACAAATGACGGCTGGTTTGGTCATTCCGTTGGGCCCTACCAACATCTGGCACAGGTGCGCATGCGGGCCGTGGAACAGGGACTGCCCGTGGCGCGGGCCGCCAACACGGGTATTTCCGCTGTGATTGATCCCTCGGGTCGATACGGCGTGACCACGCCACTTGAGACACGGCTGTTTGTGGACGCAAGGTTGCCGGAAGCTTTACCGCCCACCCTGTTTTCGCGCGCCGGAGATGCGCCCTATCTGGCGTTCAGTGTGCTGCTGCTTCTGCTCGGGGGTTATGGGCGTTTGAGAAATTAACCATCCTCGTGCTGTCCTTGATATTTTTGTTTGCCTAAGTCTGTTTCGAAGTTTAAACCACCTGACCATCGACTAAAACTGAACTCTGTCATTGCCGAATTCCGGGGGGGACCGGCAGAGTTGAAAACATAGCAACAGGCTGGGGGCAACAGTCTGAGGAAACCATGGCAAGACGAGATCCCAACTATATCGATGTTCATGTCGGTTCGCGTATCCGGATGCGTCGGCAACTGATCAACATGAGCCAGGAACGTCTGGGTGAATTGTTGGGCATCACCTTCCAGCAAGTGCAAAAATACGAAAAGGGTGCCAACCGCATCAGCGCCAGCCGAATGTTCTACACCAGCAAGACCCTGGGTGTGCCCGTGCAGTTCTTTTTTGAGGGCCTGCCCGGAGGCGAGAGCGATTCAGTGATGAAAGAATCCGTACCGTCCGATGAATTCACCTCAGCATTGATGACGCCAGAAGGTGTGCAGCTGGCCAAGGCGTTTCGCGACGCCGACAATAACACCAAGCGCAAATTGATTGTTGGTCTGGCCAAGCTGATTACCAACTCAGACGCTTAAACCCGAATGCAAAAGCGGATGTCACAAGGGCTGATTCAATGCAATCAGCCCTTGACCACTATGAGCGGGCCTGTCATGAAGCGCCTCGAATTCACATAAGGATTTCTTTATGTGCCGGACAATCAAACTGTCACGAGGAGCGCCAAGGGATGGCCCGCAAAAATTTTGTTTTCACCAGTGAATCGGTGTCCGAAGGTCACCCGGACAAGGTGAGCGACCGTATTTCGGATGAAGTGGTCGATTTGTTTTTTCGTGAGGCAATTGCGGAGGGCATGGACCCCTGGGCGGTGCGCGTGGCCTGCGAAACACTTGTGACAACAAACAAGGTGGTGATTGCGGGCGAAGTGCGCGGACCGAAATCCGTGACCAACGAAAAGATCGAAGCCGTGGCCCGCAAGGCCATCAAGGACATCGGCTATGAACAATCCGGGTTTCATTGGGACACGGCGAAGGTTGAAATCGTCTTGCATGCGCAATCTGCTGACATTGCCGTGGGCGTTGATACGGCAGCCAACAAAGATGAAGGCGCTGGCGACCAGGGCATCATGTTCGGTTATGCCTGTGACGAGACCCCGGACCTCATGCCGGCTCCATTGTATTACTCCCAGCGCATCCTTCAGCTTTTGGCTGAAGCCCGCCACGGTGGTGAAAAGCGTCTGGGGCCAGACTCCAAATCCCAGGTCACGGTGCAATACAAGAACGGAAAACCCGTTGCCGCCACACAGATTGTTGTCTCGCACCAGCATCTCGATGAAAGCATGACATCGGCTGATGTGGCCAAGATGGTGAAGCCCTATGTGAAGAAGGCCCTGCCCAAGGGCTGGATCACCAAGGATACGGTGTGGCACATCAACCCGACAGGCAAGTTCTTCATTGGTGGTCCTGACGGTGACGCGGGCCTTACGGGCCGCAAGATCATCGTTGATACCTATGGTGGCGCAGCGCCGCATGGCGGTGGCGCCTTCTCCGGCAAGGACCCGACAAAAGTGGACCGTTCTGCGGCCTATGCCGCGCGCTATCTGGCCAAGAACGTTGTTGCGGCGAAGCTTGCCTCGAAGTGTACCATTCAGTTGTCCTATGCCATCGGGGTTTCGGAGCCCTTGTCGGTCTATGTCGACACGCATGGCACCGGCAAGGTGAAGGAAGAAAAGTTGGAAAAGGCCTTGCGCAAGGTGATGGATTTGACACCACGCGGCATTCGCAAACATCTGGACCTCAACCGTCCGATCTATGCCCGCACCTCGAGCTATGGTCACTTTGGACGCAAGCCCACCAAGGATGGCGGATTCTCCTGGGAGAAGACGGACCTTGCGAAAGAACTCAAAGCTGCGGTGAAGTGAGCGATACACCTCCACGGCACCAATTTTATGGGCGGCGCAAGGGGAAACCCTTGCGCCGCCGTCATTCCGACCTGATGGAAAAACTGCTGCCGCCGATTGCGGTGGATCTGGCTGATCCTTTGGCCAATACCTTTGAGCGGCGCTGGCTGGAAATCGGCTTTGGCGGCGGCGAACATCTGGTGCATCAGGCGGCGCTCAATCCTGAGGTATCGGTCATAGGTGCCGAAGCTTTTCTCAACGGCGTGGCCAAGGCCCTGGCCCATGTGGAGGAGGCTGGCGTTCGAAATGTCGTCATCCATTACGGTGATGCCCGCGTGCTGCTGGAAGCCTTGCCGGATCAATGTCTCGAGCGCATCTACCTGCTCTATCCTGATCCATGGCCGAAGGAGCGGCAGAAGAAGCGCCGCTTTGTCAATCCCGTCAACCTCCAGCACTTCCACCGCGTGTTGAAAGCAGATGGCCTGTTCCTGTTTGCCAGTGACATCCCGGATTATGCCGAATGGACGCGACACCAGTTCGCTTCCCACGGGGAATTCCGCGCAGAGGGTGATGCAAACCTTGCCTTCGAAAACTGGACGCAAACCCGCTATGAAGCCAAAGCGATCCGGGAGGGCAGGGTGCCTGCCTATCTGACGTTCCGTAAACGCTGACCTGTACGCCTGCGTTTGGCAGGAAGGCGTGGGTTGACTTCTTCCCCCAGACCGCCCATATGGCCGCTGTCTGCTTCACGTGGCCACCATAAGAATAACGTGAGGCTCCCTCTTGGGATGCCATTCGGCCCTGCAGATATCTTCCGAAAGCAATCCTTTCACGTGGGACTGTATGAGCACTGCGCACAGGATGTGGCGCGGGCGCTTGTCCCCTTATGACATCCATTGAAAGCCAATTGTCACAATGACATTTGAACAACTGAACCTCTCGCCACTCCTGTTGAAAGCGGTAGCTGCTGAGGGCTATGAAACGCCAACGCCCATTCAGGCGCAATCCATTCCAACCCTGTTGCAGGGCCGTGATCTCTTGGGCATCGCACAGACAGGCACGGGCAAAACCGCAGCCTTTGCGCTGCCCATGCTCGAACTTCTGATGAAGGACGGCAAGCGCCCGGACAAGAATTCCTGCCGCGCCCTCATCCTGTCTCCGACGCGCGAACTCTGCTCGCAGATTCTCGAAAGCTTCCGCACCTATGGGGCCAACACGAAACTCAAAAGCACCGTGGTGTTTGGCGGCGTATCGCTGAACAAGCAGATTGAAGCCGTGCGCAACGGCGTTGATATTCTCGTCGCCACGCCGGGTCGTCTGGTTGATCTGATTGACCGTCGCGCCCTCACCCTGTCGAAGGTTGAGATTTTCGTGCTCGATGAAGTGGACCAGATGCTGGACCTTGGCTTCATTCACGCCATCCGCAAATTGACGGGTATGTTGCCAAAGGTGCGGCAGAACTTGTTCTTCTCGGCGACGATGCCGAAGGAAATTGCAGGGCTTGCTGCGGGATTGCTGAACGACCCTGTGCGGGTTGAAATCAAGCCAGCTGCCACAACGGCAGAACGCGTGACGCAACATGTGATCCACGTTGACCCTGCCAACAAGGTGAAGCTGCTGGTGGACCTGCTGCGTGACCCGCAGATCACCCGCGCCTTGATCTTTACACGGACGAAACATGGTGCCGACAAGGTGGTGAAGGCGCTGGACAAGGAAAGCTACAAGTCGGCTGCAATCCACGGCAACAAGAGCCAGGCCAACCGCGAAAAGGCCTTGGCCGGTTTCAAGGATGGCAAGATTCTCGCCCTTGTGGCCACCGACATTGCGGCCCGTGGCATTGACGTTGACGGCGTGTCCCACGTCTTCAATTTCGATTTGCCCTTTGTGCCGGAATCCTATGTCCACCGCATTGGCCGCACGGCCCGTGCCGGTGCCGACGGGGAAGCCATCGCCTTCTGCATTCCTGAGGATCGTGGACTTTTGCGCGACATTGAAAAAACCATCCGCCAGGCCGTGCCCGTCAAGGATCATGCGCTGGGATTGAAGGTGGATGAACTGGCCCCTAACTTCGGCTGGGATCCATCGAGCGCCAACAAGCGGAAATCCGGTGGTGGCCGTCATATGCCAAAGGCCGAAAAGAAACCCCACCATCGTGGCCAACCTGCGAAGGGAATGGGCCCGCAGCACGCTGTGAACGGTGAGCCACGCCCCGGCGTGCGCGCTGATGGCCGTTTGCAAAAGCGCGACTGGAACCCCGTGGGCATGCCAACGCAATCCATCGACCAGGCGCAGTTTGCGCGGAAGTCCGAAGGCGATATGGCAGCACCCGCAGAGCGCGTCCGCAATGATCGTCCGCATACGGAACATAAGGCCCCACCAAAATTCGGTGACCGCAAATTCGGCGGCGGCGGCAAGCAGGGTTTCGGTAAACCACGCGGTGGAACGCCAGCCAAGTCAGGCAACTGGATGAAGTCTGTCGGCGACAAAGCCAAGGGCTGATTGCTCACAAGCTTTAGACATTCGGGCTCTCCCCCTCTATCATATGAGGGGGAGAGCTTTTTTATGAAACGATGGTTGATTCTGCAGAACTGGCACTTGGCGGCCCTGCTCGGTGCCATGGCTCTGAGTGCTGTAGGGCTGGCCTGGATGTCGTTCAACCTCTTCGGCATGGCCATGGCCAATATCCGTTTCATCACCCAATATGGCGCCATGGCCCTTGCCGATGGTGGCCTGCAACAGTTTCTGGAAATCTGCCTCTACGGCTTTGCCTCACTGCTGCTGTTCCTGGTCTTCAAAGGCTGCGAAACCGAAATCGTAAAACGCTGGCGCGACATGTATGACGGCGATGAAAAGTCGGATGGGACCGAGCATATGTGACGCGGACACACCCCCTCCCCCCTTCGGGGTACTCCCCCGTCCCCAAGAGGCCGAGGGAGAAAGCATGGGTTTTTTCTCCCTCGCGCGAAGCGTGGGGGAGTACGGCGAAGCCGGGAGGGGGTGGTTGGTCCGGGTGAGATGTCTCATGGTGGATGAAATAAAAACGGAG
>CAXTKL010000023.1:0-33448 GCA_964244825.1 uncultured Aestuariivirga sp.
TCCGTTCAGTTCTGAATTTTTGAAACACAGATTACCCTTCACCCTGAGGGGCATCGCCCCCTTGCGATGCCTCTAATGGTGCGGCCCAAGCACCGGACTTGCCACGCATGCTTCGAGGCTCGCAAGGGCTCGCACCTCAGAATGAGAGGTCGTGTGTCCCCGCCACTTTACACTCCTCCCAATCCCTGTTTAGCTCTCTCGATCAGCGAGGACACGCCATGACCAAAATCAAAGCCGCCATTCTGAGCATTGCATTGCTTGTCTTCGCAACCACGTGGGCCATTGCGGAAGACCGATGGGCGACGCTTCCTGAGCCACCTGCCATGCCAACACCTGTCAGCACTGGCTACGCGCCCGTCAATGGCATCGAAATGTACTACGCCACCTACGGCGCGGGCGACCCCATTTTGCTCATCCACGGCGGCCTCGGCCATGCTGACATCTGGGCCAATCAGGTCATTGAAATGGCGAAGGCCCATCTGGTCATCGTGGCAGACAGCCGCGGCCATGGCCGTTCCAGCCGCAATGAACAGCCCTATGGTTATGATCTCATGGCATCGGATTATCTGGCGCTGCTGGATTATCTCAAGATCGACAAGGTTGATCTTGTGGGCTGGAGTGATGGCGGCATCATCGGCATTGATATCGCACTCACCCATCCTGAACGGCTGAAAAAAGTCTATGCCCAGGCCGCCAATGTCACCACCGACGGCGTGAACCCCGATGTCATGAACAACAAGACCTTCAGTGCCTATATCGACAAAATGGGTGCCGCCTATGCCAAGATGTCGAAAACACCGGATCAATATAATGCCTTCGTCGAGCAGATCAGCAAGATGTGGGCCACCCAACCCGCGTGGACCAAGGAGCAGTTGGGCAAGATCACAACACCCATAGCCGTGGTTCAGGGCGATCATGATGAAGCCATCCTGATGAAGCACACGGAATATATGGCCAGCGCCATTTCCGGCTCCAAACTTATCATCCTCAAGGATGCAAGCCACTTCGCCATGTTGCAGGACCCCGCAGGCTACACCAAATCAGCCATGGATTTTTTTGCGGGGAAGTAACGCGCTGCAATCATGACCGACTGGTCGCCCACCCAATATCTGACCTTTGCGAATGAGCGCACGAGGCCCGCCCGAGATTTGCTGGCGCAGGTGCCGCTCACGCAACCGTCACTTATCTATGATCTGGGATGCGGCCCCGGCAATTCCACGGAAGTTCTGGTCGAGCAATTTCCACAGGCCACCGTCATCGGCATCGACAACTCGCCCAACATGATTGCAAAAGCCAAAGACACAATTCCATCGGCGCAGTTTCGACTGGCTGATCTTGCAAGCTGGCAGATTGATCCGTCTACGGACCTTTTGTTCAGCAACGCTACATTTCAATGGCTGCCGCAGCACATCCCGATTTTACAGGGCTACCTGAAGCACATGAAGCAGGGCGCCGTGTTGGCTCTGCAAATGCCCGACAATCTCGACGAACCGAGCCATGTACTGATGCGTGACGTAGCGCGGGCAGGGCCTTGGGCCGCAAAACTGGAAGCTGTTGATGCCACACGCGCGATACTTCCACATCCACAAACCTACTACAGCGCGCTGAAGCCTTACGCCCACACAGTTGATATCTGGCACAGCATCTACAATCATCCGCTTGTGGGTGCTGACGCCATCATCGCCTGGCTGAAGTCCACAGGCCTCAGGCCTTATCTTGATCCCTTGTCATCGGAAGAGCAGGTGGATTTTTTGAGAGACTACAGAGAGCGTCTACAAAAAGCCTACATCGAAGTTAGCGACGGCATTACTTTGCTGCGCTTTCCGAGATTGTTCATTGTGGCTGTGAAGTAAAACAACAGAACGCACGCAAGCCTAACCGTCGTGCCTCGGGAGTGTAGGATTTCAGAGGGGGGCAAACTGAGGCGCTCAATATTCCATTGTCTCGATCTGCAGGCATGATTGTAGTGGTGTGAAACCATGTCGATAAACTATCACATGCCCATGGCGGCCCGCAATTCGGCCTTTGCTGGTTCCATGGCGGCTAGGAATTTCAGGTCATGCAGCATCACATTGCCGATTGCAGCACCGGCCATTTTTGACGCCTCGAGGTCGCTTTCATAGTGCACGCCCACAACAAAGCGGCTGTGGCCATATTGTATGGCGCGCGCCATGAACGCATCCTTCTTTTCAGGAATCATCTTGGCGAGTGTGATGCCCAGCAACATACCGAGGGTCGCGTGGCCTGATGGATAGGCTCCAGATTTGGACAATGGGATGAGTGGTTTGATCGTTGAGTCTACGAGCGGTGGACGCGGGCGCGCCCACAGCTTTTTGGCCGGATCAACGACAGCGCCTTCCGTAGCTGCAACCTGTTCAAAAAATTTTGCGGCAACAGGAACTTTGGCAGGGTCGAGCTTGATGCCCATTCCGTCAAGGAAACGGAACACGGTCTCATCATCGTCGGCAATCGCAAAATCGGCCTGTTCCTTGGTGCGGGTGGCTTCCATCGCATGGTAGGCGGCGAGTTCTGCTTTGGTCGTTTCGCTGTCTTGTGCAGGCGGTGCAGGGATGAGATCGGTCAATTGCACTACGGCATCGGTAACAAAGGGTATTGCGTCGTCCGCGAAAGAATGAGATGCGCCAATCACCATCAATGCGGCCGTCAGGGCCAGTGCAGAACGCCGATTGATGTGTGTCATGTTAATTTCCTCATGTTCGACCAAATGCATGTCATGGGGCTAGTGTGTGGCCATGACAGAGCTGTGACGGAGGTTGGCTGCATGCCGTCTACGCACTTTCACAATTCGGGAAGCTTCCAATCCACTGCAGGCTGATGCTTGGACAATAAAAAGTCATTTGTGCGCGAAAACGGCTTCGATCCGAAAAAGCCGTTGTGTGCGGACAGCGGCGATGGGTGTGCGGACTTGATCACGTGATGTTTTTTCACATCCAGAAAACATGCTTTTTTCTGCGCATAATTTCCCCAAAGAATGAAAACCACCGGGTGGGGCAGGGCGTTGACCTGCGCAATGACCGCGTCGGTGAATTTTTCCCAGCCCTTGCCCGCGTGTGATGCGGCGCGATTCGCTTCCACCGTCAAAACCGAATTCAGCAACAATACACCTTGCTTTGCCCAAGTTTCCAAATTGCCATGGTTGGGCATATCAATGCCGAGATCGGTTTTCATTTCCTTGAAAATGTTCTGCAACGAAGGCGGCGGTGCCACGCCTTCACGCACGGAGAAACAAAGCCCGTGGGCCTGACCTTCGCCATGATAGGGGTCCTGGCCAAGAATTACCACACGCACTTGCTTCAGCGGCGTTGTGTCAAGCGCGTGGAACCACTCACGGCCTTTGGGGTATATGATCTTGCCGCCAGATTTTTCAGCCGTGAGGAAAGACTTGAGTGCGACCATATATGGCTGCGAAAATTCATTCCGCAGCGGTTCTAGCCATGATTCATGCAGATGAACCATGAATTTTACCTGCCCAAATTAAGAAATTGGGGCAGGAAAACCAACACAACATCGTTTGGAATAGATTACGGTCCGCTTACGGGCTTGTCGTTGCTACCAGTCAAACCATAAACGGCTGCACCTGCAACAATTGCAACAAATCCGAACGCAACAACTTCAGGCGGAATGGCGCTTGGTGTCCCGCTGCCAGCAGTCGGTGTAATGATTGGCTGGTCTACGAGGCCCTGTGTTTCACCAACCTGTGTGTCACACATCCCATAACCTGTAACCCGGGTTACAGACGCCGCTGTCAATTCAACTTGGCAAGCGGCGTGAACCTTGCTTTCCGGAAACACTAATGTTGCTGTGCTTTGTTCGCCCAGCATAATCTTGGCGCCGTTTTTCAGCGGAGCGTTTGCAAGTGCGGCCGAAAAGCCCTTGCCCTGATTGACGAGCACCTTTCCGGAAACGCCTTCAAGATGAACAGACATTGGCTCAGCTGCGAACGATGCGACACTCATTACAAAAGGCAATACTAGAACTGCTAAATGTCTCGAAAACATGAATTTCTCCCCAGCGACACTAAGTTTACGATAATCCGTCACGACGCTCATTGCATATTTTTACAAAAAGGAAAACAAAAAATTTATCTTTGGTGAAACTGTGGTTCTCAAGTCACTACCCGCGCAGGTATTCCAACAACGCACTGATATCACCATTGTTGCGGTTTAAAACGCCGACAAATGTGGAGCGCATTTGGCCTGCAAGCCAGACCGAGGATACATTCACATCCTGCACGCGTCCACCACCAACACGAAAAATCACCTTGCGGCCTCCGTTGGCTGTGGCCGTCACAATATTTCCACTGCAAGTTGTAATTTTCATTCCTGCAGTGTTAAATTTGCCTGAATACTTCGCCATGAACTCACCCATGAAATTTTGGGCCAGGCGCACATATTCGCCTTCCTGGGCCTTGGTCAGTTTCTTGCGATGTGGACCCAATGCGGAAAGCGCAATACTCCGCGTATCGGCATAACGGGATGCCGCGCTCAGAAAAGCCGACGCAGAGCCGGAGCGGGAAGCGGAAGCAAAGGCCTTACCAGCGCCCATGACCAGTGATTCTGCTGCGCAATCAGCAAAGGCATTGGCGGGCCAGGCAAGCACCAGTCCAAGAACACATGTCAGCGTCGTCAATTTCATCGAAATCTCCCGGGTGCCCGCTCGCGTCCCCATTTTGCACTGAACTTACAGATTCAGCAAGTCGTTCAGTCGTCGCTGCGGGCTGCCTGTTTCCAGCCCTTGATGCGGCCCTGACGCAGATGCAGATTTTGACGATCACCGCAGATGTCTTCGGCTCTCGCCAAGCCAAAGGTGCGCTTGCGCAATTCGAATATCAGGTCTTCCCGGTTCGAAAGATGTGAAATTTCTGCAAATGGAATGGGTTTTCCAATGCGCACGCCCAAATCAGTCCCTATTCGCCGCGCTGTTTCGCGAAACACCAGCGATAGCCGCAGGGTTAAACTCAAATGGCTGGCAATCTGGAACAGACGGGAATTCTGACCAGTGAAAAAAACGGGTACCACAGTCGCACCCGATGACCGTACGAGCTTCGCCGTGAATGGTGCCCAAGGTAAATCCACGGCTTGTGCTTCCAGAGGCTTTTCAGTGGTTGAAACGCCGCCACCCGGAAAAATGCCGATGGCATGACCCTGTTTCAGCCAGGCTTGAGCGGCTTGGCGCGACCGGACATTGGTTTCCCGCGCTTCCCGCGTGGGGGCAAAGGCCACAGGTAGTAAATTGGCAGCGGCTTCCGGTGATTGACACAACACGTCATTGGCCAGAACCTTGGTGTCAGGCCGGGCTTTCAGCGCCAGCCAAGTCAAGGTAATCCCATCAAGGACGCCATAGGGGTGATTCGAGATAAAGATTACTGGACCAGTTTTCGGAATCGCTGCCAACGCGTCATCATCATAGGAAACATTGATGTTCAGCAGGCGCATGGCCGAGTCAAAAAAACTTTCACCGCGCCGCATGTTGTCGACGTGGCGGTAATAAAGCCTCCTCAATTTGCGCTGCCCACCCAACAATTCAATGGCCTGGATCACCATGCGTTGCAGCCAAGGCTGATCCATGGTGGAGTAGGTAAAGCGCATGCCAGGGGCGGCTGACAGGGACTGCGGAATGGTTTTCAACGCGATTCGAGGTCCAGTTAACGTTGCCCGTCATATAGGGGCAGGTTGCGATTGGAAAAAGGCAAATTCTGCTTGTCGTGCCGTGATTGCTTCAACTTTAATTATCACAGTCACATGACGCTGGGCTAAGCTGCCTTCTCAGCTTCGTCTGCGGGACTGCCCAAACCCAGAACACGGCAAATTGGGTAGACCAGTTCGCTGCGGTTCAGCGTGTAAAAGTGGAAATCTTCAACGCCTTCACGTTGCAGGGCATGCACTTGCTCTGCCGCAACCATGGCAGACACCAGATTGCGGGTTTCGGGGTCCTTGTCGAGGCCCGCAAAACGCCGTTCGAGTTCCGGCGGAATGAAGGCGCCGCACTTTGCTGCAAATTCCTTCACGCGCGTAAAATTCGTGATCGGCAGAATCCCTGGCAAAAGTTTGATCTTAATGCCGCGCGCCGCGATCCGGTCACGCAAGCGCAGGAAAAACGGGTTGTGGAAGAAAAATTGAGAAATTGCCCGGGTAGCACCGTTTTCGGCCTTGTCGGCCATAAAAGCCAGGTCTTCCTCGATCGACACCGATTCGGGATGGCGCTCAGGATAAGCCGAAACAGAAATTTCAAATTCGCCAATCTCACGAATGCCGCGCACCAGATCGGCGGCATTTTGATAGCCGTCAGGGTGGGGGGTGAAGCGGGTGCCAACACCTGCAGGTGGATCTCCGCGCAATGCGAGCACATGGTTGATTCCGGCAGCGCGGTAAGCCCTGACAACATCATCAACCTCGGCCTTGGTCTTGCCGACGCAGGTCAAATGGCCCGCTGGTTTAAGGCTGGTGTCGGAGGCCATTTTTGCCAAGGTGGCCAATGTCCGGTCCTGGGTAGTACCGCCGGCGCCATAAGTGACAGACACGAAATCAGGCTGAATTTGTTCGAGCCTTTTTACAGCCGTCCAGAACGGTTCCTCTGCATCGCCGCCCTTTGGGGGAAAGAACTCGAAGGAAACGCGGAGATTGTCAATCATATCATTACCTTGGATTTTGATGGATGCGGAATTGCAGCTGGTGACGGTCTTGCCAACCAGATGGACACGGTGAGGCCCTTGCGGTCTTTCAGCCAGGGCGGATCCAGCACATCATGTTTTTCCAGAACCAGATTGGCGCGGCCAAACCAGCCGGCCATTTGTTCGGCAGAGATGCCGAGTCGACGATGGGCGTGGTGCTCGCGCAGTTCCTCAAGTTCGTGGGGCGCGAAATCCACAACCAGCAACTTGCCATCGGGTTTGAGAATGCGGCGTGCTTCAAACAGTGCTTTTTGCGGCTCATCGAGAAAATGCAGAACCTGGTGGATTGTCACCACGTCTGCCGTCGCATCGGCAAGGGGTAGGGTGTAGACATCGGCTTGGCGCAGTTCGGCATTTTTCAGTCCGTGCCTTTCCAGGCTGGCGCGGGCGATTGCAAGCATGTCACGGCTGCTGTCCATGCCGTAGAGGTGTTTTGATTGTGGACCAAAAAGTTCCAGAATCCGGCCCGTGCCTGTTCCAAGATCAACAAGGGCACCGACGGGATTGTGTCCCACCAGTGCGCGCATGGCCTGCTCGACACTGTTCTCGTCCACATGCAGCGACCTGAGCTCTGACCAGGAGGCTGCATTGGCGCTGAAGTAGGCTGAGGCGCGTTCTTCGCGCTGTCGCTTCACTTCCTCAAGTCGAGCCAAGTCTCCGGACAGCAAGGACTCCTTGATCGATAACATGTCAACCAACGCGCGCGCCAAGGCCCCGCCCAAGCCTTCACCGCGCAGGCGAAACAGGACCCAATTGCCTTCCTTGTGACGTGAAAGTAGTCCAGCTTCGGCCATGAGCTTCAGATGGCGGCTAACGCGCGGCTGACTCTGACCCAAAACATAGGTCAATTCAGACACATTCAATTCCCCGTGGGAGAGAATGAACATGATCCTGATACGGGTCGATTCCGCAGCGGCTTTGAGACTGGAAAGCAATTCGTCCATGAATCTATATAAACATATCTTTATATGAATTACAAGAAATTCGTTCATGGTGATAAAAGTGTCGTATTCGAATTTGATACACAAAGGGGCTTGTCAGCCACCCGGGGGATTGGGGTATAAGCACCGAAGAGCGCGGGGCTTAACGACGGCAGTTAATGTCTAACAGGTGAAATGTGATCAATCGGCGTTCTTTCATTTTTACGGCAATCAGTTCAGCTGGTTTGGCGATTTCGGGATCAGTTTACGCATCCGGAGATGCCAAGAGTTATGTTCAAGGCATCGGCAAGGATGTCCTAACGCTTGCCAATGGTTCCACGCGGGGCAGACCTTTGCGGGCGAAATTTGTGAGCCTGCTCAGCCGCCACGTTAATCTGCGTACCATCGCTGGGTCCGCACTCGGCACATTCCGCAGTAAGCTTCCTGCTGCTGACAAAGACAAGTTCAATGACCTCGTGACAACTTATGCCGCAGCGCTGTTTGTCTGGTACATCGACAAGTTCAAGGGTGGCGATATGGTTGTGGATTCTGTTGTGCAACAGGGTAATTTCACAGTCGTCAAATCCAAATTGAGCGGCGAACAGGTCGTGTGGTACCTGTCGCCGAAGGGCGAGGGTTTTCAGGTTGTTGATCTGAGCCTTTTGGGCGTACGCTTGTCTGTGGCGATGCGGGATGCATTCTCAAAGGAGTTGAAACGTTCCAACGGCGACTTCAAGGGTTTGTATGCGTTTTTGGCCGAAGCTGAAACGTGGTGACGGGTCGGCCGATTGCGTTAAACCTTCATTAACCGTAACGGCTTGAATAACCGTTTGGACGAATACGAATCATGATTTCACGCCGCACCTTTTTCGTGGGCCTTTTCGGGGCCTTGACAACGCCAGCAATAGCGGCGGGTGAACATCCGTCTGTTGGTTTCATGCGGCAGGTCGGCAAGGAACTTCTGGCCGCCCACAGGCAGGGCACAGTTCCGTCGTTTCTGCGCGTCGTACAGCGTTATGCCGATGTGCCGGAGATCGCCGCTGCGGCACTTGGCAAATATGCAGGCAGTTTGCAAAGCGGCCAGCGCGGCAGATATCAACGCGGTGTGGCCACCTATATGGCCCGGTATTTTGCGCTTCAGTCGCGTGACTACACTGTCGCTAAATATGAAGTTGGTGAAGCCACAGTTGACTCGAACAAGGACGTCATTGTTGAATCAAAAGTTTACCTTTTGACGGGTCAAACTTATTCCGTGTCGTGGCGGCTGTTGTGGAAAGATGGCCGCTATAAGGTGCGGGATGCAAAGGTACTTGGCTTCTGGCTCACCAGTTTCCAACGCAGCGATTTCACCAGCTACCTCGACAAGCGCAATGGTGACATCAACAAACTGATTGTGGCCTTGAACGGCTGAGTAAAGCCTTTGTTAACTGTCAGGTCGCATGCTCACTCTCTCGTAGGGAGTGTGTGGTGTTGCGTATCAAAACCGTTTTGCTGTTATGTCCGGTCCTGCTGCTGGCCGCCTGTTCCGACAATTCGCCCATCAAGCAATTTGATACCAAGGGGCTGGTTCCACCGGCTGAATCCTGTGCCGCAGACCCATCGCGCTTTGGCGATGCTGAGCGCGTTGCTGATATAGACAAAGGCAACGGTTGTTTTGTTCACAATGCCTATCGCTTGCATGGGCTTGCTGGCGTTTCCTTCAGTCAAGCTGTGACTACAAATTGCGGCGTGGCCAATACGACGGCCCACTGGCTGGACAGTGTGGTTCAGCCTGCCGCCGAGGACGCTTTTGGCGAAAAGGTGGTGGCCGTGGATGTACCTGATGGTTTCTCCTGCCGCCCGCGCAACAACATACGCGGTGCAAAACTAAGCGAACACGGCATGGGCAATGCCATTGATATTTCTGCCTTTACACTTGCAAGCGGTCGCAAGGTGAGCGTGAAACAGGGCTGGTTTGGTGATCGCGGTGCCAAAGGATTTTTGCGGCAGGTGAGGACGGAAGCGTGCGGACCATTTAAAACCGTATTGGGACCAGGATCAGACCCGTATCATAAAGACCATATTCATCTGGATTTGCAACGCCATCGCAGCGGTGGGAGTTACTGTCATTAATTCAGTGGTTTAACTGAACTTTTTAAGAGTCGACATGAATGGCGTGGCAGACCGCGTCATTGAGCCAATTGCAAAAACTGATGTCAAAGAGCATATGGCTGTTATGGAACAAGAAATCCGACGCCCTGATTATGTGCCACGACTGCACGACCGTACTGCAAGTTCTCTCAACTGCGCTCTTGCTGCCATTGGTGTGACACTGATGACCTTATGCCTGGTTGGAGCAGCCGCGCTGACCACCGTGTGGGCCGTGTCCAAGCTGGCAGGCGTGTCTGATACCACCATGATGGTACTCGCGGCATTGGTCTCGATTCCCGTGGTCGCTCTGTCGATCTGGACGGCTGGTCGCGCATGGCACCTGGAACGTCGGCTGGCGCGTGGTCAGGATGTGGATACGCCTGTGTTCAGTGTGTTGCATTACTTTCGCAAAACGGCGTGAGTGTTTCACCTGAGGTAGGGCCCATGTCGATTTGGCAACGCATTTCTGGAGCCGTGCAAGATGTCGGTGAAACGTTTACCGGCTATTTCGGCAGCAGCACTCCACCGGAAAAATCTGTCGCCTTTACCATTGGCATGATTGCGCTCGGTGCGAAAATGGCCAAGGCTGACGGCACTGTGACGCGTGATGAGGTGGCGGCTTTTGGTCAGGTGTTTCAGGTTCCGGAGAAAGACCAGGCGGCGGTGCAGCGTGTGTTTGATCTTGCGAAACAGGATGTGGCTGGATTTGAAAGCTACGCCAATCAAGTCGCTGCCTTGTTCGCGCCGGGTTCTGACATGCTGGAAAATGTGCTGGACGGTCTCTTCCACATCGCCAAGGCCGATGGCGCGGTGCATGAAGATGAGCTCCGGTTCCTTGAGCGTATCGCAGAATTGTTCGGCTTTGACGCAAAGGCCTTCAGCCGCATCAGAGCACGGCATGTGCTGATTGCTGATGATCCCTACGAGATTCTGGGCGTTGCACCCGACATGGCGTTTGAAGACATTCGCAAGGCACATCGCAAACTTGTGCGGGAACTGCACCCGGACAAACATGTGGCCAGTGGCATGCCGCAGGAACTGGTGTTGATCGCGACAGAGCGACTCTCTCGGATCAATGAAGCTTTTGACCGTATCAAAAAAGAAGCGAAGGCGTGAAGGGGTCGACACTCGCAGACCGCTATCAGGCGTCACCCAATCATGAGCGACGTGCAAACGGCCTGACGCCGCGATTGCTGGTGTTGCACTACACCGGCATGGCGTCAGGGCAAGTTGCTGCAGACTGGTTGTGCAATCCGGCATCGCGTGTGTCCTGCCACTATCTCGTCGATGTTGATGGCTTAATTATACAGATGGTCGACGAAGGCCGGCGCGCCTGGCATGCGGGCACGTCCAACTGGCATGGCGAGATTGATATCAATTCGGCCTCCATCGGCATCGAAATTCAAAATCTTGGCCATAGCGGCGGCTGTCCGGCATTTCCCGGAGTTCAAATGCAGCGGGTTGCGGCCCTGTGCCTCGACATCATGCTGCGGTATCACATGAAGCCGCAAGACGTAGTGGCTCATTCCGATGTGGCACCAGGCCGCAAGATTGATCCGGGTGAAGTATTCGATTGGGAGTTTCTGGCGGAACGTGGCATCGGGCAGATGGTTGTGGCGGCAGCTGGAGCCGTTTCAGTAGCTGACCTGCGCGATGCGCAAGAGTGTCTGGCGAAACTGGGTTACGGGATCGATGCTACCGGCCAGTTTGATGAGCGCAGCCGGATTGTGATTGAAGCCTTCCAGCGTAGGTATCGGCGGACACCGGTGAACGGAAAGATGGATATCGAGACATCAGATATCCTGTGCAGGCTGCTGGCCATTCAGTCTGCGGATTAATCATCCGTCGGCACTGATTTGCCGTTACACAATTTCAGCAATCCCTCAAAATCCGCGCCATCCAGTGGATAGGTGATCTTGTGTTTGCCCAGGGTCACGCGAAAGCTTTCGGACGCTTCCAGATTTTCCAGAATTTGCTTCTGTGGTTTCAGAGGTGCCTCGAGGGTCTTGGCGCCGTCATTCTTGCTAATTTTTGCGGTAAGCGGGAAGTCCTTTGTTCCGATCGACAGGACAAGTTTTGCGTGAACTTCAGGGCCGGTTAGTGGCGCGAACAGGCTCACATCGGTTTTGCCGATCTTGCACCAGAAACTGACGCCGACGTCGTTGGTGTTGGGCACACCAAAGGCGAGAAAAGCATCTTCGCCTGCAGTATCCAAAAGCCATTGCCGCTCTTGGGCCTGCGCAGGTATTGAGAAAAGGCAGAGCAAAATTGCGATAGCGCGAAACATGGGTGCCCCTTAAACCTTATGCGGCGTCAATTCCAGCGCCCTCTGTCCTGCTTCGCAAGGAACTCCTGCAGGATTTTCAAGTTGCGCGTGTTCGACTTGAAGAACATGTCGAAGACATCGCCAACAACGGGGACGCTGCCGAGGCCAAAGTCAATGCCAGCATTGGCTGCCATTCGTAACAGCAGAGCGTTAGGTGCACCGAGCTTGCGGGCGAGCAGCAATGTATAAACCGACACCACGAGGTTGACGGCATCGCCTGCACCTGGCACCAGCCCCAGCACGGAATCCATGCCAAAGCGCCACTTGGTGAAGGGAATGCCCCAGGCTGTGTCCATGATCCTGGCCATGCGCTCGATGCGCTTCAATGTTTTCAGCCGCTCAAATTCAGTCATCACATCCCCCGGGTCACGGATGCGAGAGATGGCCACGATCTCCTGAATTACAAGGTTTTGTTGACGGCACCGCCGTGAATGCCTAACCCCCGCCTGCCAGTTGGCCGGGTGACCGCTGCCGCAACACCCGAAAGGGCGCGGTGGAGGAAAGTCCGGGCTCCACGGAAATACGGTGCCGGTTAACGTCCGGCGGGGGCGACCCCAGGGAAAGTGCCACAGAAAACGAACCGCCCGTCTTCGCCTTCGGGCTTCCGCGGGCAAGGGTGAAAAGGTGCGGTAAGAGCGCACCGCGCCGCCAGCAATGGGGGCGGCAGGGCAAACCCCACCGGGAGCAAGACCGAATAGGGGTGGCGCGATTTCGTTCGCGAAGTCAGGCTTTTCCGGCCCGGCCACCCGGGTTGGTTGCGCGAAGCATCTGGCAACAGATGCTCCAGATGAATGGTCACTGCCTTGGGGGTCAAACCCCGAGGTACAGAACCCGGCTTACAGGCCAACTGGCAACTCATTTTATGGCGGCCAAATTGTGCTGCGACGACTCATGGTGGAAACCATTTGTTAACATTGGGCTGCGCATTGTCTGGGACCAGTTAACCTTCTGTTCATCCTGAATTTTTGTCATGTCGCAACCACTTGATAGGCCATTTTTGGCGGAGACGGGCCACACGCCCGTGCTTCTGGCCGAAGTCTTGTCAGCCCTGCGGCCTGGCAATGGCGAGACTTTTGTCGATTTGACCTTCGGAGCAGGGGGCTATTCCACGGCAATGTTGGAAACTGCCAATTGTAGTGTCGTTGCCTTTGACCGTGATCCTGTTGCGGTGAAGCAAGGACAGGACATCGTCGCAAAATTCGGTGGCCGACTGCGTTTGATCGAGGCTGCTTTCGGCGCGTTCACGGAATCGGTTGATGGATCGAACGTTGATGGCGTTGTCATGGACATCGGCGTGTCCTCCATGCAGCTGGATCAGGCGGAGCGGGGCTTTTCATTCATGCGTGAAGGTCCGCTTGACATGCGCATGGCGCAATCAGGTCCGTCCGCTGCTGACATCATCGCCACCGCAACTGCCGACAAGCTGGCCGAAATCATCTATGTCTTCGGCGAAGAGCATAAATCCCGCGCCATTGCCCGCGCCATTCTGAAAGCGCGTGACGAAGCGCCCATCACGACCACACGCGAACTCGTGGCAGCGATTGAACGAGCCACTGGTCCGCACCGCCCGCATTTGCGCACCCACCCGGCAACCAAGGCGTTTCAGGCCTTGCGCATTTACGTGAACGATGAACTTGGTCAACTGATTGATGCGCTGGTTGCAGCCGAACAGGTGTTGAAGCCCGGCGGACGTCTGGTTATCGTGACCTTTCATTCGCTTGAAGACCGCATTGCCAAACAGTTCTTTACCGAACGCAGCGGCAATCTACCCGCAACGTCGCGTCATGCGCCGGGAATCGTCAGCCAACGCGCGCCCAGTTTTCGCATGCTGCACAAGGGTCACATCGGCCCGCAGGAAACCGAACTTGCGGCAAACCCAAGGTCGCGCTCCGCCAAACTGCGCGCCGCCGTTCGCACCGACGCCGCAGCATGGGGCAGCGCGGGTGATTTCTTTCGGTCTGCTCATTCGTTGAGGGCGCAGTGATGCTGAAGCTTGCCAATTTCACGCTGGTGCTGATGACGCTGGGAACCGCGTCAACACTGTACAATCTCGAACATACCACCCGGGCACAGGAGCGCGAAATCGCTAAGGCCAACCGGGAAATGGGTGACAACGCCGAGGCCATCAAGCTGTTGAAAGCCGAATGGAGCAGCCTGACAAGGCCTGAACGCATTCAACTGCTGGCGGAACAGCAACTCGGCATGAAGCGGCTTGAACCCGACCAGATCGTCACGGCTGCCGAACTGCCCGCACGCTTGCAGGCTCTTTCAGCTGTCAGCAAGCCAGCCAGCAAAGCCAACAGCATCGACGACTTGCTGCAGAAGATGCAATAGACATGGCCGAACCCAAAGTCATCGAACGCAAACGCGGCCTCACCGGGCAAAACCGCATCAGGCTGCTGGGGCTGACCTATGTTGCCTTTTTCTGCATCATTGGTGCGCAGTTGGTGCGTCTGACGGTTCTGAAACCAGAAGAAGGCGACGCCACACGCATCGCCCGCGAAGTGGACCATGTCCCACGGCCGGATATTGTGGACCGGAACGGCGTTGTTCTGGCCACGGATGTGTCGGTTGCGTCGCTGTTCGCGGACCCACGCAAAATCATCGATATGGAAGAAGCAGTTGAACTGATTTCAACCACACTGCCAGACATCGACGCGGCTGATCTCCGCAAAAAGCTGACGGCACCGGGCCGTGCTTTTGTCTGGATCAAGCGACAAGTCAGCCCGGAAGAGCGGGACGCGGTTTACAATCTTGGCATTCCGGGCGTGGCCTATGTCAACGAGCGCAAGCGTGTCTACCCGCAAGGACGTCTGGCAGCACACACGGTGGGCTATGTTGACGTCGATACCAGGGGCATCGCCGGCATTGAAAAATATCTCGACAATGAAGGCGCAATTTACACGGCTTCGCTGGCCGAGCCTGGCCGTCCTGTATCGGCACCCGCACAATTGGCCATGGATGTGCAGGTTCAACATGTCGTCGTTGACGAAGTGGCCAAGGCCATCACAAAGTTCAAGGCCATCTCCGGCGGTGGCATTGTCATGGATATTCACAGCGGCGAAATCATTGCGCTGGTGTCCTTGCCCGACTTCAATCCCAATGCTGAATCAAAGAACTTCGGGCAGGACCAGCAGAACCACATGCTGTCGGGTGTTTATGAATTGGGATCGGTCATCAAGGCCGTCACCTTCGCCATGGCCTTTGACTATGGCGTTATCACCATGAACTCGAAATACGACGCGCGCTTTCCGCTGGTCATCGGCAGTGCGCGCATCAGCGATTTCCATGCCCAGCACAGGGTGTTGTCAGTGCCTGAGATTTTCACCAATTCCTCCAACATCGGCACGGCTAAGATTGCACTGGATGTCGGTGTTGACCGGCATCGGGCGTTTCTCGAAAAAGTCGGATTGTTTGACCGCCTGCTCACGGAAGTGCCGGAAAGTGCCAAACCCCTGTTGCCAAAACACTGGGGCAAACTGGCCTCGGCAACGGCCTCTTTCGGCCATGGTTTTGCCGTGCAGCCGCTGCAAGGCTTGTCGGTTGTTACGGCTATCTTGAATGATGGCAACATGGTTCCGCCCACCTTCATGATGCGGTCGAAAGAAGAGGCCGATGTGCTGGCCAAGCAAATTGTAAAACCGGATGTATCGAAAAACATGCAGACTCTGTTTCGCATGAATGCCGTTGAAGGTACGGCAACCAAGGCCGATGTGCCGGGCTACCGGGTTGGCGGCAAAACCGGCACGGCGGAAAAAGTCATTCACGGGCGCTATTCTAAGGACAAGCGGCTGGCCTCGTTCATCGGCGCATTTCCGATGGACAATCCACGTTACGCCATTCTGGTCATGCTGGACGAACCCAAGGCCACGCCTGAAACCTATGGCTTTGCCACGGCCGGCTGGAACGCCGTTCCGACGGCTGCAAATATCATAGCGCGCATAGCGCCCATTCTGGGTGTGGAACCCAAATTGACAGATGCCGACAGGGCCGCCCTTGAAAAATCGCGCAAGGCGAAGAAGGGCTAAGCATGGGGCAGAGCCTTTCCAGACTTATCCTCAGTGATGGTGAGGTGCCAGCGATGGCAGGTGGGCTTTGTGTGACTGGCCTCACGGCTGACAGCCGCGAGGTGGCACCGGGCTTTCTGTTTGCGGCACTGCCTGGCGTGAATGCAGATGGCATGCAGTTCTTGTCCGCCGCCAAATCAAAAGGTGCCATTGCCGCCATTGCACCGCTTCACGCCCCTGATGTTGACGGACTGCATCTGGTACGCACCAACAATCCCCGCCGCCTGCTGGCTTTGGCTGCGGCGCGGTTTTTTGATGCGCAGCCTGATACGATTGTTGCTGTTACGGGTACCAATGGTAAAACCTCGGTGTCGGTTTTCGTGCGCCAGATCTGGGCCGAGATGGGCTTTCGTGCGGCAAGCCTGGGTACCATCGGCATTGTCGGGCCCGAAGGATCGGTCACGCTTGCCCACACCACGCCTGATCCTGTCAAACTGCATCAAGCCATTGCTGCGTTGGCTCGCGACCACGTGGAGCATCTGGCGATCGAAGCCTCGAGCCATGGACTGGTGCAGAACCGATTGGATGGGCTTCGCATTGCTGCAGGTGCATTTACAAATTTTACGCGCGACCATCTGGACTATCATAAGACACTCGAAGATTATTTCGACGCCAAAATGGCACTGTTTGAAACCCTGCTGTCGCCGGGTTCACCTGCTGTAGTGAATGTGGATATGCCTGCTGCCGCAGAGATCATTCGACGCTGCGTAGCGAAGGGACTTGTTCCATTTACGGTGGGCGAAAAAGGAAATGACATTCGCATTGTTTCAAATGCAAAAACCGAAGATGGCCAGCTGCTGACTCTCCACATGAATGATGGAACATTTGACGTGCCGTTGCCGCTCGTCGGTGATTTTCAGGCGTCCAATGCAGTGGTGGCGGCGGGACTTGTGATGGCAACAGGAGGTGAGCCTTCGCTGGTGCGCCATGCTCTGGCCTCATTGAAGGGAGCGACGGGACGGCTTGAACTCGTTGGCAGGAAAGACAATGGCGCGCGGGTCTATGTTGATTATGCGCATACGCCGGATGCAGTGGAAACAGCGCTGCAAGCGCTGCGTCCAACGGTGAACGGAAAACTTTTCATCGTGTTCGGTTGCGGTGGTGACCGTGACAAGGGCAAACGTCCGCTGATGGCAAAAGCGGCCGCCGCCAATGCAGATGTGGTGTATGTGTCGGATGATAATCCGCGTACGGAGGATGCGGCCTCGATCCGCCGGGATGCCTTGATAGGTGCGCCAAAGGCCATTGAGATCGCTGACCGTGCTGCGTGTATTTCGGTAGCGGTCGCAAAACTGGATGCAGGGGACGTGTTGCTGGTTGCGGGCAAGGGCCATGAGCTCGGCCAAATCATTGGCCATGTAACAAAACCATTCAGTGACCATGACGCTGTCAGAGCAGCGCTGGATGGAAAGGCCTATGATGCCAAATAAGCTTTGGACATTGGACGCATTGGTGGCGGCAACGGGTGGCGCTGTTCGCGCAAATCCGGTTCCGGCTTTCAGCGGTGTATCGATCGATTCAAGGACAATTGCTGCACAGGACATTTTTGTGGCGATCAAGGGCGACAGCATGGACGGCCATGATTTTGTGCCTGCTGCCGTTGCCAAGGGAGCTGGCATTGCCATCGTTTCCCGCATCAATGCGGACTGGCCGAAAGACTTGCCGCTGCTGTTGGTCGATGATCCTTTGCTGGCATTGGAACGCTTGGGCCGGGCTGCCCGGGCGAGAAGTCATGCGCGCATCGTAGCGGTTACAGGCAGTGTTGGCAAAACCAGCACCAAGGAAATGTTGCGGGTCGCACTTGCCGCGTCCAGTGAAACCCACGCGTCCGCTGCATCCTTCAACAATCACTGGGGCGTGCCGCTCACACTGTCGCGATTTCCAACCACAGCTGGTTTTGGTGTCTTCGAAATCGGCATGAACCACGCGGGTGAAATCACGCCGCTGGTGAATATGGTGCGGCCCCATGTGGCGATCGTTACGGCGGTAGCGGCAAGCCACCTCGGGCATTTCAAGTCGCTTGACGAGATTGCGGATGCAAAGGCGGAAATTTTTTCAGGTGTTGTGCCCGGCGGGCACGCGGTTATCAATCGTGACTCGCAATATTTTGATCATCTGAAATCGGTTGCCAAGGATCATGGGGTTACGTCGATCATCGGTTTTGGCCGTCATCCCGAAGCCGAGGTGCGCCTTGAGGGACTGGCGCTGCGACCGGACTGCTGCTGTATCACCGTAAAAATGTTCGATGAAAAAGTCATCTACAAACTTGGCATGCCCGGCGAGCACATGGCCTTGAACAGTCTTGCCGTTCTTGCCACTGCAAAACTTGTCGGTGCTGATCTGGCCCGTGCTGCGCTTGCTCTTTCCGACGTCAGGCCAGCCAAAGGGCGCGGCGGGCAGATCAAGCTGCAAATGCCAGACGGTCACCTGTTTCTGCTGGACGAAAGTTACAATGCCAACCCGGCATCGGTTTCTGCTGCACTGGCGTTGCTTTCAAATCTGAAGCCGGAGAAAAATGGCAGACGCATTGCCGTGTTGGGAGACATGCTGGAACTGGGGGCCTTTGGTCCGGACTTGCATCGCAATCTCTCCCATGACATTGAGCGTTACGGAATCGACAAGGTTTTTGCAGCGGGCCCTTTGATGCAATATTTGTGGGACGCGTTGCCAAATGCAAAGCGCGGTGCATACGCCGCACAATCGACTGCGCTCACGGATCAACTGATGCAGGCACTGAAGCCCGGCGATTGCGTGATGATCAAGGGATCGCTCGGCAGCCGCATGGGTCCGGTTTTGGAGGCCCTGAAACTGAAATGGCCGCTCAGCCAGAAGGAAGACGCTTGATATGCTGTATTATCTGCTGACCCATCTGGCCAAGGATATTTCGGCCTTCAATGTGTTCCGTTATTTGACAACGCGCATGGGCGGGGCCGTGCTGACGGCGCTGGTTTTCGCATTCATTTTCGGGCCTCGCATTATCACACTGTTGAAAGTCAAACAGGGCAGGGGCCAGCCCATTCGTGCCGACGGTCCGCAGCGCCACATTGTTGAAAAGCAGGGTACGCCCACCATGGGTGGCTTGATGATTCTGTCGGGTGTTTTCGTGTCCACACTGCTGTGGGCTGACTTGAGCAACCTCTATGTCTGGGCCGTATTGTTTGTAACCATGGGGTTTGGTGCCATCGGTTTTTATGATGACTACCTGAAGGTCACTCGGGCGTCAGTGAAAGGATTTTCTTCCAAGCTGCGGCTGGGATCGGAATTTGCCATTGCAGGCGTTGCAGTTTTCATTTTCATGTATATTGGCGAACGACCGCTTTCCAGTTCACTGGCACTGCCGTTTTTCAAGGATGTGCTGATTCATTTCGGTCCGTTTTTTCTGGCTGTGGGCATACTCGTCATCGTCGGTGCGGGTAACGCGGTGAACATCACGGACGGGCTTGATGGCCTTGCGATTGTGCCGGTAATGATCGCTGCTGGAAGCTACGCCTTGATTGCTTACCTCGTGGGCAACTTCGTCTTTTCCGATTATCTGCAATTGCATTTCGTCAAAGGCACCGGCGAACTGGCAGTGTTCTGTGCGGCCTTGATTGGTGCTGGCCTTGGCTTCCTCTGGTACAACGCACCGCCTGCCATGATATTCATGGGAGATACGGGATCACTGGCCTTGGGTGGTGCGCTCGGTGCGATTTCGGTTGCTGTCAAACATGAAATCGTCTTGGCCGTCATCGGTGGCCTGTTCGTGCTGGAAACTGTTTCGGTGATTGTACAGGTGATATCCTTCAAGATGACGGGCAAACGTGTGTTTGCCATGGCACCACTGCATCATCATTTTGAACAGAAAGGTTGGAAGGAACCCACCATCGTCATCCGGTTCTGGATTATCGCATTCGTGTTGGCCCTGATTGGGCTTTCGACGTTGAAGCTGCGGTAATGTTTGCGGCCTCGATATTCGCTGGAAAACGTGTGGCCATGTTTGGGCTTGCCCGTTCCGGCATTTCCTGCGCGCTGGCCTTGCAGGAAGGTGGTGCCACGGTTTTTGCCTGGGATGACTCGGAGCCGGCACAGGATAAGGCAAGGGCCGATGGTGTGACCGTCACCAATTTGCATACAGTGGATTTCAAATCACTGCATGCGCTGGTGTTGAGTCCCGGCGTTCCACTGACCCATCCTGAACCGCATTGGACCGTTATGAAGGCCAAGGCGGCAAAGGTGGAAATTATTGGCGACACCGAAGTCTTTGCGCGTCAGGTGCAGGACACGGGTGCCAAGATCATTGCCATTACCGGTACCAATGGCAAGTCCACCACAACGGCGCTGATCGGCCACGTCTTGAAACAGGCGGGACTTGATGTTGACGTTGGCGGCAACATCGGCAACGCCGTGTTCAACTTGCGCGCGCCCACACGTGGGCTGCACTATGTGCTGGAATTGTCGTCGTTCCAGATTGACCTGATGCCAGGACTGTCGCCCGATATCGGCATTCTCACCAATCTCACACCGGATCATCTCGATCGTCATGGTGACATGCCACACTATGCGTCTGTAAAGGCGCGGATGTTCGCCAAACAGCGCGATGGTCAGACGGCTCTTGTGGGCGTTGATGATACGTGGGGCGAAGACATTGCAAATCATCTGCATAATGGTGCTGACCTGCGGCGCGTGTCGGTCCTGAACATGCTGCACGATGGCATTTGCGCAGCCGATGGCATTTTGCGGGACATGCGCAAAGGTGAGACCATTGCTCAACTGGACTTGCGTGATCTGCCAGCTTTGCGCGGACGGCACAATTGGCAGAATGCCTGCATGGCCTATGGTGCTGCGGCGGCTCTGGGTGTTGCAATTCCGGATATTCTCAATGGCATGCAAAGTTTCCCGGGCCTTGCCCACCGCATGCAGCAAGTCGCCACGCTGGGCTCTGTTGCATTTGTGAATGACTCAAAGGCCACCAATGCTGACGCTGCCGAAAAGGCATTGACCTCCTTTGACAATATTTTCTGGATCGCGGGCGGTCTTGCCAAAACCGGCGGCTTTGAATCCTTGCGCCCGCACTTTAACCGCATCAAGAAGGCCTACCTCATTGGTGTATCAGCTCCTGAGCTTGCAAAAGAACTCGACGGCGAGGTTGCCATTGTGATGGCCGACACGATTGCACGCGCCGTGCAACTGGCTGCCGCTGATGCAACCGCGAGCGGATTGCCCCACGCCACAGTGCTCCTGTCACCTGCTTGCGCGTCCTTTGATCAATACAAGAACTTTGAGGTGCGCGGCGATGATTTCGTCAACGCCGTCTCGCGCCTGCCCGCTATTTCCATGATGATCGGGAGTACCCCATGAGCCTGATTTCACGCAGTGACCGGGGCCTGTTGGCCCGCTGGTGGTTTACAGTTGACCGGCCCCTGTTGTCAGCGACGTTGTTGCTGATGGCAGTTGGCGTGCTGGTGAGCATGGCGGCAAGCCCACCAGTTGCAGCGCGCATTGGACTTGATCCCTATCACTTTGTGAAGAGCCAACTGTTCTACTTGTCGCTCGCGGTTGTGGGGCTGTTGACCATCTCGTGTTTTGACCGGCAATGGATTCGCCGGGCTGGCCTTGCGGGTTTCGTGGGATCGCTGGGTTTGATGTGGCTGGCCCTGAAGTTTGGTCCGGAAATCAAGGGGGCCCATCGTTGGATTGATTTTGGTCCCATCAGCTTGCAGCCTTCGGAATTTGCCAAACCCTGTTTCGTCATTGTGTTTGCATGGATGCTGTCGGAGCGGATACGCCTGCCGGATATGCCGGGACACCTGATTGCCTATGGCTGTGCGGGCCTGTTCCTGCTGTCGCTTGTCATTCAGCCTGACTTCGGCCAGGCCGCACTGGTGATTGCAACGATCGGTGCCATGTTGTTGGTCTACGGCATTCCCTGGCCATTGATATTTGGCCTTGCAGGTGCGGGTGCAGCGGCCGTCTCATTGTCCTATGCATTGGTCCCGCATGTGGCCTCGCGCATTGACCGATTTCTCAATCCGGAGAAGGGCGACACCTTCCAGGTTGATACCTCCATGCAGGCGTTTCACAATGGCGGCATATTGGGCGCAGGTCCCGGTGGGGGCACGGCGAAGCTGGTGCTGCCGGATGCCCACACAGACTTTACGTTTTCAGTCGTTGGAGAAGAATTCGGTCTGCTGGCCTGCCTGACCATCATGGGATTGTTTCTGTTCATCATCATCCGCGCCCTGAAGCGGGCGAAGACGGAGCAGGAACCCTTTGCAGCCCTTGCCATGGCGGGTGCCACATCGATGTTTGCCATTCAGGCCTCGATCAACATGGGTGTGAATGTGGCGTTGTTGCCAGCGAAAGGTATGACCTTGCCGATGATCTCCTATGGTGGCTCGTCACTGTTGGGAACGGCAATGGCCATTGGATTCATTCTGGCGCTCGGGCGGCAGTCGGTGGTGACACTGCCATCGACGCAACCACTCGAAACAGCTGAGGCGGCTTGATCCATGGTTTCGGTCAGACCACAACTTGTCGCGCTGGCGGCGGGTGGCACCGGTGGCCATTTGTTTCCTGCACAAGCCCTGGCAGAAGTGCTGCGTACAAGGGGACATGATGTTCACCTGGTGACGGATGATCGTGTGCGGGATTACGGCAAGTCATTCCCTGCTACAAAAACTCATATCATTCCCTCGGCAAGCCTGTCGTTGTCGAAACCGTTCAGGGTGCCGGGCAATCTGCTTCGGCTGTATACAGGTGTTTCGAAAGCGAAAGCGCTGTTTGGCCAGGAAAAACCTTCGGTCGTTGTTGGCTTTGGCGGCTATCCGTCCTTGCCACCGCTATGGGCGGCGACAAGCATGCGCATTGCAAGTATCGTGCACGAGCAGAATGCTGTTCTGGGCCGAGCCAATAAAATGATGGCAACCCGGGTCAACGCCATTGCAACATCATTTGAAAAAGTATTCAAACTCCCATCACGCGCCGAGGCAAAGGCTGTTTTGACGGGCAATCCCGTGCGTCAGCTCGCTTTGGAATTTGTGCGCGCCCCTTACCCGACGCTCAGTGCTGCGTCACGCCTGAGTGTTGTGGTGTTTGGCGGCAGCCAGGGTGCACGGTTTTTCTCGGACGTGATGCCTGACGCCGTGAAGTTGCTGCCAGAGGCGATCCGCAGACGGCTTTCAATCATTCAGCAATGCCGTCAGGAAGACATACAACGGGTTGAGCAGTCATATGCGCAGCTTGGCGTTGAGGCGCATCTCTCTCATTTTTTCCCGAACATGCCCCAGGAGATCGCCAACAGTCATCTGGTGATTTGCCGCTCCGGCGCATCGTCGATTGCGGAACTGGGTGTGATTGGAAGACCCGCAATACTGGTGCCGTTGCCGCATGCCATTGACAATGACCAGCAGAAAAATGCCGAGAGTTTTGCCGCTACAGGTGCTGGCTATATTCGTGCCCAGAACGCTCTTGATCCGCAGGCTTTGGCTGATCTTTTGCAGCAGTTGCTCGGCGCACCGCAAACGCTTAAAGACGCCGCCGTTGCAGCGGCGCGGCATGGAAAACCCGATGCGGCACAAAAACTGGCTGACCTTGTTGAGCGGCACATGACGCGCCAGGGCATAGGCCCTACAGGAGATACGACCTTATGAAATTGCCACGGGACGTTGGTCCCATTCACTTCATCGGCATCGGCGGTATTGGCATGAGCGGCATTGCCGAAGTCATGGCCACGCTGAACTACAAGGTACAAGGCTCCGACATCAGCGACAACTACAATGTGGCACGCTTGCGCAAGCATGGAATCGCCGTGAACATTGGCCACAGCGCTGCCAACCTTGGCGATGCCCAAGTCGTGGTGATTTCTTCAGCCGTGAAACCGGACAATCCGGAACTGGTGGAAGCCCGGGCCCGCTATCTGCCCATTGTCCGCCGTGCCGAAATGCTGGCAGAATTGATGCGTTTCAAATCCTGTGTGGCCGTCGGTGGCACCCATGGCAAGACCACGACGACCTCCATCGTTGCATCACTGCTTGATTCAGGTGGCCTTGATCCAACTGTGATCAATGGCGGCATTATCAATGCCTATGGCACCAATGCGCGCCTGGGCAAGGGTGACTGGATGGTGGTGGAGTCAGATGAGTCTGACGGTACCTTTGTGAAGCTTCCGGCTGATGTGGTGATCGTCACCAATATTGATCCTGAACACCTTGATCATTACGGTACTTTCGACAAGGCCAAGGACGCATTTCTCGCCTTCGTCGAAAACATTCCGTTTTATGGTTTTGCGGTGATGTGCATTGATCATCCTGTGGTGCAGGAATTGATCGGAAAGATCAAAGACCGCCGCGTCATCACCTATGGCCAAAGTCCGCAGGCTGATTATCGCGTCAAGGATATCCGCTATGAAGATGGTGCAACACGCTTCAATATCACTGTCACGGATCGCGTGTCCGGAAAAACCCACGAGATTTCCGATCTCGCATTGAAAATGCCTGGCGATCACAACGCCATGAATTCAACATCTGCCATTGCAGTGGCGCGGGAACTGGGCATGGCCGATGATGACGTGCGCAAGGGCCTTGCCGCTTTCGAGGGCGTGAAGCGCCGCTTTACCCGCACGGGTGAACATAATGGTGTTACGGTATTCGACGATTACGGCCACCACCCCGTGGAGATCTCAGCTGTGTTGTCGGCTGCCCGCAAGGTGACAAAAGGCAAGGTCATCGCCGTTATGCAGCCACATCGCTATTCGCGCCTGTCCAGCCTGTTCAGCGAATTCTGTGGTTGTTTCAATGATGCTGACTCGGTTGTTTTGACACCGGTTTACGCGGCAGGTGAAACACCCATTGACGGTGCATCACACGAAAGCTTGGCCCAGGGCCTGCATGACCGTGGCCATCGCTCCGTGCACAAGATTGATGACAACAAGCAGTTGGCACCCGTGGTCCACAAGCTGATGAAGCCAGGTGATATTGTGGTCTGCCTGGGGGCGGGGACCATTTCACAATGGGCCTATGCCTTGCCGAATGAACTGGCGGCGCTAGATTGATATGCTGGTAATGGACGGCGAAAAACTGAAGGCGCGGTTGCCGGAAGTGCGTGGGCGTTTAGAAGCGAACTACCCGCTGGCCGATCTCACGTGGTTCCGCGTCGGCGGTCCGGCGGAGGTGCTTTATACGCCTGCGGATGAAGCAGACCTCGCGGTTTTCATGGCTGGATTGCCGGCGGATGTTTCCTGTTACGTGATCGGCGTTGGATCCAACCTGCTGGTGCGTGATGGCGGCATTCTAGGTGTTGTCATTCGGTTGGGGCGAGGTTTTGCGGATGTCAGAATTGATGGTCCAACGCGCGTCAAGGCCGGAACCGCTGCTCTTGACGTACGCGTTGCGCGCTTTGCTGCCGAGAATGGTATCGATGCGTTAACCTTTCTGAGAGGTATACCGGGCAGCATTGGCGGTGCGCTTCGCATGAACGGTGGAGCCTATGGCGGCGAGACGAAAGACGCGCTGGTGGAGGCGCGGGCTGTTGACCGCGAGGGACATATCAAGGTGTTGAGCAACGCAGACATGCATTACAGTTATCGCCACTGCGGCGCTCCAGAAGACCTGATCTTCACCGAAGCGACATTTGAAGGCAAGTCGGGTAACGTCGCAGAAATCATGGCGGCCATGGACAAGATCACGGCCAGCCGCGAAGCCACACAGCCGATCAAGAGCCGCACCGGTGGTTCCACGTTCAAGAATCCGCCCGGGCAAAAGTCCTGGCAGTTGATTGACGCTGCGGGCATGCGCGGCTTTGCCATTGGTCCAGCGAAAGTATCAGACCTGCACTGCAACTTCCTGATCAATGAAGGCGGGGCTACGGCGGCCCAAATTGAAGAGTTGGGCGAAACCGTCCGTGCCAAAGTAAAGGCCAATTCGGGCGTTGATCTTGACTGGGAGATCAAACGCATCGGCGTTGCGGGTGCCGCATGATGCTTGCATCCAGGTTGATCCCGCGGGAAACCACAGTCGCCGTTTTGATGGGGGGCTGGTCGGCTGAACGCAAGGTTTCACTGGCCTCGGGCGAAGCCTGTTTTGGCGCTCTCAAACGGGCAGGATTCAACGCCATCATGGTCGATGTGCAGCGCGAGACCATTCATGGTATCCTCATCGACATGAACCCCCACGTTGCCTTCAATGCCTTGCATGGCAAATGGGGTGAGGGCGGCGGCGCTTCAGCGATGCTCGAAACCTTACAGATCCCCTATACCCACTCCGGCATTCTGGCGTCGGCCATCGCGCTCAACAAGGAAATGGCGAAGATCATATTTCGCAACGCGGGCTTGCCTGTTGCGGAGAGCATGATGGTTGACATCGAGACTGCTGCCGCCTCTCACCCTATGGCGTTGCCCTATGTCATCAAGCCGGTGGATGAAGGGTCCAGTGTGGGTGTCCACATTGTTGATGAGCGATCCAATGGCCCGGCGCGGAGCATTCTGGATGAACGGCATCTTTTCGGAAGTCACGTGATGGCAGAGCGATTCATCCCAGGTCGAGAACTCACCTGTGCGGTGATGGGTGACGTCGCTTTGGGAGTCATCGATATCTTGTCCAGTGCGGCAACTTGGTATGACTATGAGTCAAAATATGCGCCGGGCGGGTCGCAACATGTTCTGCCTGCCGATATTTCGCGGGATATTTACCAGAAAATTCAACAGATTTCACTGTTGGCGCATCAGGCCCTCGGTTGCCGCGGCGTGTCCCGCGCTGACTTTCGCCTTGACGATGCCAACGGCAAGAAGCCTGAATTGATTTTGTTGGAAGTGAACACACAACCCGGCATGACCGGCACATCTCTTGTTCCGGAAATGGCGGCCCATGCCGGACATAGCTTTGAGGAATTGGTCACATGGATGGTGAACGACGCGTCGCTGAACCGCTGAGAAGCAACCGCTTCTTCAGGCCTGACTGCCCTGCGATTTACCGTTTCGCAGTGCGCAGTTTTGCGGTGTTGTTTCTGGCGTCAGCTGTCGTGCGAGGTGCGCTGCTCGGCGGTCACCTTGACTATGAGGGTAGTCCGTGGCGAAAACTGCCGGGTGAACTTGCAGGGCTGTTCGGTCTCGCCGCCATTGATATTGAACTTGCAGGCTTGGCACATCATGATCCCCAGGAGGTGCTGGTTTATATCGGCGTCAAACCCGGCGCCCCCCTGATTGGCTTTGACGCGAAAAAAGCCCGGGTGAAGTTGCAGGAATTAGACTGGGTTGAAACAGCGACAATTGTGCGGAGTTTCCCCAACAAGCTGCACATCACAATTTCGGAACGCGAACCCTTTGTAATCTGGCAACACGATGGCGTACTTGATGTGGTTGATCAGAACGGCAAACCAATGAGCGGCGTTCCCATGTCATCGGGAAATGTGCTGTTGCACGTGGTGGGTCTGGGCGCAAATACGGCGGCAGCAACACTGGTTAACCAAATGGAAGCCACTCCCGGTTTATTCCAGGATGTAAAGGCAGCCGTGCGCATGGGCGACCGCCGCTGGGATTTGTACATGAACAATGGTGTCGTCATTTCATTGCCGGAGGCTGGAACAGAGACGGCCATGAAGTTGGCCGAAACAGCTTTTTTGTCCGATGAGACAAAGGCCTTGCCGTTGTCGAAACTGGATTACCGCATCACGGGCGAAGTCGCGTTTCAGGCCAGGTCTTCCATCAACCCGACCATCGCAGATCCAACGACCACTTCCAGCATTCGGTAAACGCAGGCGTATCGCATATGAAATCCATTCCTTCACTGGTGCGCGGGCAGGGCCGTTTGATGGCGTCCCTTGTGCCGCAGGTCGTTGCAGCAGTGGATATTGGCTCAGTGAAAACTGCTTGTCTGATTGCCGAATGGAGCCCGGGCAAGAAGTCAGTGGATCTTGATGTTCGCAATGGTCTGAAAGTTCTAGGCTTCGGCCAGACCATTACGCGTGGTGTAAAGTCCGGTGCAATTGCAGACATTGCGGAAACCGAACGCTCCATCAGGCTGGCCGTTGACGCAGCTGAGCGCATGGCGCGCACCACAATCCGGTCAGTCTATGTTAACGTGTCCGGCGGCCGTCCGGCGACGCAAATGTCCTCTGCCGCAGTGAAAACCCAGAATGGCATCGTCGCTCAACCCGATGTGGAACTGGCAGTCTCACAAGCTGTCTCATCCGCTGCTATCGGCAGGCGTCATGTACTGCATCTGTTGCCGGCGTGCTATGGCCTTGATGGCGTAGAATCGACCCAAGCCCCTATTGGCATGCACGGCGAGGTGCTATCCGCAGGCATCGCTGTCGTCACCATGGATCAAGCACCGTTGAACAACCTGCGCATGGCAGTTGAGCGCAGTCACCTTGCGCTTGATGGCTTGGCACTGACGTCTTACGCGGCGGCAAAATCCGTCTTGGCTGTTGACGAGATGGAGCTGGGCACCATCATTCTTGATATGGGTGGATACACAACCAGTGTTGCCGTGTTCCGGCACGGCAAGCTTGTCGGCTCGGCAACATTGCCGATCGGTGGGCAACATATCACCAACGACATTGCCCATGGTCTTTCAACCACCGTAGTCCATGCCGAGCGCCTGAAAACACTGTTTGGATCGGTGTTGGGCAATGGCCATGACGAGCGTGAGATGTTGGCAGTGCCACTGCTGGGCGAGCGGGGCGTAGATACAGTTCAGAAGGTGCCCAAGCACATGCTGACGTCCATTATTGTGCCGCGGCTTGATGAACTTTTTGAGCATGTGCGACACCTGCTGTCCGAAGGAGCGTTAGCAGGTCACCTCTCCAACCGCATCGTCGTGACGGGTGGTGCCAGTCAATTACATGGCATGCGCGAATTTGCCATGTCACGCTTCAATCTGCCGGTCAGGCTTGGAATACCCTTGGGATTCCAGAACCTTCCTGATCTCGCGAAGAGTGGCGGATTTGCTGCTGTGACGGGCCTTCTGGTGGCCGCCTGCGAACCGCAAGCCACCTGCGAAATGCCGCTTGAAGCCAAGTTGGCCATCGACCGCTCCCAGATGACCTATGCCAGGCGTGTTGGCAAATGGTTGGCCGAGGCCTTCTGACGTCGGGAAATTGCCGTTAACGCAAATTCAACCGAATCTGATGACCGCTTGTTAACCAATTTTTAGGGTTTGGGTCACAAAGTCCGATCAGCCAAATCAGCGTCGGATTCAAACATGTCAATCAAGCTCACCGTGCCTAATCTTTCTGAACTCAAGCCCCGCATTGTGGTATTTGGAGTGGGTGGTGCGGGCGGCAACGCGGTCAACAACATGATCGAGAGTCGCCTCGAAGGCGTTGAATTCGTTGTGGCAAATACCGATGCACAGGCATTGCTGCAAAACGCAGCCACCAAGCGTGTGCAAATGGGCACAGCCTTGACGCAAGGGCTTGGAGCCGGGTCGCAACCACAAATTGGGGCTGCTGCCGCTGAAGAAGCACTTCCTGAAATTTTGGACCATCTGGCTGGTTCCCACATGGCTTTCATCACCGCCGGCATGGGTGGTGGCACGGGCACAGGCGCTGCCCCCATCATTGCGCGTGCAGCCAAAGAGCAAGGCATTCTTACAGTTGGCGTTGTCACCAAGCCATTCCACTTTGAAGGTGTGCGCCGCATGGCCACGGCGGACCGTGGTATTGAAGAGCTGGCGCGTTATGTTGATACGCTGATCGTCATTCCGAACCAGAACCTATTCCGTGTTGCCAACGAAAAGACCACCTTCGCCGCCGCCTTTGCCATGGCTGACCAGGTGCTGTATTCAGGTGTTGCCTCCATTACCGAACTGATGACAAAGGAAGGCCTCATCAACCTCGACTTTGCCGACGTCCGCGCCATCATGAGTGAAATGGGCAAGGCGATGATGGGAACGGGTGAAGCCTCGGGCGAACGCCGTGCCATTGAAGCGGCCGAAGCTGCCATTTCCAACCCGCTGCTGGATGATGTCTCGATGCGCGGTGCCCGTGGCCTGCTGATTTCGATCAGCGGTGGTCCGGACCTGACACTTTATGAAGTTGACGAAGCGGCCACCCGCATCCGTGAAGAGGTTGATCCCGAAGCCAATATCATCCTGGGTGCCACCTTCGATGATTCACTGGAAGGTACCATGCGTGTCTCAGTCGTGGCCACGGGTCTTGCCATTGAAGGCATGGAGCAGCATCACAGCGAAGAAGGCGAAGAAGCCGAGCAACATACATTCGGCTATCATAGCAAGCAGATCGAACCTGTGAAAATCATCAAACCGGCACCGCTTGCCCCACGTCCAATGCCGGCCGCACAACAACCGGCAGTAGCCATGCAAGACACTTTCGAAACCGAAACCCTTGCTGAACCGAAAACCTCCATACGGATGCCGTCTGTTGATGAATTTCCGGCGATTGCGCAAAAACAGATTGCTGCGCAGCAGAGCCGCGTGACCAGCATTGCCGAACAATCCACAAAAAAGAAGATGGGGATCTTTGAGCGCCTCGCGACGGTTGGCATTGGCCGCCGTGAAGAGCCGCAGCGAGCACCTGCCGCACCACGTGCCGAGCCTTCCATGGCCAACAAGCCGCAACCGCAACGCTATGCGCCGCCGCCAGCACCTGCCACGGAAGAGCAAAGCTATGAAGACGACCAACTAGCCATTCCCGCATTCCTGCGCCGTCAGGCGAATGGCTGATTTTCTGTAACCTACTGCAACCAGATTTGAACCCGGCGGCCTTATTTCCGTCGGGTTTTCTGTTTGTATGGTTGCAACGTCGCTATCTTTTTGATTGGCCCTGGCTTAATTATTCACAATGTTTGACTCACGAGTTTCATCCACGAAGCCTCCCGCGCCCAGCCATATATTTTCGGCAATGATTCTGTGCGCTGTGCTTTTGTCGGGTTGTTCATCCGGCAGTTTGCTGAATGGTGTTCTGGGTGGCAGCGACAGTTCCACCATGGGTGCAAAGGCAGGCAAGGGCAGTGCGCTGGGCCCCGATATGGGTCAATCTGACGAGGGGGCAGTTGCTGGCCTGTATAATGATGGTCTGGCCGACCTGAAGGCAGGCAGTTACAAAGCTGCCAACAAGAAATTCGCGGAAGTGGAGCGTCAGCATCCCTATTCCAAATGGGCCACCCAGGCGATTTTGATGCAGTCGTTTTCGTCCTATCAGAACAACGCCTATGACGATGCCATTAACTCCGGCAAACGCTTCATCGCTCTGCACCCCGGCCACAAAGACACTGCTTATGCCTACTATCTGGTGGCCATTTCGCAATATGAACAGATTGCCGACGTGCGGCGTGACCAGTCCCGTACGGAAAAAGCTGTCGAGGCATTGGATGAAGTGGCCCGGCGCTTTCCGGACTCCAAATATGCGGCTGATGCATCGCAAAAGGCCGCCGTTGGCAGGGACCACCTTGCTGCGAAAGAAATGGAAGTCGGGCGCTATTACATGAAAAAAGGGTCTTACTTGGCAGGTATAAACCGCTTCAAGAAAGTGGTGACGGATTACCAGACTTCGTCCCAGACGCCGGAAGCACTGTATCGCCTGGCAGAGGGTTATATGGCGCTTGGCGTTGTGTCAGAAGCACAGACGGCTGCAGCTGTTTTGGGCCACAACTACCCCAATAGCGAATGGTATAAAGACGCCTACACACTCGTATCATCCGACGGCAAAGCTCCGGTGGCCAGCAGCACCTCCTGGATCAGTCGGGTATTCGGCGTATAAAAGTTCTGGTACAAAACGAGAATTTCTCGATTTCGGCGCCGCGTCAGGCTATATGAGCCACCATGTTAACTGCTCTCTCCATCCGTGACATTGTCCTGATCGAAAAACTGGACTTGCAACTGTCCGAAGGCCTGTCAATTTTGACCGGTGAAACCGGTGCGGGAAAGTCCATCCTGCTTGACGCGCTGGGATTGGCACTGGGGGCACGAGGCGACGCAAACCTGGTGCGCACGGGACAGGACAAGGGCAGCGTCACCGCCAGTTACAATCTTGCTCCCGGTCATGCGGCGGCGGCGTTTTTGGCAACCCATGAAATTGACGTTGAAGGTGATATCATTGTCCGCCGCGTGCAGGCCCGGGACGGTTCCAGCCGCGCCACCATCAATGACCAGCCCGTCAGCCTGGCGCTGCTGCGACAGTTCGCGGCGCTGCTGGTGGAACTGCATGGTCAACATGCTGACCGTGCCCTTGTCAACGTCAACAGTCACCGCTCGCTTCTGGATGCTTATGGTGGCCTGGACAAGCAGGTGAAAGCCGTTGCAGCAGCCTGGGCGACATGGAGCGAAGCACAATCAAAACTCACGGAGCATGAGGAAGCCCTGTCGCGCGCCGAAGTGGAACGTGATTACCTTGAACATGCGGTGAAGGAACTGACGTCACTCAGTCCGGAAAACCATGAGGAACAGGTTCTGGCAGAAAAACGCCAGTTGATGATGCAAGCAGAGCAATACGTGTCAGCGCTTGATGAGGCAGAATCGGTTTTGAGTGGCGAAACGGCATTCGAGTCCCGCATCAATGCAGCCCTGCGCCGCCTGGAACGCCGGAAAGATGGGGCGGGGGGCAGGCTGGATGAGGTGTGTTCGGTGCTGGACACATTGTTGCACGCCTTTGGAGAGTCTGGCAGCGCTATTGACCAGGCACGGCGGCAGTTTGAGTTTGACCCGCGCGACCTTGAAAAATCGGAGGAACGATTGTTTGCACTGCGTGCTGCTGCACGGAAATATCGCTGCAAGGTTGACGATCTGGCCACGGTGAAAGACAAGCTCGGCGCTGATTTGCAGCGTCTGGAAGATGGCAGTGGAATTTTGACGAGGCTGCAGGCCGAACAGAAAGCCGCCCGCGCAATTTACGAATCGGCTGCCGATGATCTGAGTGCGCGGCGCCGCAAGATTGCCAGGCAGTTGGATAAATCCGTTTTGTCCGAATTGCCGGCACTGAAACTTGAAAAGGCCTTGTTCGAGACCGCTGTTGAATCCGATGCGTCAAAGCCTGGTGCGCAAGGGATTGACCGGGTTGAGTTCAAGGTTGCCACCAACCCGGGTTCTCCTTTGCAACCCCTCATGAAAATTGCATCAGGTGGTGAGCTGGCGCGGTTCATGCTGGCGCTGAAAGTGGTGCTGGCTGCAAAAGGTTCGGCACCAGTGCTCATTTTTGATGAAATTGATACAGGCGTTGGCGGTGCGGTGGCCGATGCGATTGGCAAACGTCTGCGCAGCCTGGCAAAGGATTTGCAGATCATCGCTGTCACCCATTCCCCGCAAGTGGCAGCCAAGGCAAACCAGCACCTGCTGATTTCCAAACAGCAGAGCAGCAAGGACAAAAGAATGTCCACCACCGTTGT
>CAXTKL010000024.1:0-8006 GCA_964244825.1 uncultured Aestuariivirga sp.
GCCGCCCAGACCACCTTTTCCGCCTTGGCTTTTGCTGCAAAGTCCTGCACGCGGCGCAAGCCATGGTCACGGATCAGGCGTTCCAGTGGCTTGGCCATGGCCGTGGTCCACAGTCCCGTGAGATAATGGTCCTGCCCGCCGCTGCGGGCATGGGCGGCACCCGTGATCTCACCGGCCTGCTGGAGACGTGACACCAGATCAAGCGGCAGCAGCGGCGAATCCGACGGCACCGTCAGCACCGCGTCATAGCCATCGTCCGCACCAAAGCTCAGGGCCGCATGCACGCCCGCCAGCGGCGTACCAATTTCGGGCAACAGATCGGCAATCACCACATGCGCGAGAGTGGCAAATCGCGATGGATCACCATTGGCATTGATGACTGTCTCGTCGACCTGGAACCCGATGCGTGAGGCCACGCGTTCGATCAACGCCACGCCGCCCAGCACCAGCAGGGCTTTTTCCCGTCCGCCCATGCGTGAGGACCGGCCGCCCGCAATGATCGCACCCAGTATTTTCATGCGTGCGGATAAATCCGGTTGGGCGGAATGACAATCTTGATGGAATCCCCCGTTGTCACATCCCCCTCGCGCTCAACCCAGGCCGTCACACCACGCTTGTGCATGGCGGCAGGCACCACCTTCATCTGTGTGCCGGGATAATGCTGCTCCACCACCTTGGCAATCTGGCTGCACGGCGCATTTTCCATGTCGACAACCAGCGTGGCACCCGAAGGAAATTGCAACCGTGTCGACGGCGGCAACAGGGTGAAGTCCGCAATGCCGGTGACCACCATGTTGGCTCCTAACCACGCGGGATCGATCGCGGGAATATCCAGCGCCTTCGCAATATCCGACAGTTCCTCTTGCGCGAGTATTGTGACCTGCCTGACATTGCGGATATCGGTGTCGCGTTTGTAAAGCTGCAGGGTCCGGCTGTCAGACTTGCGGGTTGATCCTGCGTGGCAATCACCCTCTGGTCCTGAGAAAAGCAGGCGCATGCTGCCAGTACTGGTTTTCTCAAAACCTGCGGCGCGCGATGGTCGCGACAGTAGCGTCACAACGCGGCCCTGAAAGGGCAAGATTGTCATCAAAGCCATGTGGCATCTCCTCAAGGCTTTCCCTATACGATCACACCATGACCGACAACCACCCGGAAACAGAATTGGACGTAACGGACCTGCTGTGTCCGCTGCCTGTATTGAAAGCACGCAAGCGGCTTTTGTCCATGGCCAGTGGTTCCGTTCTCAAGGTCATCGCCACCGACCCCATGTCCGCGATCGACATGCCGCATTTCTGCGCTGAACAGGGCCACATCCTGCTCGACCACCAGACCTCCGCCGGGCAACATATTTTCAGGATCAAATGCAAGTGACCTATGACTTCGGCAGCTTCAACGAATGGGGGCCATTGCGCCAGGTGGCGCTTCGCACACCACAGCAGGCCCTGCAGAACGACGGCAAGATTGACCGGGAATGGCAGGACCTGAACTGGCACTCCCGCCCAGACCTTGCAAATGCCACACAGGAATATTCGACTCTTGAAACCCTTCTGAAACATGCAGGTGCGGACCTCGTTCATCTGCCACCTTCTGCCAATCTGACGCTGGACGCTCTCTATGTGCGCGATGCCCTGGTGATCACGCCCAGGGGCCTGGTCAAACCCCGCATGGGAAAAGCGCAGCGCCGGCTGGAGTCCAACATCAACGGCACGGCACTTGCGGAAAGGGGTATTCCCATCGCAGGTGAAATTTCAGGTGAAGGTCAATTGGAAGGCGGCGATCTGGTCTGGCTGGATCGTCACACCCTGCTGGCCGGGATTGGCTATCGCACCAACCTGGAGGGCGTGCAGCAACTGCAAAAACTCTGCGGTGATGATGTCGAGGTTCTGTGGTTTGACATGCCGCATTGCAAGGGCCGCTCTGACGTGTTCCATCTGATGAGCGTGCTCAGTCCGGTCGCCCATGATCTGGCCGTGGTTTATCTGCCGCTCATGCCCGTGAGGCTCGTCGAATTCTTGCAACAGCGCGGCATTGGCTTTGTCGAAGTGCCGGAGAATGAGTTCGACTCCATGGGCTGCAACGTCCTGGCCATTGGCCCGCGCGAAACCATTGCCGTTGACGGCAATCCAGTTACACTGACGCGCATGGAAGCCGCTGGCGTAAAAGTCCATGTCATCACAGCAAATGATATTTCACGCAAAGGTGAAGGCGGGCCTACGTGTCTCACACGGCCACTGCGGCGCGGCTGATTAAAACAGCGCCTTCACAGCAGTGGTAAAGCCCACGGTCACCGACCCATTATCATGTTCAATCAGCGGGCGGCGGATCAGGGAGGAGTGTTTCGTCGCCAGGGCAACGGCCTTGGCTTCGGTCAGATCAGCGGTTGCTTCAGGCGGCAATCCGCGCCAGGTATAACCTGCCTTGTTGATCAGTTTCTCCCAGCCGCCCACGGCCTTGGACCAGGCCGCCACCTGTGTCTGTGTTGGCGGCGTTTCCTGGTGATCCGTGAAGGCAACCTTCACATTTTTCTCGGCCAGAAACTCCAGCGCCTTCTGGCAGGTCGAGCATTTCTTCAATCCGTAGGCCTTCATGATTTACCTCAGGGAGAGCGTCTTGTCGGTGAAGGCGGCGCCACCACCTTCGATCTGATCTGTAAATGCCATGAATAGTCCTTCGATGGCCGCTTTCTCAATATCTTTTACAATGAATACCAGTCGTGTCTCAGGTTTTCCGTCAGGCCAGCCATCAAGCCGCACCGGTGGGTGCAGCACATGTTGCACACCGTGTACGGCAAGTGGCCGCACCGGATCATCCGCCATCAGGATAATCCCTTTCATGCGCAGCAGATTGGGGCCGTGATAGGACGTCAGCAACTCAAGAAACAGTTCCAGGCCTTGCGGCGAAATCGGGCGCTGGTCGCGAAAAGCAAACGAGCGGATATGTTCATCATGGCGTGACACATCATCGTGGTGGTGACCATGCCTGTGCTTCGCCTTCTCGGCCCGCTCCACACCTTCGATGGCGAGCCACCCCTGAACGTCGAGGGATTTCGTGTTGGCGTCATAAAGTCCGGTATTGAACAGCCGCTCTGCCGTGGCCTCACCCCGGTGCGTGGTCAGCATGCGGGCTGATGGATTGAGCTTGTGCACGCGGGCAATGATGGCAAACAGCATATCCTCGCCAGGCTTGCCTTCAAGCAAATCAAGTTTGGTCAGCACCAGCCGGTCCGCCATGGCCACCTGCTTCACGGCTTCCGCATGGACATCCAGTGTGGCCATGCCATTGAATCCGTCAACAACAGTGATGACACCCTCCAGCTTCACCCGCTGCAACAGCAGATCATCACGCATCAGCGCATGCAACACGGGTGCAGGGTCTGCAAGGCCCGTGGTTTCGATGACAATGCGGTCAAAGGCTTTCAGTGTGCCTGCCGCGCGCCGGTCGAGCAGGCTGTTCATGGTGTCGATCAAATCACCCCGAATGGTGCAGCACAAACAACCCGACGACAACTCGACAATCGTCTCGTCGGTCTTTTCCACCAGCAAATGGTCAATGCCCACATCGCCGAATTCATTGATGATGACACAGGCATTGGCCAGCATCGGGTCTTTCAGCAGGCTGTTGAGCAGCGTGGTCTTGCCGGAGCCGAGGAAGCCCGTGAGGACGGAAACAGGAATGAGTGATGCAAGTGTCATGATGGCAAGTGTGGGGACGCTTCAAGCCAGATGCAACGCCACATACGACATGTCACGTCAGCGCTTTGGCTTTTTCAGCGGAATGCGGACCTTCAGCCGGGCCTTGCCGATGACGCGCATGCGCGGCTGCATCGGCTCTTCATCCACATCGGCTTCCGACCCCTGGGCCACGGGCTTGATCTTTGGCTGGGTGGATTTCACGTAAGTGGCAATCTGGTCAACCAACACAGGCGGCATCACATCGCAATGGGCACCTTCGGCCCGGTATGCCGTGCACAGCGACAGGCTTTCTGCCTGGGGTATGTTCCACATCAGGGCGGCAAAGCCCGCCTGGTCCGGCAGTTTCACCACACCTGCCGCACTGCGCGTGGTAATGCCGACGGGACTGAGCACCCGGCCCCGCAGCGCCATGTCGGCTTTCACCATGTTGTCATAGGTGCCGAAGGAAATCGCCCAGCCCGTCAGGTCCGAGCCATCGGCCAGACGCACCGGCGATTTCGACTTGCATACTCCTGTCGTCATGTCGGCGGGCACGATGGCCCCCTGGGGCAGGTTGACGATTTCAGCCACCTTGGTGCGGCCCGCCTGCGGCAGGCTGGCAAAGCCTTGTTCCAGCAGATCCTTGGCAATGGCGGCCCGGTTACCACCGGATTTGGCACCGAACACGACAGCGATCAGTTTCCTTCCATTGCGCGTGGCCGAGGCCACCAGATTGAACCCGGAATTGCAGACAAAGCCTGTCTTCATGCCATCGGCGTCCGGCATGATGCGGATCAGGGAATTGCGATTGGCCAAATGGCGCTTACCGACGACGAGTGCCTGTTGCGAAAAATAATGGGCGTGTTGCGGAAACTCGTTGACGATGACGGCCGCCAGCACACCAATGTCCCGCGCACTTGTCACGTGGCGCGGATCAAACAATCCGTTGGGATTGACAAAGTGGCTGGCTGAAAGTCCAAGCCGCTTGGCCACGGCATTCATTTCATCGGCAAAATGTTCGTAACTGCCCGAGGCCGCTTCCGCCAGCACATAGGCCATGTCATTGGCAGAATAAATCAGCAGCGCCTGCAAGGCAAAATCAACGGATACGGTTTGCCCCGTCGGTATGCCGATCTTGCTGGGTTCCTGGGAATGAGCCTTTTCGGAAACAGCAATCTGCTGGTCGATCTGCAAACTGCCGTCCCGCAGTTTCTGGAAAATGATATAGGCCGTCATCAGCTTGGTCAGCGACGCCGGATACCACGGCTCACCCGCCCGTTCCTGGGACAATACGTCACCCGTTTGCGCATCAAACAGCAATGTTGGGCCACCAGCGCTTTGCGCATGGGCCACACCTGACAGGACAAGCGTCAGCAACAGAATTGTCATGATACGGTTGAACAAGGCTACTCTTTCCAATCTACGCCAACACGGATCATTGTTTTGGTGCCCCTGGAGGGACTTGAACCCCCACGCCCTTACGAACAACAGATTTTGAGTCTGTCGCGTCTACCATTCCGCCACAGAGGCTGCACGGCGCTCCCTCTAGTGGCCAGCCCTTGCGCCGTCAACTGGAAAGGCGCTTAAGCAAAAACCAATGATTCGCATCACTGATTCCATTGTCATTGACCCCGCTGACATCCGCGAAAGCTTCATGCGCGCCTCAGGGCCGGGCGGGCAGAATGTCAACAAGGTGGCAACCGCAGTGGAACTCCGGTTCAACCTTGCAACAGCCAGCCTGCCCGATGGCCTGAAACAACGCGTCACAAAACTTGCCGGACGCTTACTGGCTCAAAGTGGCGATTTGGTGATCACCTCCCAGGCGCACCGCTCCCAGGAGCGCAACCGTGAAACAGCCCTGAAAAAACTGGTGGACCTTCTGCGCAAGGCCGCAACACCGCCCAAGCGCCGCGTGGCCACCAGACCCACCAAGGCCTCAAAGACAAGACGCCTTGATGCCAAGACCAAACGCGGTGAAGTGAAATCCCTGCGCCGTGTCAAACCCCGAACAGAAGATTGACCATGCTCCGTACACTCTATGACTGGACCCTCTCTCTCGCCTCGCGCAAATCCGCCGAGGTCTGGCTTGCCATCATCGCCTTTGTCGAAAGCTCGGTGTTCTTGATCCCGGCAGATGTGCTGTTTCTGCCCATGGCCCTGTCGCGCCCGGAGCGTGCCTATCGTTATGCCTTCGTCGCCACATTGTTTTCCGTGCTGGGCGGCATCGCTGGATATTTTCTCGGTTATTTTGCGTATGAGGCAGTGGCCAAGCCGGTGTTGCAATTCTATGGCAAGTTTGACCAGTTCGAAGCCATGCGCGCCTGCGCCAGTGAGCAGACCCTGTTGCTGCTGCTCACCACGTCAGGCCTTGCCCATCTGCCACCCATCAAGATCGTCACCATACTTGCAGGCGTGGCACAGATCAGTTTTGTGTTTTTTGTGTTGTCTTGCATCATCGCAAGAGGCGCACGCTTCTTCGCCCTGGCCTGGGCCCTGAAGCGCTGGGGCGAGCCGATCAAGGGCTTCATCGAAAATCGCCTGGGCACAATTGCAGGCCTTGCTGCTGCCCTATTGATCGGGCTTTACCTGGCCTTCAAATTCTTGGGCTCTTCCGGATCTTTCACATGCTGACACCGCAACGCACGGCAACCTTCATTTGTGCCGTTCTCCTCGCCATTATCATCGGCGCGTTCATCTTCGAATATGCAGGCTATCCGCCCTGTGAACTCTGCCTCATGCAGCGCTGGGCCTATTACGTCGGCATTCCCTTTGCCGGCTTCATGGCATTGGCCAAACCCACATGGATCAAATCCGGATTGCTTGTGTTGGGGTTGATGCTCGCCGCCAATGCCATTTTTGGCGTCTATCATTCCGGCGTGGAATGGAAACTCTGGGCCGGCCCCACCACCTGCACAGCCACTGCCATTTCAGACGGATTGCCAAACCTGTTAAAGCCCGGTGTGATGTGCGACGAACCCGCCATCCGCATTTTCGGCCTGTCCCTGGCAGGCTGGAACGCAATCATTTGCGCAGCACTTTCTGCTGTTGCATTTCGCGCAATGAAAAGACCAGACTAAGGCTCCAGCTCCGTATCCCAATAGAGATAGTCCATCCAGCTCTGGTGCAGATAATTGGGTGGAAACAGGCGGCCATTGCTGTGCAGCTGGTTCACCGTCGGGCAGAAGGGTTTCTGCTTCGGATACATTTTCACCTCGTGCATCAGGTGACCGCCCTTGCGCAAATTGCAGGGCGAGCAGGCCGCAACTACATTTTCCCACGTCGTTTGCCCGCCCTTGGAGCGCGGCAGCACATGATCAAAGGTCAGGTCGTCGGGCGAACTGCAATATTGGCAGGCAAACTTGTCGCGCAGGAACACGTTGAAGCGGGTGAAGGCCGGGGTGCGCGACGGTTTCACATAGGTCTTCAAAGACACCACCGAGGGCAGGCGGAATTCCGTCGTCGGGCTTCTCACCACCGTATCATATTCCGACACGATGTTGACGCGCTCCAGGAACACGGCCTTCAAGGAATCCTGCCACGACCACAAAGACAAGGGATAGTAACTCAGCGGCCGGTAGTCGGCGTTGAGCACGAGTGCCGGGCAGGACTCTGGCGCTATGGGCGCATGATACAAGGTCACGTCTCCATTCCGGATCATCCGGACTTGTCACTACTATATAGTGTGTAACGGTCCTGTGAAGGGGCTGAAATATGGTGGGAATCAGGCCTGCGGCATTTGCTTCATGCCCCGGTAATGGGCCCACAGCAGCCGCGCCGCCACAGCGCGGTGGGGCCGGAAGCGTTCGCCCAGTTCCAGCATGGCGGCTTTGCCTGGCCTTTCGGGCAATGCGAACAGGTGTTGCGCTGCGCACTGCAGAGCCACATCACCCCAGGGCCAGGCATCAGGCCGCAACAAAACCGAGAGCAGATAAATATCAGCGGTCCACGGACCAATGCCGGGCAAAGCCACCAGAGCCTTGTGGGCGGCCCCGTCATCCATGCCTTCGAGGTCTGCGAAATTCATGGCACCCAAAGCGACGGCCTCAGCCAAGCCATGAAAACTCCTGGCCTTGGCCCGTGACAGGCCGAGCGCAACAAGCTCTTCCTGCGGGCACTTCAAAATGATCTCAGGGTCATGGGGCCAAAGCCGCAGGCAGAGTCGTTTCCAGATCGCCGCTGCTGCTGCCAGCGACAGGAACTGTTCCGTGACCATTTGCAACAGGGCTTCCAGCCCACCGGCACTTGCGCGCAGAGACGGCACACCATGTTGCTTCACGACAGCGCTGAAGCGCCTGTCCCTCCGGCACAGGGAGCGCACGGCCTTCGCCAATTGCG
>CAXTKL010000024.1:8106-33233 GCA_964244825.1 uncultured Aestuariivirga sp.
ATGCGATTGCTCTCCCGGCTGTGTGAACGCGAAGAATAGGTCATGTCACATGCACTCATATCGCAACAAAAAAGCCCCGGTCGCGAGACCGGGGCTTTCGACGGCTATCGTCAATTACTGGTTACGGGCAATGCCGAGAATGTTGAGGATGTGCACGAACAGCGTCACAAAGCTGCCATAGAGCGCAAAGGCACCAAAAATGCTTTTGCCCTTGGCAACGCCAGCGGCATCACCTTCCACATACATTTCCTTGATCATCTGGGTTTCATAGGCTGTCACGCCAGAGAACAGCAGCACGGTAATCACCGACGTGATCAGTGAAAACATGGTGCTGTGGATCAGGAAGGCATTGACCAGAATGGCAATGATGATACCGATCGAGGCCATGAAGAAAAAGCCCGCCATGCCTGACAAGTCACGCTTGGTCACATAACCCGCAAGGCTAGCAGAACCGAAGGTCGCTGCCGTGATCAAAAAGGCCTGCGTGATCATCTCTGGCTGAACCGCCAGATAGCGGCCCAGCATGGGTGCCATCATCAGTCCCCACAGCACCGTGTAGGACCAGTAGGCGGCATGGGCCATAGCGGCATTGCCGGAAAAAATCATGCGTGGCGCAAAAAAGCCAAGACCCAGGGTGGCGAAGAAAAACAGCCATTTCAGATTGTAAACGGTGGCAAGCGCTGCAGGACTTGCGGCAACCGCCATGACCACGATGGCCGTAAGAGCCACACCCAGGCCCATGTAGTTGTAGACGCCCAGCATATAGGAGCGCAGGCCCTGATCAATCTCGGTGCGCGTTCCGGCGCGGGTTTGGGGATAACGAAGCTCAGCCATGAAAAGTCCCTCCTCAGAACAGTTGTCGCGAATATGGGGACCCGGCTGATCCCCGTCAAGTTACCCGGTCGTAATCTTCTTCTGCGGTTAACCGCCAGCGATCTCATCCATCTTCTGTGCCAGTTTGATATCGAGTGCCGTCACGCCATGGGCAGAATGGGTGGTCAGTGTCACGTCAACCTTGCCATAGACATTGGCCCACTCCGGGTGATGATCCATTTTTTCAGCCACCAGTGCCGCCTGACTCATGAAGCCCCAGGCTTCGCGAAAATTCTTGAAGCGGAAAGTCTTGTGAATGGCGTCCTGACCCGGCACATCGGCCCAGTCCTTCAACTCCTGCACGGCCTTCACCCGGGCCGCCCCCTGCAATCGCTCTGTCATCACGTCACTCCCATATCTCTGTTCAGTGTTGGGACCGGTTCACGCCGGGCCGCGTATTCTGCTTCCACCCCATAGGGTCCGCCGCCTTTCAGTGGCCGTGACGAGAATAGCACAAATGCCTGCACATCACAGGCGGGTGTGGAATAGAGACTGTGCACCTCCACCCAGCGCTGCAAGGCCCGGGGCTCGGCTTCCTTCAAGCGTGCCAGCGTCACATGCGGCATGAATTTCCGGTGCTCGGCTGGCAATCCCAGCGTCTGGCAAATCCGCTCATGCACGTCATGCAAGCGCCGCAGTTCCGCATTTTCTTCAACCCCGGCATACAGCGAATGGGGCTTGTTGCCACCGAACAGGCCAACACCTTTCAGCCGCAACATGAAGGGCCGGAAGCTGACCTGATCCAGCTGCAAGGCAATGTCGCGGGCGAGGCCCTGTTCGATGTCACCGATAAATCGGATGGTGAGGTGGTAGTGCGCCGGGTCCATCCAGCGGGCACCGGGAATGCCGCCCTGCATGATCTGCAAATCGAGGGCGACCTCGGGCGGGATTTCCAGTCCGGTGAAGAGGCGGGGCATTTCATCCTCCTGCTGCATTTCGACAGTCAAGCTAACGCGATTCGTTGAAAGTCCAAGGTTTATTTCAATTGTGACAACAACGTCTCGACCGCGGGCAGAACACGCCTGACGATCTCGTCAACACCTTGGGCGTTGGGATGCATGCCGTCAGCCTGATTGAGTTTCGCATCAGCAGCCACACCTTCCAGATAGAAGGGATAAAGGGCAACACCATATTTTGCCGCAAGGCGTGGATACATGGCATCAAATGCCTTGCCATAATCGGGGCCGAGGTTGGGCGGTGCCCGCATGCCCAGCAACAGCACCGGAAGCTGACGCTGCTTCAACTTTGCCAGTATTTCATCCAGGGCCATTTCCGCCTGTTCCACCGGCAAGCCGCGCAAAGCGTCATTGGCACCAAGTTCAATCAGCACCGCCTTGACATCATCCGTCAGCGCCCAGTCCAGCCTTGCAGCACCTTGCGCCGCCGTATCACCGGACACCCCGGCATTGAGCACCGTAACATCATGGCCCTTGGCCTTGAGCGCGGCTTCGAGTTTGGCTGGAAAGGCCTGGGCCGGGTCAAGCCCCAGTCCGGCGGTCAGGCTGTCACCCAGGGCCAGCACGGTCACGGTTTTTGCATGAACCGGGAAAACCGCCAGCAACAGGAACACCAACACGACGGAAAGTCTGAACATGAACGTCTATGTGAGGTGTTCTGCCGTAGAGCGCAAGTGATGTATCGACAAATCGGCCCCGCCGCCCCATCTCTCTGATTTCATTTGTCCTCAAGGATCGTCTGTGACCCCCACCCTGTCGCTTCAAAATGTGCATCTTACATTGTCATCCCGGGCGGGCGCTGTTCACATTCTGAAAGGGGTCAGCATGGATGCCTTGGCGGGTGAGGCGATTGGCATTGTCGGCCCTTCCGGCTCCGGCAAGACCTCCATGTTAATGGTCATGGCTGGTCTGGAGCCTGTCACATCCGGTGAACTCTTCATGCGCGGAGAAGCAGTCCACGGAAAATCCGAATCACAATTGTCGGCTTTGCGGCGGGACAACATTGGCATCGTCTTCCAGTCCTTTCACCTGATCCCGACATTGACAGCCGTTGAGAATGTGGCCTTGCCCCTGGAATTCAAGGGCGTGGACAATGCGGAAAGCCTGGCCCGGAACAAGCTGACGGACGTCGGCCTTGGCCACCGCCTCAGCCATTACCCCGGCCAGCTTTCCGGCGGTGAACAGCAGCGTGTGGCCATTGCCCGGGCACTGGCAGCCGGTGCCAAAATCATCCTCGCCGATGAACCGACAGGCAACCTCGACCAGGACACCGGTCAGGCCATTATGGACCTGTTGTTCGGCATCCGTGAAAACAATGAGGCCACGCTCATCCTGGTCACCCACGACCGCGCCCTCGCCAAGCGCTGTGACCGCATCATCGAGGTCCGTGATGGCCTGATCAGCGAAAGTACCCGCCCATGAACATCGGGCTGTGGCTGTCCTATGCCGCCCGCAACCTGCGCTCCGGCCTCAAGGGCTTTTACATTCTGCTCACCTGCCTGACCCTGGGGGTTGCCGCCATTGCCATCATTGGTTCGCTCACCTCCGCCATCCAGACGGGCCTCACGGAACAGGGCCAGCCCCTGTTGGGGGGTGATCTCGAATTCACCTTGATCCAGCGCGAGGCAACGGCTGATGAATTGGCCTATGTCACCAGCAAGGGCGAGACCAGTCGCATCGCCACGCTGCGCGCCATGGCCACAGCTAATGAAAAATCCACGCTGGTGGAGATCAAGGCTGTCGACGGCTTCTATCCGCTTTACGGCAAGCTCACCCTTGCCAGTGGTTCCAGTCTCTCATCCAGCCTCGCAGTGACAGATGGCATTCACGGTGTTGCGGTGGACGAATTGTTGTTGGGCCGGCTTGGTGTGAAGATCGGTGACAGCCTGAAAATCGGCACCACGGTTCTGAAAGTCACGGGCGTCATCACGGCAGAACCGGACCGCATTGGCGAAGGCATCATTCTCGGCCCCCGCATGATGATGACCCATCAGGCTTTGCTTAGCACAGGCCTCATTCAACCGGGCAGTCTGATCACCTGGCATTACCGGGTGAAATTGCCGGCAGGTTCAAAGCTTGCCGCCGCGAAACGCATCACCGAAGAGGTAGAAAAACAATTTCCAACGGCGGGCTGGCGCGTGCGCGCCACCGACAATGCAGCGGGTGGTGCCGGACGCTTCGTGGAACGTCTCGGATATTTCATGACACTGGTGGCGCTGGCGGCCCTGGTGGTGGGTGGGGCGGGCATGGCCAATGCCATTTCAGCCTTCGTCTCCCGCCGCACCAGCGCCATTGCCACCTTGAAGTGCCTTGGCCTCACCTCACGCGACGTGTTCGGGCTTTATCTCACGGAAATCCTGTTGGTGGGGCTGATCGGCATTGCCATCGCCCTTGGCCTGGGTGCCATTGCGCCTTTCCTGCTGAAAGTCTTTGCCGGACACATCCTGCCACTGCCCGTGTCCACATCCATCCAGTGGGTGCCACTGCTGATCGCAGGACTGTTGGGCCTGCTCGTGCTCCTGGCCTTTGCAATTCTGCCCCTGGCGCGCATCGCCAATATCCGGGGCGCTGATCTGTTTCGCAATCATCTGGTCTCCGGTGGGGAGCGCCTGTCATGGCGCTGGTTGCTGCTGTCCTTCGCTTTCTTGGCACTTGCCGCTGTGTTGATCACGCTCATGTCCGAAAACATGCGGATCATCCTCATGTATCTGGCGGGGCTTGCAGCGAGTTTTGCGATCTTGAGCGCCTTGGCCTATGGCTTGTTGCGTGTGATTACACTGCTGCCAAAACCGTCGAATATCCTGGTGCGTCACGCCGTCACGTCCTTGTACAGGCCGGGCGCTGCCAGCTTTTCCATTATCTTGGCACTGGGTCTCGGGCTTTCGTTGTTCGTGACCCTGGCCCTGACCGACCGCACCATCACCAGCGCATTGAAATCCGGTATTCCCGAACAGGCCCCCGCCTTCTTTTTCCTCGACGTCCGCAATGACACCTTGCCAGCTTTCCGCGCGGCCTTGCAGACACAACCGGGCGTCACCGGCATCGGCAATGCGCCCATGCTGCGCGGCCGCATTACGGCCATCAAGGGTGTGCCTGCCGACAAGGTTGTGCCCAAGCCCGGTTCGGGCTGGGCTTTACAAGGTGATCGTGGGCTGACCTATGCCGCAGAAATACCTGCAGGCTCGGAACTCCAGGCTGGCACCTGGTGGGCCAGGGACTATGCGGGCAAACCGCTGGTATCAGTCGAACAGGAAATTGCCGACGGGCTTGACCTCAAGATCGGCGACAGCATCAGGGTGAATGTGCTGGGGCGTGAGATCGAAGCTGAAGTGGCGAATTTGCGCCGCGTCAATTGGCGCAGCATGGGTATCAACTTTGTGTTGGTTTTCACGCCCAACACATTGGCTGCCGCACCCCATTCCCACATCGTGACAGTCGACATGCAGGGCGGGGATGAGGCGAAACTGTTGAACACCATGGCGGCTGAATTTCCGTCCGTGACAGCTGTTCGCGTGAAGGATGCTCTGGCCACCGTCAGCGCCCTGCTGGGGCAGATGTTGGCCGCCGTGCGCGGGGCCAATGCCTTGACGCTGCTGACAGGTGTGCTGGTGCTGGCAGGGGCCATGGCATCGGGTCTCGCCACCCGCACCTACGAAACCGTGGTACTGAAAACCTATGGCGCAACCCGTGCCCAGCTGCTGGCGTCCTTCGTCATCGAGTACGGTCTTCTGGGGTTTGTGTCTGCCGTGTTTGGCATCTTGTCCGGTACTCTGGGTGCCTGGTATCTGGCGCGATTTATTTTGGAAATGCCATGGAGCTTTTCCTGGCCGACCGCTGGTCTCACAGCGGTTGCGGCTATGATGGTGTCGATTGCGGCGGGCCTGGTTGTCACGGCGCGTGCGTTGACCGCGAAACCCTCAACCTATCTGCGCAACGAATAAGTCCTGCTTCCAAATCCTGCGGCATTGCTTTAGGCGGGGGCCATGGTTGTGCTGAACAGAATTTATACCCGCACCGGCGACTCTGGTGATACCTCACTGGGGTCCGGTGAACGCGTGTCGAAAGCCGATCTGCGCATCGAGGCCTATGGCACGGTGGATGAAACCAATGCTGCCCTTGGCCTCGTGCGTCAGCACACCACCCATGTGCGGCTGGCGCTGCTGGACGACATGCTGGGCCGTATCCAGAATGAACTGTTTGATCTGGGGGCTGACCTGTGTGTTCCTGACCGTGGTCAAAAGCTGGAATGGGAGCCGCTGCGCATTCTCCCCGGTCAGGCGACACGGCTTGAGCAGGAAATTGACCAGCTCAACGGATCGCTTTCACCCCTGCGATCCTTCGTCTTGCCCCATGGGGTGGCGGCAGCGGCCTACCTGCATCAGGCGCGAACGGTCTGCCGCCGGGCCGAGCGTTTGATGGTGGCTCTTAATGCGTCGGAAGCTGAGACTGTCAGCACGGCTGCCTTGGCCTATGTCAATCGCCTGTCAGATTTCCTCTTCGTCGCCAGCCGCTGGGCCAATGCCGTGGCGGGTGACGGCGATGTGTTGTGGGTGCCCGGGAAAACCCGTTGATGCTGGCGGCAGCGATTGCGGGATTTCTGCTGGGCGGCAGTCTGATTGTGGCCATCGGGGCGCAGAACGCTTTTGTGATCCGGCAGGGCGTGTTGAAGTCCCACATCTTTTGGGTTTGCCTGTTTTGTTCGATCTGTGATGCAACGCTGATCTGGGCCGGAGTTTTTGGCTTGGGATTTTTGATCAAGGCCGTTCCGGTGTTTGTGCCTGTCATGACCTATGGCGGGGTGGCTTTTCTCCTGTGGTATGGCGCGAATGCCTTGCGCCGGGCGTTGCACCCATCAGCATTGGGGTCCGGGGCTGAGCCTTCAACGACCCTCATGGCCACCCTAGGTTCCTGTGCGGCTTTTACTTTGCTGAATCCCCATGTCTATCTCGATATGGTCGTTCTCATTGGTTCAATTGCAAACGCTAGGCCCGCAAGTGAACAGGGGCCTTTTGCAACTGGTGCATCTCTCGCGTCTCTGGCCTGGTTCTTTGCCCTGGGCTATGGTGCGCGGGCACTCGGCCCTTGGCTCGGCCAGCCAAAGGTGTGGCGGGTCATTGACTTCTGCATTGCCGGGGTCATGCTGTTGCTGGCGCTCAAGCTGCTGGCCGGATGACAGATCCATGTTCGTACCCCTCAAAGACGACAATCCGCTAAAGCTCATTCGCTTTCAATATGTGTCCCTGGCGATCATCCTTCTCAATGTGGCGGTGTTTCTGATCACCGGGCCATTGCGCGGAAACCAGGCGCTCACATTGGTGGAATATGGGTTCGGTGTGGTGCCCAGCGAAATCTGGGACCTGTCACGGGTGCCAAACCCCGTCTTCAACCCAATCGCCGAGCCGCTGACCTTGCTGACCTATATGTTCCTGCACGGCGGCTGGCTTCATCTGCTCGGCAACATGGCCTTCCTCTGGGTCTTTGCCGACAATGTGGAAGATGCTTTCGGCCCGTTCGGCTTTGCCCTGTTCTATCTTCTCTGTGGCATCGCAGGTGCCCTGGCCCATGTTTTCATGCTGCCCAACAGCCACGACCCCCTGATTGGCGCGTCAGGCGCTGTCTCCGGCGTGCTCGCGGCCTACTTGCTGCTCTATCCAAGGGCAAGGGTCTGGATCCTGCTGTTCATGACCATACCCCTGAAAATCCCGGCCTGGATGATCCTGGGTGGCTGGATCGTGCTGCAATTTGCCAGTCTCTACATGCAATCACCGGATGGCGAGCAAGTGGCCTGGTGGGCCCATATCGGCGGCTTTGCCACGGGTCTGATGTTCACGCTGCTGTTGCGTTCGCCGCTGTTTGCACGCTCACCGGGGCGGGTTCATTGAAGTCAGCCTCCTCGTGCTCATAGGCCTGCAACAGGTCATCGAGAATGGCTTCCGCCACCTCCGGTGATTTGGCCAGCAGATGCACATGGATTTCATCCACAGCCTTCAGGCGCAGGGCCGCAAGATTGCGTGCACCCAATGGCCCGTCCCAGAAGGGTGTGAAGCGGCCAATGCCCATGACGATACGCAAGGGCCCCTCGCGCCGCACGCCTACGTAAATCGCTCCCGGCAACGGCGGGCAATCCTCAAGCGTATACACCGAATGAATGTATTTGCGGCCGGATGCGCCCGTCCAATACCAGAAGCGGTCCTTGAAGCAGGGGTCCGAAGGGAAGTCGGCGGCGATGGGGGTTCCATGAATCAGCATGGGAACAAATATAGAACATAAAACAGGATAAGTCAACCACAAAATGCGGTGCCACAATCCCGGCAGGTTTTGCACCCTTCCTTGTTGTCGAGGTTGGTGCTGCCACAGGACGGGCAATCTTCCAACGCTGCCTCCGACAAAATTGACCCTGTCACCGCATTGGGCCGGAAAGTGGTGCAACCCTTCAGGCCCATTTTCCAAGCCTTTTCGTAGATCGAGGCAAAGTCGGCAAAACCATAGCTGGCCGGAACATTGATGGTTTTGGAAATCGAACTGTCGACATGGGCCTGGGCCGCCGCCTGCATGGCCAGGTGTTCATCAGCCGTCAGATCGGCGATGGTCACCACGGCGTCCCGGCCCCCGGCGGCACCTGATGTGCGCCATGCCGCAATGCCATAGTCTTCCAGTTGCTCAATCCGGTGGCTGCCATCCCGGTTGAGAATCTTGCGTGCCTGCGACAGACTGAACACCGGTTCAATGCCACTTGAGACATTGCCGGCGAGCAATGAAATTGTGCCTGTGGGCGCCACCGACGTGAGCAATCCATTGCGCAAGCCCTTGGCAGCGATGGCCTTTCGCACGGCGTCTGACAAGCGGTGCCCATATTGCGTCGCCAAATAGGCTTCCGCCACAAATTTGGGAAAACTGCCCTTCTCGGCAGAAAGATCAATACTGGCTTCCAACGCTGCAGCCTCAATCGCCTGCATCCAGCCCCTGGTGGCTGACACCGCGTCCTTCGAACCATAACGCAGACCACACATGAACAGTGCATTGGCGAGACCCGTCACCCCCAGTCCCAACCGCCGCTTGGCAAAGGCTTCGGCCCGCTGTTGCGGCAAGGGATAATTCGAAACGTCCACAACATTATCAAGGAAGCGAATGGCCACAGCCGCCACATCTTTCAGCCGCGCCATGTCCAGTCGCGCTTTATCCGTGAACGGATCAATCACAAAGCGTGTCAGGTTGAGGGACCCCAGCAGACAGGCCCCATAGGGCGGCAGCGGCTGTTCACCACAGGGATTGGTGCAGGCAATGGTTTCACAATAGGACAGCGGGTTCAACTCGTTCACCCGGTCAATGAAGATCACGCCGGGTTCTGCCACATCATAGGTCGATTGCATGATGCGTTGCCACAGCTCACGGGCATCAATGGTCTTGTAAACCGTGCCGCCAAACTGCAACACCCAGCTGCCTCCAGCCTCCACCGCCTGCATGAAAGCATCCGTCACCAGAATCGACACATTGAAATTGCGCAGGCGTGCGCCATCGCGCTTTGCATCGACAAAAGCTTCGATATCGGGATGGTCGCAGCGCAGTGTGCCCATCATGGCACCCCGCCTGGCCCCTGCCGACATGATGGTGCGGCACATCGCATCCCACACATCCATAAAGCTCAAGGGGCCAGACGCGTCAGCCCCCACGCTCACCACCAGCGCACCCTTGGGCCGCAGTGTCGAGAAATCATGGCCGATGCCACCACCCTGTTGCAGGGTTTGCGCTGCTTCCCCAAGGCCAGAGAAAATCCCGGGAATGGAGTCAGGAATTGATCCCATGACATAACAATTGAACAGGGTCACGGCCCGCCCTGTGCCAGCCCCCGCCAGAATACGGCCAGCCGGAATGAAGCTGAGATCTGCCATAACTTCCAGAAAGCGCCTTTTCCACTCATGGCGAAGGACTGGCGTTTCAGCATCGGCAACGGCACCGGCAACACGGTCCAGGGTGTCCGCAAGCGACTGTTCCGCCGTGCCGTCAGGGCGCACAAAACGGTATTTGGCTTTCCAGATATCTTGCGAGATGGCAGGCAGCATGGTCCCTAGACTAGACCCGGCGCGCACCCCTTGTCCAGAGTTTGTTCTAGTTTTGTTTCGTGCGGCCCTCGTGCACCAAAGCCGTGGTCGACGTTTCGATGGCAGCAATCAGTTGCCGCTGAAACGCGTCACGCTTGAGGCCCGGCGGGATGGCGGGCAGGAATTCCAGAATGATTGTGCCGGGGTTGCGCAAGAACTTGCGCCGGGGCCAGAATAGCCCGGCATTCAATCCAAAGGGCACGCAGGGCACACCGAGTTGCCCATACAGCGCTGCCGCACCGGGCTTGTAATCAGGCGGATCATCCGGACCCTTGCGCGTGCCCTCCGGCATGATAACAATTTGCCGGCCCGCCGCCACCTCCTGCTTGCCCCGCTTCACCAGGCTGCGCAGCGCCGCAGACCCGGCAGAACGTTCCACCGCAATCATGCGGAATTTCAAGCCGAACCAGCCAAACAGGGGGATCCAGATCAGCTCCCGCTTCAGCACCATGCAGGGGTCATCCAGCAGCGGCAGGATGGCAAAGGTCTCCCACAGCGACTGATGCTTGCCCGCGACGAGCACAGCACCTTTTGGAATATGTTCGATGCCCCGCACGTCCATGCGGATGCCGCACAAAACCCGCAGCCACCAGACCGAAGACCTGGCCCAAAGTTGCAAGGCACGAATTGCCCAGATGCGTGGCCCCAGCAGCAGCGGCGAACCCAACACCAGAAACAGGATCAGATTGATATAGAACACCCCGTTGAATATCGCCGAGCGCAACGCGATCATTGCACCTCTCCCAACATGCGCTTCAGGGTGATGCGTGAGGTAATGAGGGCAATGGCCGTTGCCGCCAGCGGCACCAGCAGGAACCAGCACAGGCTGCGCCAATCACCTTCCTGGGGCAGGTAAAACAAGCCCCGCGCCGCTGAGGCCACACCGGTGTTTTCGCCAATGCCCCAATGCCCCAGCGCAAAGAACATGACCACACCACCAGCAAGCCCGATCAGCCCCGACCAGAACCCTGTGGCGATGAACCGGCGGTTAATCTCACCCGCGATGAAATCGTCATCCGCACCCGCAATATGCAGCACCTCCACCACCGAACGGTTGGCCTCCAGCACAGCCCGCGCCGCAAATACCACCATGGCGATGGCCGAAAGCGAAATCAGCCCCAGGATGAGCGACGACAATAGCGTGAGGGTCGAGGCCATGCGGCGCAATTCGGCTTCCCATTTTCGGTGCGTATCAAGCCGTGCCGTGGGCACCGCTGCCTGCAACGCGGTTTCCATGGCTGCGAAATCCGGCTGGCGCTTGTCGTCCACAACCACCCGCATGAGGCGGGGAATCGGCAATGCGTCAAGCCCGTCTTCCCCGATCCAGGGGGCCAGCAGCTTTTCACCATCCCTGCGATCCAGAATTGTCACCCCCTTCACACCCTGGATGCCTGCCAACAGCTTGGTGAGGCGGACAAGGTCCTGGTCCATGTCCCGGCTGGAGAGCTGTGGCAATTGCACCGTCACTTCGCTGGCAAGCCCCGACGCCCATTGCGCCACCGCGCGGTTGATCAACAGCATGGCCCCCACCGACAACACAGCGAGAAAACACATGACCGACATCACAGCCGTCAGGGTGCGCAAGGGTGCCGCACCCGTGGGCACAATCGAACCTGGTTTTACATGCTGTTTTGTCATGACACGTCCAGGCGGCCTTGCTCCAGATGCCAGACCGATGCCTTCGCCTGTCTGATCAGCGACGCATCATGGGTGGCGACCACTACACTGGTGCCCTGCCGATTCAGCTCGGCAAACAAGTGAAGCAGCCGCTTCGCCAGGGCCGGATCCACATTGCCCGTCGGCTCATCCGCCAGCAGAATGTCCGGTTTTGAAATCACGGCCCGCGCAATCGCCGCCCGTTGCTTTTCCCCACCTGATAACACCGGTGGAAAGGCTGAAAGCTTGTGTCCCAGTCCCACCCAGTCCAGAATATCTTTGACATCCTGGGTATAGCTCTCAGGCCGCCGCCCCAGAATACGCAATGGCAGGGCCACGTTGTCGAACGTCGACAGATGGTCAAGCAGGCGGAAATCCTGAAACACCACGCCAATGCGCCGCCGCAAGGCCGGAAGCGCCTTGCGCCGCAACGACACCACATCCTCGCCAAACAGCTCCAGCCGCCCCCGCGTCGGCTTCAAGGCCAGAAACAACAGCCGTAGCAGGCTGGTTTTGCCCGCCCCTGACGCTCCCGTCAAAAAGGCAAATTGCCCCGGTGCCAGCCGCAGGCTCACATCCTGTAGCACCTCCGGTCCATTGCCATAGCGCAGCCCCACGGCATCCAGTTGCAACACAAGCTTCATCCCTGATTCGTCAGACCTCTGTTTAACCGCTTCTTAACCACGACGGCAGATAGCTTCGCCACATGATCGTTTGCTGTCCGTCCTGTTCGACGCGCTATAACCTGCCGTCTCTGGCGTCAGGTTCCGTGGCGTTGACCTGCCGCAGCTGCGGCCACCGCTGGCGTGAAATGGAAACCATCGACGTCATCGACATCAGCGAATCCCCACAACGACGCCTGCCCGCTGTCATTGATCATGACGATGCCCCGGACCTCGAAGCATCGCGCCTGGTACAAATGGCAAGGGATGCCCAGGAAGAGCACCAGCTTTACAAATTCCGGCGCCGTCGCAAATTGCAACAATGGGCCGTATTTGGAAGTTTCGTTCTGGCGCCTTTTGTGGCCGCTGCTGCATTGCCGGAAACCATTGTCAATGCAGCCCCCATCAGCATCAAGGCCTATCAGGCCCTGGGCTATGACATCAATGTCTACGGCCTTGAGGTGCGCGGGGTTGAACGCGAACACATCATCATGGATGGCCAGCGCATTCTCGCGGTCAAAGGCACAATTGCCAATATCGACGGCAATGCGCGGAAAATCCCGTGGCTGCGCTTTGCCCTCACCGGTCCATCGGGCGAGGAACTTTACAGCTGGACCCTGGATACAGGATCAAAGCCGCTATTACGCCCGGGCGAAAGCACCAGTTTTGTCACCCGCATTGCGGCCCCACCGGAAGCCTCTCAAAAGCTTCAGATTCGCTTTGCGAGAAGCAACGAGATTGGCCTAAACACCCCCCATGACAACACCAGTTCCAAGCAGCCATAACATCGACGGATATCAGATCGATGTCCTGTTTTCCGAAACTCAAATCGCCGCCCGCATCCGTGAACTCGCCATCGACATTGCAGCACAGAAGCCCGAGAAGCTGCTGGTCATTCCCGTCCTCAAGGGCAGTTTCATTTTTGCTGCCGACCTCATTCGCGCCATGCATCACGCCGGGCTGTCGCCGGAAGTGGACTTCATGATTCTTGCCTCCTACCGTGAAGGTACCCGTTCATCGGGCCGGGTCGATGTGCTGCGCGATATCGAAACCGACGTGAAGGGCCGCGATGTGCTTTTGCTTGATGACATTCTCGAATCAGGCCGCACGCTGGCTTTCGCCAAGGACCTGATCATGGCCAGAGGTGCCAAGCGCGCCAACAGCTGTGTGCTGCTCAACAAGCCCGGCCATCTCGCTGCCAATATCAAGAGTGACCACACGGGCTTTGATTGCCCGGACAAATTCGTTGTGGGCTATGGCATGGACATGAGCCACCAGTTTCGCGAACTGCCCTTCGTCGGCCACGTGGTGTCCGGGCCAAAGGTTTAGCGGAAATTATTCTTCCGCGTCCGGAGCTCTGCAAACACCTCAGCATCACTCGCGTTTTCCAACCCGAGGTTTCTGCGAATTTCCGGAGACGAGCAGCGGAAATAGGGATTGGTCTTCAACTCTTCCCCAATGGTCGTCGGGCAGGTCATTTTCCCTACGGTACGCAAGTTTTTCACCTCTACGGCCCGCATCTGCAGGGCGCGGTTGTCCGGCTCGACGGTCAGCGCGAACCTGGCATTGGCTTCTGTATATTCATGCCCGCAATAGAGAGACGTCATCGGTTGCAGGTCACGGAACTGGTTCACCGAATGGTGCATCTGTTCCATCGTGCCTTCCAGCACGCGGCCGCAGCCCATGGCAAAGATATTGTCAGCCGCAAACAGCAGATAGTCATTTTCGAAATGATAGGTGATTTGGCCGAGGGTGTGACCTGGACAATCGAAAACCCTGATCTTGCGTTGGGCCAGCTCAAACACATCGCCGCCCTTGACGGTTTTTCCGATGCCAGGAATGCGATCCTTCTCTGCTTCCGGCCCGATGATGCGGCAGCCGAAAGTCTCCATCAGTTCAAGATTGCCTTCCACATGGTCGATATGGTGGTGCGTGGTCAGGATATGCGTGAGCTGCCAGCCCCGCTTTTTCAGGTTGTCGGCAATGGCAGATGCACTGGGTGCGTCAATGGAAATCGTCGTGCCGGTCACGGTGTCATGCACGAGCACGCCGTAATTATCGTCGCGGCACATGAATTGGTGAACATCAAGATGGGACATGATGTCCCCTTATACAACAACCCGCAGCATTTATCATCTGTGCAGCATGGCCGCAGGACAGGCATGACGAAATCCCTTGATCAGGTTAAGCTGCAAGCATGGATGTTGTCGATTTCAGGGATTTCTATGCCACGCAGACGGGCCGCACCGCCGCCCGCATGCTGAAGCGGCAACTTGATACACTGGCCACGGCAAATTCCGGCCAGACCGTGATGGGCCTTGGTTACACACTGCCCTATCTGCCACAGCTAGACGATGTGCTCTCCCTGTCCTTCATGCTGGCACGGCAAGGCGTCATCCACTGGCCCCCCGGCGAAAAAAACCGTTCCGCCCTCGTCGATGAACTTGATCTGCCCCTGTTGGAAAGCACGGTTGATCTGGCACTGGTCGTGCACGGACTTGAACACGCTGAAACACCTTTGGAAACCTTGCAGGAGATCTGGCGGGTCATGGCACCCCAGGGACGCCTCATTCTGGTGGTGCCCAATCGCCGGGGGCTGTGGGCGGCTTCAGAGTCCACACCTTTCGGCCATGGCCAGCCTTTTTCTTCAGGCCAGATTGCGGGATTGTTGAAGGATTCAAAATACACAATCATCCAATGGCGCAGCGCCCTCTATCTGCCACCGTTTCGCAACGAAACCTTGCTTGATGCCGCCCTCGGCTTTGACATCATGGGAGAACGCCTGCTGCAACGCTTTGCTGGAGTCACCATCGTCGAAGCCATGAAACAGGTCTATGCCTTCTCGTCCGGAAAACGCGCCAGACGCCTGGTACCGCGCTTCCGCCCCGTTCTCCTGCCTTCTCCACAGGGCGCACGCAAGGAACCGGAGTGAATGGGGTTCACAATGGCCGGGAAAGCGGCTTAAACAGCAAGATAACCCCAACCGGATTGCCCCATGACCGACGCCCCTACCGCCACGCCTGCCCTTGATGCATTGCGGCGTGAACTGGATGACGTGGATGACGCCTTGCTAGCGCTTTTGGCCAAGCGTGTCAGCATCACGGCTCAGGTCAAATCCTTCAAGCAGGTCACATCGAAATCCACAGGCTCGCCCCTGCGGCCCGCCCGCGAATCCCAGATTCACCGCCGCATCCTGCAGGCGGCAAAGACGCACAATGTGGAACCGGCCCTTGCCCTGCGCATCTGGCGGACCATTCTCACCGATTCAAGTCTCGCCCAGGCACCGATCACCCTGCACCTCTCGCGCCGCCTGTCACAAACCCTCGGCCACCGCCTGCGTTTGCGCGAACATTTCCCCGCCATGGCGGTGGAGGAATGGCGGGACGAAACCCAGGCCCTGATGCAAGTCAACGTCAACCCCGGTGATATCTGCGTTGTCGAAACCGAAAGCCCGTGGATCGACGCCTGCGTGGCAGGCAAGGCTGGCACCGCCCAGATCATCGGCGCGCTCCCCGTCATCAGGGATGAGGTGATGCCGCAGCTGCTGATTTTCGGAAATGCCCCCGCTGAAGCCACGGGCCATGATGAAACCCTGCTCATCACCCAAGGCAATCTGCCGCGGGATTTTGCCGTGCATCCGCGCTGGCAGTTGAAAAGCGGGCCGTGGCGGGTGTCGGCATTGGCTGGTTTTTATTCCGAACATGAAAGTCCCATTGTCGGCCTGGCCCGCTCCAACATATCCCTTGGCCTCAAGGTGGCCGGGCGCTATCCCTCTGCCATCGAGATTTAAACCATGAACCACGCCACGAGCCGGCCCGCGCCAAAACCGGGTATTCTGGATATTGAAGCCTATGTGCCAGGCAAGAGCAACGCCAAGGGTACGAAAGTCTTCAAGCTGTCCTCCAATGAATCCCCGATTGGCGCCAGTCCGAAGGCCATTGAAGCTTTCAGGTCTGCGTCGGACAAGCTTGCGCTGTATCCTGATGGCAGCGCCATGGTGCTGCGCGAAGCCATTGCCACCCGCTATGGCCTGAGTGCAGAGCGCATCATCTGCGGCGCAGGGTCCGATGAAATCCTGCAACTCCTTGCCCATGCCTATCTAGGTCCCGGTGACGAGGCTATTTACAGCCAGTATGGTTTCATGGTGTACCCGATCGTCATTCAGACCAATGGAGCAAAATCCGTCGTCGCCGATGAGAAGGATTTCGCCACCGACGTCGATGCCATGATCGCGGCAGTGACTCCGAAAACCAGAATGGTGTTCATCGCCAACCCCAATAACCCCACGGGCACCTACGTCCCCTACAGTGAATTGCGCCGCCTGCATGCTGGCCTGCCACCGCATGTCCTGCTGGTCGTTGATTCAGCCTATGCGGAATTCGTGACCGCAAATGATTATGAGTCCGGCATAGCACTCGTCTCGGAATTCGAGAATGTGGTGATGACGCGAACCTTCTCGAAAATCCATGGCCTGGCTGCGCTGCGGCTAGGCTGGGCCTATGGTCCTTCCCATGTGATGGATGTGCTCAACCGGATTCGCGGACCTTTCAATGTGTCGCTTCCCGCAATTTCTGCCGGTGTTGCGGCCATCAATGACGGCCATTTCATGGAGCAGGCCATTGCCCACAACAGCATGTGGCTGCCCTGGCTGACGGATGCAATCACAAGACTGGGTGTGACCGTAACACCAAGTGCAGGCAATTTCGTGCTGGTGCATTTCAAGGATAAGGCGACGGCCCATGCCGCCGATGCACATTTTCTCGAGCACGGCATCGTGGTGCGGCGCATGGATGGTTATGATATTCCGCAGGCGCTGCGCATATCCGTGGGCACAGAAGAGGCCAATCACGCTGTGGTGAAGGCGCTCAAAGGATTTTTGGCGTGAGCGTCATGTTTGAAAACGTCGCAATTCTGGGACTGGGTCTGATTGGCTCATCCCTGTCCCATGCCGTGCAACGCGGAAAACTCGCCAACAGCATCAGCGGCTTTGCCCGCAGCGCTGAAACCCGTGGCATTGCACTCGACATCGGTATCGCCAACACCGTCCATGACAGCGCAGCAAAAGCGGTTGCGGATGCTGACCTCGTCATCCTCTGCACGCCCATCGGCACCTATGCCGAACTGGCAAAGGCAATAGCGCCGCATCTGAAGGCCGGTGCCATTCTCACGGACGTAGGCTCCGTCAAGGGCGCCGTGGTACGCGATGTGGTACCCTATGTTCCGCTCAATGTTCACTTCATACCTGGACACCCGATTGCCGGCACAGAGCAATCAGGACCGCGCGCCGGTTTTGCCACCCTGTTTGACAACAAGTGGTGCATCCTCACGCCACCACCCAATGCGGACCGCGTGGCTGTGGCAAAGCTCAGGTCTTTCTGGGAAGCCCTTGGTTCCTATGTTGACGAGATGACGCCGGAACATCATGATCTTGTTCTCGCCATTACCAGTCATCTGCCGCATTTGATTGCTTACAACACGGTGGCCACGGCTGCCGATCTGGAAGAGGTCACCAAGTCTGAAGTCATAAAATACTCCGCCGGTGGCTTTCGCGATTTTACCCGCATTGCCGCGTCTGATCCCACCATGTGGCGCGATGTCTTTCTCAACAACCGTGAAGCCGTGCTGGAAATGCTGGGGCGTTTTTCTGAAGACCTCTCTGTGCTGCAACGGGCCATACGCTGGGGCGATGGTGATACCCTGTTTGATCTTTTCACCCGCGCCCGCGATGTGCGCCGCGGCATCATTCAAGCCGGGCAGGATACGGCGGCCCCTGACTTCGGTCGCGGGCCAAACCACAAGACATGAGAAGGGCCACCCACTGGGTTTTCGGTTACGGCTCACTGATCTGGCGACCGGGTTTTGACTTCATCCATTCGGAACCTGCGCGCCTCGACGGCTGGCACCGCTCTCTCTGTGTTCTCTCCCACAAATATCGCGGCACGCCGGACTGTCTGGGACTGGTGTTTGGCCTTGACAAGGGGGGTCATTGCCATGGCGTTGCCTTCGAAGTCGACGACGCCCACTGGCCGAAGACCCTCGACTATCTGCAAGAACGCGAGCTGGTGACCCACGTCTATCGTGAAGTCACTTTGCCGCTCGTGCTGGAAAGCAATCGCACGGTCTGGGCCCTGACCTATGTGGTGGACCGCGCCCACGCCCAATATGCGGGCCCCCTGACGCCGGAGCAAACCATCGCCTACATCCGCCAGGGCCATGGCGAGGCTGGCAGCTGCCTGGACTACGTCAAGAACACAGCCCAGCATTTACACGAACTGGGCGTTCCTGATACCAATTTGGACAGGCTGGTCAGTGCCTTGTGAGTGACGGTGCAAGAACAGACCTCATCAGCCCTTCGATGCCCAATGCGATTGTTCCCCTCACAATGCCACCAGCCATAGAGTCGCAATCAACCCAGCTACGCCGTTCACGGAATTGACTCAGGCATGCCCCGTAACTAGGGTCCGGCCAGAATTTTTGAGGTGTTGCCATGAAGGTAGTCGTCGCTGTCAAGCGCGTGGTTGATTATAATGTAAAAATCCGTGTGAAGGCGGATGGCTCAGGCGTGGAACTGGCCAATGTCAAAATGTCCATGAATCCCTTCGACGAAATTGGCGTTGAAGAAGCCATCCGCCTGAAGGAAAAAGGCGTGGTCACCGAGATTGTTGCGGTATCCATCGGGCCGCAGCAGGCCCAGGAGACCTTGCGCACGGCGCTGGCCATGGGGGCCGATCGCGCCATTCTGGTGAAGCACGACGAACTCATCGAGCCCCTCGCCGTTGCCAAGATTTTGAAGGCCATCGTCGATGCTGAAAAGCCGGAGATCGTCATACTCGGCAAACAGGCCATTGACGATGACGCCAACCAGACAGGCCAGATGTTGGCCGCTCTGTTGGGTTGGCCCCAGGCCACGGCGTGTTCTAAGCTTGAGCCTGGTTCTGGTGAAGCCACGATCACCCGCGAAATTGATGGCGGACTGCAAACCCTGAAGGTGAAGATGCCGCTCATCGTGACAACCGATCTGCGTCTCAACCAGCCACGCTATGCGTCCCTTCCCAACATCATGAAAGCGAAGAAAAAGCCGCTCGAGGAAAAATCTGCCGCTGACTACGGCGTTGATACCAGGCACCGCCTCAAGGTGATCAAGACAGAAGATCCACCCAAGCGTGATGCTGGCGTGAAGGTCAAGTCCGTGGCCGAACTTGTCGGCAAACTCAAATCTGTGGGAGCAATCTGATATGGCCGTTCTCCTCATCGCTGAACACGATAATGCCTCCCTGAAAGACGCGACCCACAAGGCCATGACCGCAGCCCTCCAGATGGGTGGCGATGTGCACGTGCTTGTGGCGGGCAACAAGGCTGATGGTGCCGCCAAAGCCGCAGCAAAACTTTCAGGCGTGAAAAAAGTGCTGCATGTCGAATCTGCGGCTCTTGAGCGCCCGCTCGCGGAGCCCATGGCTGCGACCATTGTGTCGCTGGCCAGCGTCTATGATCACATCGTCGCTCCTGCCACCACCAACGGCAAGAACTATATGCCGCGTGTAGCAGCCCTGCTTGACGTGATGCAGATTTCTGACATCTCCGAAGTCAAATCTGCTGATACCTTCGTGCGTTTGATCTATGCCGGAAACGCCGTGCAGACGGTGCAATCCACAGACGCGAAGAAGGTCATCACCGTGCGCACGGCTTCTTTCGCCGCTGCGGGAGAAGGCGGTTCAGCTACAATCGAAAACGTGAACGCAGCCACTGACCCCGGCCTCTCGGCTTACGTCAGCGAAAATCTCACCGTGTCGGATCGTCCCGAACTTACATCCGCAAAAGTCATCGTCTCCGGCGGCCGCGGCATGCAGAACGGCGACAATTTCAAGATGCTGGAAGCCGTGGCCAAAAAACTCAACGCCGCCGTCGGTGCATCCCGCGCTGCCGTCGACGCAGGTTATGTGCCCAATGACTATCAAGTGGGACAAACCGGCAAAGTCGTCGCCCCCGATCTCTACATTGCCGTCGGCATCTCCGGTGCCATTCAGCATCTCGCCGGCATGAAAGATTCCAAGATCATCGTCGCCATCAACAAGGACGACGAAGCCCCCATCTTCCAGGTTGCGGACTATGGCCTGGTGGCCGATTTGTTCACGGCTGTGCCGGAACTGGAAGCAGAGTTGGGAAAGCTGGGGAAGTAAAGCGACCTCAAAAATCTGACGTCAGCCCCTTCTTCTCCCAATCGCCAAAGCGCGTCGGCTCCAGCCCTCTCGCGCCATTGACCTCGGTGACTAAATCCAGTGGTTTTGCAACCTTGCGCCGTGCTTCAGCCTCGGCCAGGGCGCGCTTTGCTTCCGGTGACAGCATTTTCTCCATCCTTGCAAAAACCCCAATCCATCACCAGTTATTATCGCGCAACAGATGGAGGCTTTCGTGAACCTGTTCAAGACCGGAGTTTTGATGGCGGCCATGACGGCCCTGTTCATGGCCTTGGGCTTTCTCATGGGCCGCGAGACCGGCATGCTTATGGCGCTTGTTTTCGCCATCGGCATGAATCTTTTCACCTATTGGAACGCCGACAAGATGGTGCTCTCCATGAATGGCGCACGTCAGGTCTCGGAATCCGAGTCGCCTGACTTCCACCGCATGATCAAACGTCTCGCCGCCAATGCGGGCCTGCCCATGCCCAAGGTCTATCTCATCGACCAGCCGCAGCCCAATGCCTTCGCCACGGGGCGGAACCCTGAAAATGCCGCCGTTGCCGCCACATCAGGGCTTTTGCAACGTCTGTCCCCTGATGAAATCGAAGGCGTCATGGCCCATGAGCTGGCCCATGTGAAAAACCGCGACACCCTGATCATGGCCTTCACCGCCACCATTGCCGGTGCCATTTCCATGCTGGCCAACTTCGGCTTCCTGTTTGGTTCGCGCGACAGCCGCAACAATCCGTTGGGTCCCATTGGCGGCATCGCCATGATCATTCTGGCACCGCTCGCCGCCATGCTGGTGCAAATGGCGATTTCCCGCACAAGAGAATATGCCGCCGACCGGGGTGGGGCCGAAATCTCGGGCAAGCCCCTCGCCCTGGCCTCGGCCCTCAACCGCATCGCACTTGCCGCCCACGACATTCCAAATGAAGCCGCAGAGCGCAACCCCGCCATGGCCCACATGTTCATCATCAACCCGCTCTCAGGCTTGCGGGCAGATGCCCTGTTTTCCACCCATCCCGCCACCCAGAACCGCATTGCTGCATTGCAGGCCATGGCCCGCGAAATGGGCAATCCGGCACCCACAACCGGACCCTGGGAAGCATCTTCGCCAAAAGGCCCCTGGGGCTGAACTGATTCGGGCACGGTTGCGCCCGCTCTTTCAAACACCTGCCCGCCGTTAGCAGTTCATTAACCATGACCAGTTGAAGCTTGGGTCTCTCCACAACGGGACAAGAGGCAGGCGGCATTGGCGCTGATCGGGCACCATTTTGTTGAAAGAAGCTTGGCACGGGCGGCGGGTTTCCTGCATGTCGTGCCACAGCAAAGCCACGACCTCGCACTGCGCGCGGCATTGCCTGTGCCGCCTGACCCGGAAGCCCTGCGCCGCGCCACTGCCATTTATGCCGGTCAACACACTTTGACCACGGACGAATTCATTGAACTTGAATGGCTGTCCTGCTTTGCCAGGTCCGGCAGGCAGCTGCTGATGTGCCATGCCCTGCGCCTGCTGGAGGGGTGGTGTCAGTTGCGCCGCCGCTCCGGTCCGCTTGAAGCCGAGGCGGCAATTCTGGGCGAATTGGTTTTCAGTGCAGGTCAATGCGCAAACCTGTTGCCCCACAGCCAGGTATTGCCCCTGTCTTCGGCCCTGACCTTGCAAATCAACCGGCTGCTGAATTTAAACACCAGCGACCCGATACATTTGCGTATCAAGGCCATGGCATTGCTGGCCGCAGCAAATATACGCCAAAACGGCGCGGCCCTGCAAAATGATGCGATGCAATTGTTAGAACAGGCTTTTCCGCACCTGGTTGCATCCGATGGTGGCCCTTTGCAGGATCAATTAACGGATTATGTGGCGTGGCTGCACCCGCTTCTGGCAATGCCGGACGCCCCCTTTGGGCCGAAAGCCCGCAACGCCCTGGATCGCGCCGGACCCTTCCTGTCCATGCTGAAGGGGTCTGATAATCGTTATTGTTTCGATTCGAACATAATTTCCTTCGCCTCAATAAATGCGGCCGCACCCTTGCAGCTGGCACCCCTGTCGTGTGTCGCCCGTCTTTCTGCTGGCAAATGCGTTGCCATTGCGACACCGCATCAGCTGCACGGCAGTACTGCCTTGCATGTTTTTGGCAACGGCCACCACATCCTTGACGCGGGCGTTTTCCTGTATGGCGCTGAGGATGACCAGTCCGTTGACACGATGGAGTGTGACGGAAACACGGACGGCCAATGGTTGCGCCAGGTCATCCACAAACAGGTGCGCACCGCTTTTCTGTGCAACCGGGGTGATGACCTGAGGATCGAAGACCGCCTGCAATCACAACCGGCGCCCGGCTGGATGCGCCTCAACATTGCCGAGAGGGCGAAAGTCTCTGTTGCCCGCAACGGGACCCAGGCCACCATCGCCATGGACAGCCGAAACCTCTGGCAACTCACCCTGCGCGGCGCTGAACTGAAAGCTCCCACCACTGGTAACCAGTGGCTGGCCAGGGCCACAGGCCCGCGCGTCAATTGGGCACTGAAACGCATCAATCGCAACGTTACGAGACAAGGCAAAACCGACGTGGGGCAACTGCCCTTCGAACTGGAAATCGTGCGGCAACCCCGTTAAGAGCCGCGGACATGACCCTTCGCCACATCACACGCGCCCTCATATCGGTATCCGACAAAACCGGCTTGGAACCCCTGGCCAAAGCTCTTGCGTCCATGGGGGTGGAACTGCTCTCCACAGGCGGCACGGCAAAGACCCTGCGTAGTTTTGGTCTTGCCGTGAAAGATGTGTCAGACGAAACCGGCTTTCCCGAAATCATGGATGGCCGCGTCAAAACCCTTCATCCGAACATTCATGGCGGATTGCTTTCCATCCGCAACAACGCCGAACACGAAACGCAACGCAAAACTCACAACATCGGCCTCATCGATCTGCTCGTCGTCAATCTCTATCCCTTTGAGGAAGCATTGGCCCGTGGTGGCAGCCGTGATGAGATCATCGAAAACATCGACATTGGCGGCCCCGCCATGATCCGCGCTGCGTCGAAAAATCATGACAGTGTTGCCGTCGTGGTCTCACCACAGGACTACGAAGCCCTGCTTGCAGAAATGCAATCCAACAACGGCGGCACCACCTTCAACTTGCGCAAACGCCTAGCCGCCACCGCCTTCGCCCGCACGGCTTCCTATGACGCCGCCATTGCGCAATGGATGGCCAAGGATGTGGACGTGCCCTTCCCCGCCTTCACTGCTTTTGGCGGCCGTAAGCACCAGGACCTGCGTTATGGTGAAAACCCGCACCAGCGTGCTGCCGTCTATCGATCCTCCGATGGCCGCACCGGCATTCTCGATGCCACGCAGGTGCAAGGCAAGGAACTTTCCTACAACAACATTAATGACGCCGATGCTGCTTTGGAAGCCCTGAGCGAATTTGGCGATGACCGCCCCACATGCGTCATCGTCAAACACGCCAATCCCTGTGGTGTGGCCGTCTCATCAACCATCGCGCAAGCCTATGCCCAGGCCCTGATCTGCGATCCTGTCAGCGCCTTTGGTGGCGTCATAGCGGTGAACCGGACACTTGACGGTGAAGCAGCGGAAGAAATTGCAAAGATTTTCACCGAAGTCATTCTCGCACCCGGTGCCGATGATGAAGCACTCCGCATTCTTTCAGCCAAAAAAAATGTGCGGCTGCTTTTGCTGCCGAAGTTGCCAAACCCGGAATCGCGGACCACACTCGTCAAATCCATCGCAGGCGGCCTGCTCACGCAATCCCGCGATGCCGAAACCATGGGCATGACAGCACTGAATGTCGTGACCAGGCGCGCACCCACAGCTCAGGAAATGCAGGACCTGCTCTTCGCCTGGAAGGTGGCCAAGCACGTCAAGTCCAACGCCATCATTTTCGCGAAAAATGGCCGCACCACCGGGATTGGAGCCGGACAGATGTCCCGCATTGATTCAACCCGCATCGCCGTTTTAAAGAGCCTCGACGCCGCGCGGGCACAGGGCCGTGAAGACGCTGACGCCAAAGGCTCCGTCCTCGCCTCCGACGCCTTCTTTCCTTTCGCCGATGGTGTGCAAGCCGCCGCCGAAGCCGGTGCCACCGCCATCATTCAACCGGGCGGCGCCCTGAAAGACAGCGACGTCATCGCCACTGCCGACGCCCATGGCCTTGCGATGGTGTTCACAGGGATCAGGCACTTCCGGCATTGAAAATGTTAATCTCCGTCTCGCGCCTTGGCGCGAGACGGAGCGGGACCGCCCTACTCAATCACCACTGCAGTTCCAGCAGCTGTCACCATCAGCATCGAACCATTTTGGCCAACCGTCTCATAATCCAGATCAACGCCGATGACTGCATTGGCACCCAATCTTGTCGCCTTGTCCGTCAATTCGGCAATCGCTGTTTGCCGCGCATCATTCAGGACTTTCTCGTAGGACCCAGCCCGGCCACCCACAATATCGCGGATCGAGGCAAACAAATCCCGAAACAGGTTCGCCCCCAGAATGGCTTCTCCTGCCACCAATCCCTTGTAGGACGTGATGCGATGGCCTTCGACGGTATTGGTGGTGGTCACAAGCATGACGGTTCACTCCTGTTCAATGCGAGGCGCATATAGGAGTTGCTATACCAAACTTCAAATATGTTTGAAACTGGAGCGGGCGAAGGGATTCGAACCCTCGACCCCGACCTTGGCAAGG
>CAXTKL010000025.1:0-32961 GCA_964244825.1 uncultured Aestuariivirga sp.
AGACAAGTCGTCCTTCACATGGTGCCTTGTGGTGTGGAGAATGGCGGAGACGGAGGGATTCGAACCCTCGATACACCTTGCAGCGTATGACGATTTAGCAAACCGTTGCCTTCAGCCACTCGGCCACGTCTCCGTACCGGGACTTTTGCCGTGATTTGAGGAAAGCCGCAAGACTTGATCACGCGAATCTTATATCCGATCAGATAAATCGGCTATTGACGGATTTGTTCACCATGCTATTCACAATCCGATTGATTTAGTCGGAGATATTCCATGCGCCGTTTACTTCTGGCACTTCTGGCAACCGCCCTGCCTCTGGCTTCCGTTGCCTTGGCGGACGGTGTGGTGAATGTGTATTCCTACCGGCAACCGCCATTGGTTGAACCTCTGTTCAAGGCCTTCACCGACAAGACCGGCATTCAGGTCAAGATGATCTTCGCCGAAAAGGGTCTGATTGAACGGCTGGAGCAGGAAGGGCCACTGAGCCCCGCCGATGTGTTGATGTCATCCGACGTGGGCCGACTGGTTGAGGCATCGGAAAAAGGTTTGGCGCAGCCTGTCGTTTCAGAGGCCATCAGTAGCAAGGTGCCCGCCAATCTCCGCGCCAGCGACAATCAATGGTTTGGCCTGACCATGCGGGCCCGGGTGGTTTATGCGTCTGTCGCCCGTGTGCCGCAGACTGCAATCACATATGAAGACTTGGCCGATCCCAAATGGAAGGGCAAGATTTGCACGCGGCCGTTTGACCATCCCTACAATCTGGGTCTCACCGCCTTCATGATTGCCAAGCTGGGTGACGTCGAAACCAAAAGGTGGCTTGAGGGTGTGAAAGCCAACTTCGCCGTAAAACCCAATGGCAGTGACCGTTCGCAGGCTAAAAGTGTCATGGCAGGTGAATGTGATCTGGCGCTGGGCAACACCTATTACATGGGCCTGATGCAGAATGACGATAAGGAACCCGAGCAGAAAGAATGGGCCAAAGCGTCTCGCATCATTTTTCCGTCTTCAGCTAAAATGGGCACTCACGTGAACATCTCCGGCATGTTGATGACGAGACATGCGCCGGACAAGGACAATGCCCTGAAGTTGATGGAGTTTCTGGCGAGTGACGAAGCCCAAGCCCTGTATGCGGGCGCAAACTATGAATACCCGGTCAATCCAGCAGTGAAGGCTTCGGCAACGGTCATCGCCTGGGGGCCGTTGACGCCCGACACCATCAATGTCGCTGACGTTGCCAAACATCTGAAGCGGGCTGCTGAATTGGTGGCTGAAGTGGATATGAATAATTGATACAACGATTGGCGAAATCCGCTGGCCTCGGTTGCGGTATTGTGCAAAGTTTGGCGGCATGAAAATGCTCTTCGCCAGTATTGCAATCGGACTTGCCTTTGGGACCTCTCCGGCCTTGGCTTACGAGAACTACATCCCGCTCGGGACTGGTTACTCCAGCAACGTGGACCGCCTGCCCGCTTTCGACAGCGATGCCGGCCAGATCAGCCAGCAGACTGACATCTATGAAACCGAGCTTTACATGAAAAACCGCAAGAGGGCCGAAGACGAAAGCCGCCTGCGCGAGTTTTTCTCAGACCGCAATTCCACGGGTTCAGACAGCCATATTGATTATTGAGCGCAAGCGAATGGAGCGGGTGAAGGGGATCGAACCCTCGTCTTGAGTTTGGAAAACTCTTGCTCTACCATTGAGCTACACCCGCTTTCGGTATCAGATATCAGAACTCTGGACACAAGGGAACATGCCTCTTCATAACTGTTGCCCGATGGTGGGAGAGGTAGGACTCGAACCTACGAAGCCGTAAAGCAGGGGATTTACAGTCCCCCCCCTTTGCCACTCGGGACACTCTCCCACATCGCATCAGTTATTGACATTCAGCAGCTGGCTGCCAGATGCCGCGCGGTGTATGCCGCCCAGTCACCAGACTGTCAAGCGCGGTAGAAAATCAGTTGTTTTCAACCGTAAACCACTTGTTATAAAGCGTGTCATAAGTGCCATCCTCCCGCATCGTCAACAGGGCCTCGTTGATTTTCTTGCGCAAATCAGACCCGCGGGGAAACAGAATGCCGTAATTTTCACGTTTGAACACGGGCCCCACCACCCGCACTTTGCCGCGGCCAAGCGTTGCCGCGTGATAAAGGAGGACGGGTGCATCAAACACCACAGCATCCAGTTTCCCTGCCTCAAGCGCCGTAAACGCCTCGGTGATCGCCTGGAACTCCTGCACCTTCGCCTGCTTGGCGGTGAGATAGGCTGCCGATGTCGATCCTGTGGTCGTACCCACGAGTTTTCCCGGCAAATCATCAGGCCCTGAAATGTCGCCCTGCAACTGCTGCACCGTAAATGTCGAGGTCAACTCTGCTTGCCAATAGGTCAAGAATAGCAAGCTGATGAAAATCGCTGCCACAGACATGAAGCGCCCCAGTTTTGTGCGTGGGTCACCATTCTGTTGCCCAGCTGCCGCACTCAAGGCCCAGGCCATGGCTTGAAAAATGCCCGGGAAATAGGATTTCGAATAGTCAGGCTCGGCGTGGCGGCGCTCGGCCCACCACATGATGTGGCCGGGAATCAAAATCAGAAGTGCCAGCACACCCAGCAGGTAGGGCATAGCCCCATGGGTAAAATAGGCGAACAACTGCCGAAACGAAAATTTACCGTCATCTTGCGCAGCAATCATCACCTGCAAGCCACTTTCGAACATGGGTTGCGAGAAATCAAACTGTTGCTCGCGCGCTGCTGTAATGGAAATGGCGGCAATACCGACTTGCGCCGAGCCACTTTCGACGGCAGCCAAAATTGCTTTGACATTTTCAGTCTTTTTCCACGTGAACGACACATCGGCGCGCTGCGCGAGTTCCGTCCAGAGATCGGCGGAAAATCCCTCGAGGCCCTCTGGCCCTTCCATCACAAAGGGCGGAAGAACGCGCGTGGCCACAGTCAATGGTGCTGCGGGCACTTGCGGCTGCGTGGTATTCTGTGCACCCGCAAGCTGCGCCATAAGCAATGCAAGTCCCAACACCCAAACTGTCCGCGTCAAAAATCTGAACATGACTGCCCCTTCGCAACCTCAATAGCTCAGCCTGTTTGAAAAAAGGAAGATGTTCAAACTGTCAGTGGATAACTTCACCCACACCGGGCAGTCATGGTCCAGGCGCTTGCTGCATAAACGGGCTGGTTGGTCAGTTTGCCAGTCTTGCCATCCGGGCACGCAAAATAACGCAAGGACGACGTCGCAACGGCCACTGCATCCTTCTGCTGCCCTGACGACATGCCGGCAACGGAAACGTCAAACGCGCCACCTGCGCGCGGCATCAATCGCAGTTGGTATGTCTTGCCATTGTAGAACACAGGCTCATTCCGCGCCTTCTGTACGGGCACCGGGGCAACAGGTTTTTCAACACTTACCCGCACACCATTTTCGGGACGCGAACAAGCGAGCAATAAAACACATGCAAATGCACTGCTTAAACTTTTCATCACAGCGCCATAGACCCCTGCACTCGACGCCGCAACCCCAAGATGGCATAGGTAAACAGATGACCAGTTCTTTCGATCCCGCACTTGCCCTGTCGTCCCGCGCCTCGGCTGCCGATGAAGGTGCCATCATCCGCATGTCTCAGCGCACGCGCGAATTGCGCGCCAAAGGCCACGATATTGTTGCCCTGACCCTGGGAGAGCCGGATTTCGATACGCCACAACACATTCGCGATGCAGCCGTTCAAGCGATGGAACAAGGCCACACCCACTATGCACCCGTGGCCGGCGTGCCGGAATTGAAGGAAGCCATTGCCCGGAAGTTGAAACGCGAAAATGGGCTGGACTACGCAGCGTCACAAATTGTTGTGGCGAACGGCGTCAAACAAGCCATCAACAATGCGATCCTTTCGGTGATTGGGCCGGGCGATGAAGTGATCATCCTCGCACCTTATTGGGTCTCATACGAGGCCAGTGTGCGTTTTGCAGGCGGCACGCCTGTCGTGCTGCAATCCACCGTGCAAGAACATTACAAAGTTCCAGCCAGCCGCATCGCAGCTGCGATGACACCTGCCACCAAGTTGCTGATTGTCAATTCACCCTGCAATCCCACAGGTGCAGTCTGGTCACGACCTGAGCTTGAATCCATAGCCACTGTCATCGGGACAAATCCACGGATGCTGGTTCTCGCCGATGAAATCTATGAGTACATCCTGTTTGACGGCGAACTTACATCTTTCGGCACCCTGCCGGGTATGCTCGAACGTACGATCACCCTCAACGGCTTCTCGAAGGGCTTCGCCATGACGGGATGGCGGCTTGGCTACGCCGCAGCTCCTGTCCATATCGCCCAGGCCATGGCACGTATGCAAAGCATTGTCTCAGCCGGTGCCAACGCCTTTGTCCAACGCGCCGCGATCGCGGCACTGGACGGCCCGCGCGATGAAGTAATTGCCATGCGCGAAACTTATCGCAGCCGCCGCAACATGGTCATCACAAAACTCCGGAACATCCCCGGCGTCCAGATTTCCGACATCCCCGGCACCTTCTACGCTTTCCCTGACGTCAGCGCTCTTCTCGGAAACCGAACAGTCGACGAACTCTGCGACTGGCTACTGGAAAAACACGGTGTCGCTACAGTAACAGGCACGGCCTTCGGTGCACCGGATTCGCTGCGGCTGTCCTTTGCCACGCGTGAGGCGGATTTGCTGAAGGCTCTGGCAAGAATTGCCGAGGGCCTAGGCCAATGGAGAAAAGAGACATTACCAGTTACCGCGTGACAGCTGCACACTCAGGGCTGATCACGGCCCGTCCTATTCCGCCGCCTTCATTTGCCGCTTGCCGCCTGCATTTGCCAATCTGTCTTCAACCGCATCAATTTTGTCCGCCAGTTGTTCGAGGGCCTGCTCCGTCAATGTCTGTTGCTTTGCCAAAGACTCGACGTCTGCAACGGCAGGCTCATCTGTGGCACCAACGAAGCGGCTGAAGATCCAGCGGGTCGCCCGTGCGAGATCATCCATGACGATATAGAACGATGGCACAAACAGCAGGCTGAGGAAGGTCGCCGCAATCAATCCGCCGATCACGGCAATTGCCATTGGCGACCGGAATTCGCCGCCTTCGCCAATGCCAAGAGCCGATGGTAGCATACCTGCACCCATGGCCAGCGTGGTCATCACAATAGGTCGCGCCCGCTTTCGCCCTGAATCCACGATCGCATCTATCCGCGTCATGCCATGGCGCACCCGCTCCACAGCAAAGTCCACCAGCATGATGCCGTTCTTGGCCACGATACCGATGAGCATCAGCATGCCGATGATGACGGGCATGGAAAAAGCGCGGTCATTCAGCAACAGCGCAATCACCACACCGCCAATCGACAGCGGCAGTGAAAGGAGAATGGCGAAGGGCTGGAAAATATTGCCCAGCAGTAGGATCAGAACACCCATCATCAGCACAATACCAAGGCTCGCAGCTTTCAGGAACTCGCGGTTGATGTCGCCCTGAATTTCAGCGTCACCACCCTCCTGGATTTTCACCGAGGCCGGGAAGTTCAATGACTTTGCCACATCGTTGATCCGTGTTGTCGCATCACCAAGTTCATTGCCCGGCAGAATGTCAGCGCCTATCGTAGCCTGGCGCTGGCGGTTCAAACGCTTGATCGAACTCGGACCCTGACTGAATGTCACATCAGCCACCGATGACAACGGCACGTTTTGCCCGGCGCTCGTCGTCAAGCGCAAATTGGTAACGTCACTGAATTGCGTGCGCGCCGATTCTGGCACCTGGACACGGATTGGCAACAAGCGGTCGCCAGCATTGAACTTGGCCAAGAGCGGATCAAAATCACCAATCATGGCCACGCGCACAGCCTGAGAAATTTGTGTGGCCGTAATGCCAAGCTTCGCCGCTTCCTCCGTACGCGGAACGATCTTGACTTCCGGCCGCTCCAGTGCACCAATGCCCATCACCGAGCGCAATATCTTTTCCTTGCGCAACGCCGCTTCCAGTTGACCCAGGGATTTCGCCAGGGCCTGGGGGTCATTCGACAACATGTTGAATTCAATTTCGCGGGTACCGCGCTCTGTCACCTTGTACCAGCGCAAATCAGGCAAATCGGCAAGTTGCGGCAACACAGCATTTTCCACATCCCACTGCGGCGTTTCGCGGCCATTGGTGTGAATGCGCGGAATATCCACGGGCGACACTTTGTTGAAACCGCCGATAAAAGCATTGCCAATTCCAGCAAACAGGCTGTGGTCACGCTTGTTCAGGTTCACGAAAATCGAGGCATAGCGTGATTCCTGGCTGCCCGTTGGCGATGCGCCACCCAGCACGAAGACATGACTCACGTCCTTGTTCTTGCGAATGGTATTCGCCATGCCTTCTGTGATTTTCTGTGTTTCTTCAAGCCGTGAACCCGGAGGCAACTCCACGCCCAACACAAAACGTGATTCATCACCGCGCGGAATAAAGCCCGTGGGCAGCAACGGAATGAGCTTAGTTGAGGCAAACAGAATCCCGAACGCCAATACAATGGTGGCATAACTCATCAGCCGCGGCTGCCAAGTGTGGCCTGATGGAATGAGGCCCACCCGCTTATGCGTCAACGTGGGTCCCCAGTTCAGGAAACGCAGCACTTTGATATAAGCGCGCAATACGGGCCCCGACAATTCTTCTTCGTGACCGTGCGCGCGCATGAAATAAGCCGCCAGCATGGGTGTGATCAAACGCGCCACAAGCAATGAGAACAGCACGGCCACAGCCACTGTCATGCCGAATTGTTTGAAATACTGCCCGACAATGCCACCCATGAACGATACCGGCACAAACACGGCCACAATGGTGAAGGTGATGGCAATCACTGCAAGACCGATTTCGTCGGCAGCGTCCATGGCTGCCCGATAGGCCGATTTACCCATGCGAATGTGACGCGCAATATTCTCAATTTCCACAATGGCGTCATCCACGAGAATACCAGTTGCCAGTGTGATCCCGAGGAAGGAGACGAGGTTGAGCGAGAAGCCCAGCATTGACATGGCCCAGAAGGTGGGAATGGCCGACAGTGGTAAAGATACAGCAGAAATCAACGTGGCCCGCCAATCGCGCAGGAAGATCATGACAACGATGATCGCGAGAATGGCACCTTCGATCAGACCCTCCATGGCAGCGATGTAGTTTCCGTAAATCGAAAACACCGTATCGTCGATCAATGCAAAGGTAACAGCATCATTGCCCTTGTCGAGATCAGCAACCTTCGCAGCCACACGATTGCCAACGTCGACCGAACTTGCCCCCTTCGCGCGGAACACTGAAAAGGTAACCACGGGGTCACCGTTGAAGCGCGCGAATGACTTTGGTTCTTCTGTGCCGTCAGTGATCGTGGCGAGGTCGCGCAACTTGATCTTGCCATTGCCCGGCAGGGGAATGGTGATGTCCTTGAGGCCCTCGAGATCGCGCGCGCCGCCAAGGGTGCGAATGGCTTGCTCCGTGCCACCGACAACACTCTTGCCTGCGCCAGAGTCTGCATTGATCGCGCTCAGCTGTGAATTGATGTAGGCCGCCGTGATACCCAGTGACTGCATTTTTCCGGGATCAAGATCAACGCGAATTTCCCGGTTGGCGCCACCATAGCGGTCAACCCGGCCCACGCCCGGCAGCCCCTGCACCTGACGCTTCACCACATCATCCACATACCAGGACAACTGCTCCAGCGTCATCCCAGGTGCCTTCACCGCGTAGGTCTGGATCGACTGGCCTTCCACATCAATCTTTTGAACAATCGGTTCATCGATTCCACCCGGCAATGATGACCGCACCTTCGCCACGGCATCTTTTACATCTTCAAGCGCCTGCGCCGTCGGCACTTCCAGACGGAATTCGATGGCCGTGATCGAATTGCCGTCGGACATGGTCGATGTGATATTCTTGATTCCTGCGATGCCCGAAACTGCATCTTCAATGCGCTTGGTCACCTGCGACTCGAGCTCAGCGGGCGCAGCACCCGATTGCCCAACACTCACGGCAATGACGGGCACGTCAATATTGGGGAACTGCGTGATTGGCAAAGCCACAAAGGCTTGGATGCCCATCAACAGCAACACCGCAAACAAAAGTACGGGCCCCACTGGGTTCCGAATTGACCAGGCAGAAAAATTCCAGTTCATGACAACGTCCTATTCCGCTTTGGTCACCACGACGGGGTTCACCACATCACCCTGGCGCACAAAGCTGCCCGCGCGGGCCACAAAAGTTTCCCCCGGCGCCACGCCATCGGTGATTTCGATTTCCGTGGTGCTCACCAGCCCCGTGATCACCTTGCGCACGTCAACCTTGCCGTCCTTGACAATTTGCACCGTCGGTCCGTCCTCGCCGAAGGTTACGGCCGTCAATGGCAGGGCAACGCCCTCTCCCGCTGCCAGCGAAATCGTGGCGCGGCCAAATGCGCCCAGCGGCACCCGAACGCCCGCAGCCAGCTTGATATGGGCCTTCCCCATGCGCGTGGCCTGATCGACCTCAGGCGAAATCAGTGACACATCCCCCACCAGCGCCTTGTCATAGCCGTTGACCGCAATGCTGGCCTTTTGACCCACCTTCACCTTGGGCAAATCTGACTCCGGCACTTCAGCTACCAGCTTTACCTGGTTTTTGGCCACGATATTGAACATCGCACCGCCAGCGGAACTTGAGATCGTACCATATTCCACCAACCTGCTGCTGATATAGCCGTCCACAGGCGCCTTCAATTCCGTGCGGCTCTTACGCAGTTCCATTTCCTTGCGCTCGGCTTCAATCACCTGACGGTCGGCCTGAGCCGCTACGAGACTGAGCTCCGCTGCATCATACTGCGCCGCAGCCGTGTCGTAGGTGGCCTGACGCTGGTCGAATTGTTCCACCGTGCTCACTCCAGTGGAACGCAATTTCTTTGTCCGGTTCAGGTCAGACAAGGCGCGGTCTTTACCGATCTTGGCCTGTTCGATCTGGTTCTTGGCTTGCAACACGGCAGCATCATTGCGGGCCAGGCTAGCGGTGTTCTGCGCCAGCTGAATGTCCACGTCGTTGGAATCCAGACGGGCCAAAACCTGGCCCTCTTTTACCGTGTCCCCCTCTTCCGCCGTGATGGCGACCACCGCATAACCGTTTACAAGAGGTGCCACCAAAACATTGGCCCCCGCTGCAAAACTTCCAGTTACCACCAATTCCTCGGCGATCTTCTTTTTCTGCGCCACCATCACCGAGATGGTGGGTGCACCGCTTGTCGCAGCAGCAGTCGCCACCACTGGAGTCGCAGTGGCATCGCCATCAGCAGCCATCGCCAGCGATGTGCTTCCGAGCATGCAAGCTGCAAATACCACCGTAACCAAAACGTTCCGCATGTTGTAACCTTCCCTCATTCTGCTGCCTGCCTGGCATTGGTCGCAAGCATTTCTGCCCGCTTTTGTTCCAGATATGTGACACCTGCTGTCAGTACTGCTTCACCGTAACCCATCACCAGGTCGCTGGCCGAATTGTCTTGGTATTGATGACGGCACTGTTCAATACTGCCCAGGTCCGCCCGCAAATCCGAGAGCTGTTTGTCGATAGCTGCTATACGGTGCTCAGGGCTGATGTGGTGCTGCAACAGCATGATAAAAAGAAATTCGGACTTGTATTTGTCCTGCGCCGGCAAAACCGCGAGCGCCTTGGTCAGCGCATTCAAGCCAGAAGGTGCTATGGCATAAACCTTCTTGTCAGGCTTTCCCGACTGTTCTTCCTCGCGAACAGTGACCAGGCCTTCCACCGCCAACTGATTCAACGCCGGGTAAATCGAACCGTAGCTCGCCTCCATGAAATGGCAAAAGAGCCCGTCTTCAAAGTCTTTCTTGATCTCATAACCCGTTGCTTCCCGCAGCGAGAGATAGCCAAGGCAAAGTGTGCGGACGTTCAAAACGATATAACTCCAATATATTCCAATTCGATATATATCGGTTTAACTTATCAATGCCCAGCGGTCAAATGCATTTCAAGCCAACATTCGCCAACAATGGCCGGACTTCCAGTACTTTAGCAACGCCCAAGTTCAGATTGGTGGCGGTTTTCGCTGAAATCTCACCGCAATTTGCCGGAATCCCAGCTTTGTATCGCTTGTATTCGTTTCGCGTATTCTCTAATGATTTTTACAAGTGGCCGACATGAGCCATAGGAATGACGCACATGCGTCGGGAACATGAGGGGGCGGAATGGAGTATTTTCTCCAGCAGGTCATCAATGGACTCACTCTGGGGTCCATCTACGGTTTGATCGCCATCGGCTATACGATGGTCTACGGCATCATTGGAATGATCAATTTCGCCCATGGTGACATTTTCACCGTCGGTGCCTTTATGGCCCTGATCGTATTCCTCGCCATTACGTCATTCTTCAACGGTGTTCCCGTAGCCATCACGTTGCTCATCATGATGGCCGTCGCAGTTCTGCTCACAAGCCTGTGGAACTGGACCATTGAACGCATTGCCTACAGGCCCTTGCGCGGCTCGTTTCGTCTGGCCCCGCTAATCACGGCTATTGGTATGTCGATTGCGTTGTCCAACTTCCTGCAAGTGTCGCAAGGTCCACGTAACAAACCCATTCCCGCATTGGTTTCGGGCAATGTCACGCTGTTGCAAAACGTGCAAATCTCCTGGAAGCAAATCCTCATTGTCGTTGTGACAGCAGTACTTTTGGCAGTGTTCTGGTACATTGTTCACCGCACACCGTTGGGCCGAGCCCAGCGGGCATGTGAACAGGACCGAAAAATGGCGGCTCTTCTCGGGGTAGATGTGGATAAGACCATTTCCATCACCTTCATCATGGGTGCAGCCCTCGCGGCCGTCGCGGGTACGCTTTACTTGAGCTACTATGGCGTCATCGTCTTTACGGACGGTTTTGTGCCCGGTGTCAAAGCCTTCACTGCTGCGGTTCTCGGTGGAATTGGTTCTCTTCCGGGCGCGGTATTAGGTGGTCTGCTGATCGGTTTGATTGAAGCGCTGTGGTCGGCTTATTTCTCGATTGATTACAAAGACGTCGCCGCCTTTGCCATTCTGGCCATCGTCCTCATCTTCATGCCCTCCGGCATTCTTGGCCGGCCCGAGGTGGAAAAAGTCTGATCATGTCTGAAACACCTTCGTCCACGATCCAGAAAGCCATGCGCGATGCCGTTTATGCTGGACTCATCGCATTGGGCCTGTTCGTGCTGTTGATCGGTTTCAAAACGGATCAGAATATTCGAAATGAATTGATCCTGGTGCAACGCTGGGGACTGCTTGCAATTACAGTCGCAGCTGTCATGATATTCCGCTTTGTCATGGTCGCCTATATTTCCCCCGCCATGGCAGAACGAAATGCCGCCAAGGCTGCGGTAAAGATTGATCCGAACGCGCCCGTCAGCTGGTTCCGCACCAACCGGTCAAAACTGGGCCTGGCATTTCTGCTGCTCTATCCTCCTATCGTATTGATGTTCGTCGGCGTCAGTGGCTCTCTGAAATGGGTTGATAACTTCGGCATTCAAATCCTGATTTATGTCATGCTGGCCTGGGGCCTGAACATTGTCGTCGGTCTCGCCGGCCTCCTCGACCTCGGCTACGTCGCGTTTTATGCCGTGGGTGCTTATTCCTACGCTCTGCTCTCATCAAATTTCGGACTGTCGTTCTGGATTTTGCTGCCACTGGCCGGGATTCTTGCAGGGTTCTGGGGCGTGATCCTGGGCTTTCCCGTGTTGCGTTTGCGAGGCGATTACCTCGCCATTGTCACTTTGGCCTTTGGTGAAATCATCAGGCTTGTGCTCATCAATTGGACTGCGGTCACCAAAGGCACCTTCGGTGTCTCAGGCATCGCCAAAGCGACTTTGTTTGGCGTCTATGAATTCAACGCCAGCAACACAGGCTTTGCTGCCGCCTTCGGCCTGGCACCATCATCAGCCTACTATAAGATATTCCTGTATTACCTCATTCTGGCCCTCGTGCTGCTGACGGGCTTCGTGACATTGCGTCTGCGCCGTCTGCCCATTGGTCGTGCATGGGAAGCCCTGCGCGAGGACGAAATCGCCTGCCGGTCCCTTGGCATCAACACCACCACAACAAAGCTGACGGCCTTTGCCATTGGTGCCATGTTCGGCGGCTTTGCCGGGGCCTTCTTTGCTGTACGCCAAGGCTTCGTATCTCCTGAAAGTTTCGTCTTCCTCGAATCCGCCGTCATTTTGGCCATCGTGGTTTTGGGCGGCATGGGCTCACTGGGTGGAATTGCCGTCGCAGCGGTGGTCATGGTGGGCGGTACAGAGTTGTTGCGCCAACTCGATTTCCTCAAACAGATTTTCGGACCCGATTTCACGCCGGAATTGTTCCGTATGCTGATCTTCGGAATAGCCATGGTCGTGGTCATGCTCTACAAACCCCGCGGCTTTGTGGGCACGCGGGAGCCAACAGCATTCCTGCATGCTGACCACAAGGCCATCTCAGGCGAATTCTCCAAGGAAGGTCACGGCTGAGATGACCACCCACAATATTGAAAAGTCCGATGCCATTTTGTCGGTCGAACATGTCGCCATGATTTTTGGAGGCCTCGTCGCCGTCAATGATCTGAGTTTCGAAGCCAAGCGCGGTGAAATCACCGCCCTGATTGGGCCCAATGGTGCAGGCAAGACCACGGTGTTCAATTGCATCACCGGGTTTTACAAACCCACGTCCGGCACGATGAAAATGACACGGCGCAACGGCAAAGATTTTCTGCTGGAGCGCATGCCCGACTTTGAAGTGAACCGTTACGCCAAGGTGGCCCGCACCTTTCAAAATATCAGACTGTTCTCGGGCCTCACCCTGCTGGAAAACCTGCTGGTGGCGCAACACACCCCGCTGATGAAAGCTTCGGGTTACACCATCGGCGGTCTTTTCGGTTTGGCGAACTACAAGGCAAGCGAGAAAGCGTCCATGCAGAAAGCCAAGGAATGGCTGGAGCGCATTGGATTGGTGGACCGCGCCGATCGCCCCGCAGGCGACCTGCCCTACGGTGCACAACGCCGCCTCGAAATCGCCCGCGCCATGTGTACCGATCCGGAACTGCTCTGCCTGGATGAACCCGCAGCGGGCCTCAACCCGCGCGAATCCCTCGAACTCAACACCTTGCTTCGTGACATCCGCAAGGATACGGGCACTTCAATCCTGTTGATCGAGCACGACATGTCCGTCGTCATGGGCATTTCTGATCACGTGGTGGTGCTTGAATACGGCACCAAGATCTCTGACGGCAATCCAAACCACGTGAAAAACGATCCAAAGGTCATCGCTGCCTATCTTGGAGTAGATGAAGACGAAGCGGCAGCCGTGGTGTCCACGCCGACAGAAAAACTGGCAGAGATCGCGACCGGTGCTGCACCCGTGATGGGCCCCGCCATTTCAAAACCCGTAAAACCCGTAGCAATACCAAAACCCAGTGTCGCCCAAGCAGCTCGATCGAAAAAAGATGACCTCAAACGCATCAAGGGCATCGGCCCGGTGAATGAAGGCAAGCTCAACAAACACGGCATCAGAACCTTCGCCCAAATCGCAGCCTGGAAAAAAGCTGATATTGCAGAGGCCGAACGCTATCTCGAATTCGATGGCCGCATTGCGCGGGAAGATTGGGTGGGACAATCCCGAAAGCTGGCACGTGATGCAGAGCGGACGGCAAAGACGAGGGGGCGCACATGATCGCTGGCACCGAACCCCTGCTCAAGGTCCGCAGCGTACAAACCTTTTACGGTAACATTCAGGCGCTGAAGGGCGTTGATCTCGACGTCTACAAGGGCGAAATTGTTGCCATGATAGGGGCCAATGGCGCGGGTAAATCCACCTTGATGATGACCATCTGCGGCAGTCCGCAGGCCCGCACGGGTTCCATTGATTTTGACGGCCAAACCATCACCCGCATGCCCACCCACGAAATTGCCAGATTGCGCATTGCCCAGTCGCCTGAGGGGCGGCGCATATTCGCGCGCATGACCGTGCGAGAAAACCTGCAAATGGGCGCTGGTCTCGACGATCTGAAATATTACGACGAAGACGTGGAAGAGATTTTCAAACTCTTTCCGCGCCTGAAAGAGCGCATCAACCAGCGTGGCGGAACACTTTCAGGTGGCGAACAGCAGATGTTGTCCATCGGCCGCGCCCTCATGGCCCGTCCTAAATTGCTGTTGCTCGACGAGCCTTCCCTTGGCCTCGCACCCATCATCGTGAAACAGATTTTCGACGCTATTCGTGTGCTTAATCAAACCAAGGGCCTCACCGTTTTCCTCGTGGAACAAAATGCCTTTGCCGCCCTGAAACTTGCCACCCGCGGCTACGTCATGGTCAACGGCCAGATCACCATGACCGGTACCGGCAAAGACCTGATGGCCAACCCCGAGGTACGCGCCGCATACCTCGAAGGCGGCGGGCATTAGGAGTTCCAGACATGCTATTAGATATTCTGAGCCGCAACGCACTTTTTGGCGTCCATGTTTTTTTCCTCCTCGTCATGGGCGCAGCCTGGATGACAGGGCGCTCCATCGCCAGTACGTGGAAACCCATGTGGAATCTTGTGTTCACGTCCCTGGGACTGGGGTTTGCTGCACGGTTTCTACATTTCGCACTCTACCAGGCGGAGTTCCTCAGCCTGACACATTACCTTTTGGATACCGCCGCCGCTGCTGTCGTATCCTATTTCGGATACCGCTTCACCCGCACCAATCAAATGACCCGCCAATATCATTGGCTCTATGAAAAGGCTTCACCCATCAGCTGGCGCAACAAAAGCTGATTTAACTACTTCGTCTGATCTTTGCGGGAAAGCTGGAAACCCCGCTGGATTCAGCGTGACATTTGCTGAAAAATCAGCAAATCTTGTTCCCAAGTGGCTTTCTATGAAGTGCCGCGAAGGGACAATCTCTAGACCCTCAATCTCACACACAGGGAGTTGTGAAATGAAGAAAATTCTTATGTCGGGCCTTGCCCTCACGGCCTTGCTTGCCGTTTCGGGTGCTGCCTATGCAGACATCCTCATCGGCGTTGCCGGTCCTCTCACGGGTCCGAATGCTGCATTTGGCGCACAGTTGCAAAAAGGTGCTGAAGCCGCTGCCGCCGAAATCAATGCCGCTGGCGGCATCAATGGTCAACAAATCAAGCTTGAGTTCGGCGACGACGTGTCGGATGCCAAGCAGGGCGTTTCTGTGGCCAACAAGTTTGTTGCTGATGGCGTGAAATACGTTGTCGGTCACTTCAACTCCGGCGTCACCATTCCTGCTTCAGAAGTCTATGCTGAAAACGGCGTCTTGGTCATCACCCCTTCAGCCACCAACCCGAAACTGACTGAACGCGGCATGTGGAACACATTCCGCACTTGCGGTCGCGACGACCAGCAGGGCGCTGTTGCCGGTGCCTATATCGCCGCCAACTTCAAGGATGCCAAGGTTGCCGTTCTGCATGACAAGACGCCATACGGCCAGGGCCTTGCTGACGAAACCAAGAAGGCAGCCAACGCTGCCGGCGTGACTGAAACCGTGTATGAAGGCATCAACGTTGGCGACAAGGACTTCTCAGCCCTGATCACCAAGATGAAGGACGCTGGCGTGACCTTCGTTTACTTTGGCGGTCTTCACACCGAGTTTGGCTTGTTGAAGCGCCAGGCTGCCGATGCTGGACTCAATGCCACTTTCATGTCTGGTGATGGCATCGTGTCGAACGAACTGGCCTCAATTGCAGGACCTGCCGTTGAAGGAACATTGATGACCTTTGCTCCAGACCCACGCAAGAACCCGAACGCTGCTGACGCAGTGAAGAAGTTCAAGGATGCGGGTTTCGAACCAGAAGCCTATACCTTGTACAGCTATGCTGCCCTGCAAATCGTTGCTGCCGCCGCTAACAAGGTGGGCAAGTCCGAAGACGCACAGGCCGTGGCCACTGAAATCAAGAAGTCCGGTCCATGGAAGACCGTGATTGGCGAAATCGGCTACAACGAAAAAGGCGACATCACCCGTCCAGACTACGTGATGTACACCTGGAAGAAGCAAGCCGACGGCACCTTCACCTACATTGAAAACGGCATGTAATATTTTTGCATGCGTTGACCATTACGGCCGCCCGGAGCAATCCGGGCGGTTTTTTGTCACCCGACTTCCACCTTGCGGTTGGCAGTGCCGCGCAATAACTTGGCGACGTGGCTAACCCGGAGTCGTCCTTGCGCTTTTTACCTGCCCTGCTCTGCTCTGTATTGCTTGCAAACCAGGCACAGGCAGAAATTTTCGTTGGCATTGCCGGTCCATTGAGTGGGCCAAACGCAGCTTTCGGCAATGAACTTCGCGTCGGTGCCACTGCGGCGATCACCGCGATCAACCTGGCTGGTGGCATCAATGGCGAAAATCTGTCGCTTGTCGAAGGCGACGATGGCTGTGACACCAAACGTGCGCTCGAAGTTGCCAAGACTTTTACCAGCAAGGACGTGCGCCTGGTTGTCGGCCATTTTTGTTCCAGCGCCAGTCTGGCAGCCGCCACGAGTTACGCCGCTGCTGGCATCCTGATGATCACGCCTTCCGCCACATCACCGGACCTCACTTCAAAAGGCTTTTGGAACGTGTTTCGCCTTGCAGCCCGCGAAGACATGCAGGCGGACTTGGCGGCAGCCCGCATCAAGGCGTCCGCAGAAGGTTCTGAGGTCCTGCTGATCACAGATCAGCAAGGCGAAACGGTACCCTTGGCGAAACACTTTCTCGATGTCCTCCCCACGGCAAAAACAGTCAACGTGAAAACGGGTGCTGCTAAACTGCCAAGTGACGCGGCCCTGCTTACAGCCTCTGCGGCCTATCTCGCCGTTCAGTCGTTGGACGCCGCCAGCCTCGCTACTGACCTGAAAAAACTAAACCCTGCAATTGCTCTTTATGGACCTGACTTTTTGCAATCCGAACTCTATGGCACCAAAGCGGGTGAAGCGGCGAATGGCACGCACATCACATTTCAGCAGGATCTTAGCACGGTTGCCGACCCCAAGCGTCTGACCAGCCTGTCATCCAACGATGGTGCAACACTCGCTGCCTATGCTGCAGTCGAAGCCTTTGCTGCCGCAGCAAAGGCCCGAAACGTCAACGATTCCCGCGCCATGGCGGCATGGCTTTCCAGCGGCAGTGATATCCCCACCATCATCGGCTCTATCCGCTTCAACGCATCTGGTGATTTGCAAGCACAGCCCTATGTCTGGCTGCAATGGCAAGGCGGCGCGCTGGTACCAGACACCAAGCCTTGAAGACGCCGATCCCCATTGAGACTGGTACAGCTTTGCCACATTTGCTAAGCCGCCCGAAACACAAGGCTTTCATATGATCCCCCGCTACTCCCACAAAGACATGACCCAGATTTGGGAGCCGCAAACGCGCTTCAGAATCTGGTTTGAAATCGAAGCCTATGCTGCTGACAAGATGGCAGAATTGGGAATTGTTCCGAAAGATGCTGCCCGCGTCATCTGGGATAAAGGTGGCAAAGCCGTGTTTGATGTTGCCCGCATTGAAGAAATCGAATCCGTCACAAAACACGATGTGATCGCGTTCCTCACGCACCTCTCGGAAATCGTGGGGCCGGAGGCTCGCTTTGTGCACCAAGGCATGACCTCTTCCGACGTTTTGGATACAACATTCAACATCCAGCTGACGCGGGCGGCAGACCTGCTGCTCAAAGACCTGGACGCCCTCCTCGCTGCCCTTGAACGCCGCGCCTTCGAACACAAGATGACGGCCTGTATCGGCCGCAGCCACGGTATTCACGCAGAGCCGATCACCTTCGGTCTCAAGTTGGCCTATGCCCATGCCGAGTTCCAGCGCGCCAGAGAGCGCTTGATGTTTGCCCGCAAGGACGTCGCCACCTGCGCCATCTCCGGGGCCGTCGGCACCTTCGCCAACATTGATCCGTCGGTAGAATCCTATGTGGCTGAGAAACTCGGCCTTGCCGTGGAACCGATTTCAACGCAAGTCATTCCGCGTGACCGTCACGCCATGTTCTTCGCCGTGCTTGGCGTCATTGCGTCCTCAGTCGAGCGTCTGGCCACCGAAATTCGTCACTTGCAGCGAACCGAAGTACTTGAGGCGGAGGAATATTTCGCGCCCGGCCAAAAGGGCTCATCAGCAATGCCGCATAAGCGCAATCCGGTGCTGACTGAAAATCTAACCGGTCTCGCCCGTCTTGTCCGCTCTGCGGCCATTCCAGCTATGGAAAACGTCGCCCTCTGGCACGAGCGCGATATTTCCCATTCTTCCGTCGAACGCGGCATTGGTCCGGACGCTACAGTTCATCTCGACTTTGCGTTGCGCCGCCTCACCGGTGTCATCGACAAGCTGCTGATCTACCCGGACAACATGCAGAAGAATCTGGATCGCTTGGGTGGCCTTATCCACTCCCAGCGCATCTTGCTGGCCCTTACACAAAAGGGCATGTCACGCGAAGACTCCTATGCAGCAGTGCAGCGCAACGCCATGCCCGTATGGCGCGGTGAGGGCCAATTCCTGCCATTGCTGAAAGCAGACAAGGATGTATCAAAACTCATGACCGACGCTGAACTCGAAGCCCTGTTTGATCTGGGCTACCACACCAAACACGTCGACACGATTTTCCGCCGCGTCTTTGGAAAGTCCTGACCCATGCTCAACCAACATGACATTCCTTTGATCACCACGACTGATATGCTCGCAGTATTTTGTCAAAGTGTATCTACCGACAGCTACATCACTGTTGATACCGAGTTCCTGCGTGAAACGACTTATTATCCGAAGCTTTGTCTGATCCAGATCGCGGGCGCAAAAGTCAGTGCGCTGATTGATCCTCTGGCAGCGGGCCTGGATCTGCAACCATTCTTCGATCTGATGTCCAACACTTCAGTGCTGAAAGTATTCCACGCTGCGTCACAGGATATTGAAATTCTCGTCAACATTGCGAGCCTTGTGCCCACACCCGTGTTCGATACGCAGATCGCCGCCATGGTCTGCGGTTTCGGCGACCAGGTGGGTTATGAAGCGATCGTACGCAAACTCGTGGGCGCACAAATCGACAAGTCATCGCAATTCACCGATTGGTCGCGCCGCCCTTTGACCCACAAGCAGATGGCCTACGCGCTATCCGACGTTACGCACCTGCGTGTGGTCTATGAAAAATTACAGGCGCAAATCGACGCAGAAAACCGCACGGACTGGCTTGAAGGTGAACTGGCTGACCTCGCAGACGCAAGCAACTATCGCGTCGACCCTGAACAAAGCTGGCGCCGCATCAAGGCGCGTATTCAATCAAAAAAGCAGCAATCTGTTCTCATGTCCGTTGCAGCCTGGCGCGAGCGTGAAGCACAAACCAAAAATGTGCCCCGTGGACGCATCCTCAAGGACGATGCCGTAGGGGAGATCGCAATTCAAATGCCGCAGAGCAGCGAGGCCATGCATCAACTGCGATTGCTTCCCCGGGGTTCCGCCGACTCGAGCGTGGGCAAGGGCATTCTCGCCGCAGTGAAAGACGCGCTGGCGCGTGACCCGGCGCTCATCCCGTCGCCAAAGGGCCGCAGCGATGAGATGACTTCTTCCCAGGAGGCCGCTGCGGAGGTTCTCAAGCTTGCCCTTAAAATCGTCAGCGAGCAGGCAGGTGTTGCGCCAAAGTTATTGGCCTCAAGCGCTGATATCGATGCAATCGCCGTGTCCGATGATGCTGATGTGCCTGCCATGTCCGGCTGGCGCAGGGAGGTCTTCGGCCAAATGGCAATCGCATTGAAAAATGGAAAGGCGACGATCGGATTGGAAAAAGGCCGGGCAAAAATATTTATGTGACAAGCGGCTAATTCCCGCCACCAATCACCACGCGCGGCGTTCGCCCCATCTCAAATGCGAGACTGGCAAGGCGCTTTTCCACCCGCTCACCCATCAGGTCTTTCAGCTTGTTGGGCAGTGTCAAGGTTAAGATTTTTGCACCTTCAAGGGACAGCCCGATTCTCGGCAACATACCTGGCATGGCGGCTGACAGAATATAGGCCAGCCGGAAAATCGAACTCAGCAAATGCGCCCGCTCCATATGTTCTTCGCTCAAAAGCCGGGTGAGATCATCTTTCATCACCTCGCCCTCGTATCGATAGAAAATTGTCAGGGACAGAAACACCCGGCCGGGATGGTCAATGCCCACAAAGGCTGCCTGTGAAATCATGCTCATCGAGCGATCCGCGCGATAATCCGGGTGCGCCCGCCACCCAATATCTGCCAGCAGACAGGCCGCATAGCGGAGACGCTTCTGTTCCGGCGTTTCTTTGACACCCTTCGCACCGAACAGTTGATCCGTCCAGTCGCAAAGCTCCAGTTCGTGCTCGGGTGAGCGCGCATAACGCCGCGCAAAATCCCAGCAAGATGACAGCAGCGCATCCAGTTTCGCCTTTTTGCGTGGCAGCTTGGCGTAAAGGTAGCCTTCCCGCACGCCATAGACCGAACACACCACATCTTTTGGCTTGCCAATGTCAATCAAACGCTCCAGCACCATTGAGCCGAAAGGCATGGTATTCGAACGGGATTTTGACACGTCCTTCACATCCTTGATGGCAGCGCTGGACATGCCTGAGACGAGTTCCGCAATTGACCGTGCCTGTGCCTTCGTCATCACGTACTGATGCAAGACGTGGAGAGGATACCCTGCATGGGCCAGGTGGATACGGGCGAGGTTGCGCCAGGTTCCACCAACGGCATAAAAGCTGCGGCCTTTCAGCGCTTCGAGAACCTTTGTGTCATGCAGGTATTCATCAACCAATTTCCGAGCCCGGCCCATGTTGTCGCCCGACATGTCAATCAGCCGAAGCGGCCCCAATGGCAATGTTACACCGTCAAACAGCTTGCCGTCCTTCACATCGATCAATTCCAGTGAACCGCCACCCAGGTCACCCACAAGCCCATCCGCCTCTGGAATGCCAGCGATCACACCCAACGCTGCATAGCGCGCCTCTTCCTTGCCCGTCAGGATGTCGATGCCTGCGCCCAGCGACTTTTCCGCCTGCTCGATGAATTCGGCGCCATTGGACGCTTCGCGTGCGGCGGCAGTGGCCACCGCATAAACCTCATGACAGCCAATCTGTTTTGCCAGTGTACGAAACCGCTTAAGCGCCGCCGTGGCGCGAACCATCGCAGTAGCGTCCAGCTTCCCCGTGATGGCAATTCCCTTGCCCAAGCCGCACAAAATCTTCTCATTAAACACAGGTGTGGGCGAACGGCGCAAGCCGTCATAAACCACCAGACGAACGGAGTTTGAACCAATATCCACCACGGCGACGGGGCGGTATTTGGGTGGCTCCATACGGAAGCCGGTGTGCCAACTCACTTGTGCTTCAATGCCTTTTTGCGAACGTGCGGTAGTTTTGGCGGCACACTACTCTCAAGCGAACGCCCGCGTCCAGACAGGGATGGATTATTCATGAAATATTCGTGGGCATTGAAGGGTTCTTCACCCGGTTGAATCTCGACCCGGCGTGAACTTCCATCAGCCTGCAGAGCCCAGCTTTGCTGGTTGTCCCGCAAATTTGCCACCATGATCTGGTCCAACACCTGATCATGGACAGTCGGGTTTTCGATAGGGATGAGCGTCTCAACCCGGCGCTGCAAGTTGCGCGGCATCCAGTCGGCTGAACCAATGTAAACTTTGGCAGACGGATGTGGCAGTGCGTGGCCATTGCCAAAACAAACAATCCGCGAATGCTCGAGAAACCGGCCGATGATGCTCTTCACTCGAATGTTTTCCGAAAGGCCCGGTACACCCGGCCTCAAACAGGAGATGCCACGCACAATCAGGTCAATTTGCACACCTGCGATGGAGGCCCGGTAAAGTCCGTCAATGACATCGGGGTCAACCAGTGAATTCATCTTGGCCCAGATTTGACCAACGCGCCCGCCTTTCACGTGACCAATTTCGTCTTCAATGTTTTCCAGCAGTTTTGATTTCAGATTCATCGGCGACAATGAAATGCGTTCCAGCTCCTGGGGCTGAGCGTAGCTTGAAATAAAATTGAACAGCCGCGCCGCATCCCGCACCAGTGCCGGGTCACAGGTAAAGAACGACAGGTCCGTATATATTTTCGCTGTGATCGGGTGGTAGTTTCCGGTTCCAAAATGCACGTAGGTGCGCACCGCACCACCTTCACGCCGCGCCACCATGGAAACCTTGGCATGGGTTTTCAACTCCCGGAAACCGAACACCACCTGCACCCCTGCCCGCTCCAGGTCCCGTGCCCACTGGATGTTTGCTTCTTCGTCAAACCGTGCTTTCAGCTCGACCAAGGCCATAACCGACTTGCCGGCCTCAGCGGCCTTCGCAAGCGCGGCAACCACAGGCGAATTACGCGATGTGCGATAGAGCGTCTGCTTGATCGAGATCACATCCGGATCTTGTGCCGCCTGCTTGATGAACTGCACCACCACATCAAATGACTCATAGGGGTGGTGAACTATGAAATCTTTTTGCCGGATCGCCGCAAAGATATCGCCGGCATGGTCGCGCACCCGTTCCGGGAACCGGGCAACAAAGGGCTTGAATTTCAAGTCTGGCCGCTCATCCAGAATAAGCCGCGCCGTGTCGGCGTAGCCGACCAGTCCCTTGGTCTCGACAACGATATCCGGCGATACATCCATTTCCGCCGCAATAAACTCGATCAGGCTGCGCGGACTATGGGTGTCCACTTCCATGCGAATGACAATGCCGCGGCGGCGGCGCTTCAGCGCCGACTCAAACACGCGCACCAGATCTTCCGCTTCTTCCTCGACTTCAAGGTCACTGTCGCGGATCACCCGGAATAGGCCATCGCCCATCACGTCATAACCTGGAAACAGACGTGGCAAAAACATCGCCAACATGTTTTCAAGCGCAATAAAACGGGTTGCAGTTCCGGGCAGGCGCACAAATCGTTCAAGCTGATGCGGAATCGGAAGAAGAGCCCGCATAATGTTGTCATCACTGCGGTTTTTCAATTCCGCCGCAAGCACAAATCCGCGGTTGAGAATGAATGGAAATGGATGTGCCGGATCGATGGCAATGGGAGTCACAACAGGCAGGATTTGTTCGAGAAAGCGCTGATCCATAAAAACATGGTCGTCTGCAGTCAAATCATGCGCTTCAACCAGATGAATACCATTCCCGGCCAACTCTTCACGCAACTGCAGCCAGCGGATATCCTGCTCAGCCATCAGTTGCAGGGTTTGGGTGCGAATGAGAGCCAGTTGCTCTGCAGGATTTAATCCGTCCTGGCTGATTTCCTGTATCTGCTCGCGCATCTGTCCAACCAGACCCGCTGCGCGAACCATGAAAAACTCATCGAGGTTGGAGCCGGAAATGGAGAGAAAACGCAAGCGTTCCAGCAGCGGGTGACGTGGGTTTCGTGCTTCCGCAAGCACGCGCAAATTGAAGTCAAGCCAGCTCAGTTCCCGGTTGAAGAAACGTGAAGGCGACTCAAGTGTCAGGGGCGTTTCAGACAGATCGTTCATGATTCAGCTTCACACTACGCTTGCATGACGGTTTTGTGAATGTGGATTGTGCCTAAAGCAATTCGGGGCTTTCAAACGCAGTTAAAATCTTGCCCGCAAAACTTCGTGTCACGTCCGCTCCCTGTTCCAGCGCTGCCGCATCAATTTGCGCCACAAGCTGTCGGGCGGTGTCCAATGAACGCGGCATCCTGACCAGCAGATAACTGATCAGTGCTTCATCAACGGAAATCTGCCGGTCTTCAAACAGCTTGACCAACACGCCGCGCATCAGGGCATCGTCGGGCGGCAGTATTGTAGCGACCGTCAGCGCACCCAGGCGTGAGGCAAGGTCTGTTAGCAAGAGACTTTGCAGCGGCCACGTTTGTGCTGTGAACAGCAGATGCCCGCCCGTCTGATGCGCGAGATTGATAAGATGGAACATTGCATTTTCTTCAAATCGTCCAGCGCTGAGATTCTCAACAACCACCGCACCGTCAGAAATGAGGTCAGGCACTAAATCCACGCTGACAGTCTGGGCGACGACCGTTCTGGCACCCGAGTTTTGCCGCCAAACTTCTGCCAGATGACTTTTCCCCGACCCGGGTGGGCCTACCAGAATGGCTGCGCGGGAAGGCCAATTGGGCCATTGGTCGACAAGAGCAACCGCCGCCGCGTTGGAGGGGGCCACAAAAAAATCCTCCCGCCCCAATGCGGGGCGCAATCCCAGATCAAACGTCAGTTGCTGACCCAACTTCAACCTTTGCGCATTTTTTTGACGGGATCAGGTTCTGGCGCACTTGTGTACAAGCGCGACGCCAGGTACCTGGACAGGCCGTAACGCACCAGCACACCCATCGCCGCCGCCATGGGCACCGCCAACAGAAGGCCAACAAACCCGAAGAGATAGCCAAAGGAAAACAACGCGAACATCAACCAAACAGGATGCAGACCGATGGACCCGCCCACCAGCTTCGGCGACAGAAAGTTGCCTTCGAGGAACTGTCCCGCCGCAAAAATTCCGATGATGATTAAAACCATTGTGTAGTCCGGCCAAAACTGCACCAGACCTACGCCAATGGCCAACACGCCACCCACAATTGCACCCACATAGGGAATAAAGCTCAGCAGCCCCGCCCCCATGCCAATGGCCAGGCCAAATTTCAGTCCGGCTAACGATAAGCCTATCGCATAGAACAAGCCTAACAGCAGACATACCGTGCCCTGCCCCCGGATGAACCCTGCCATGGTGGTGTTGATATCCCGCGCAATCGAACGCACTTCTTCCACGTGGTCCCGAGGCAACCAGCTGTCCACCTTGGCCACCAGATGGTCCCAATCCAGCAACAGGTAAAACGCCACGATGGGTGTCACCACAAGCAATGACAAAACGTTAACCAGCGCCATGCCGCCCGACCATACGGATTGGATGAAGGTTGCAGCCCAGCCCGTGGCCTTGCCCACAATATCACCCAGGGATCCCGACGATGAACCACCTGCACTGGCCAGAATGTCTTTCAGTGCTTTCGGCATCACCTCATCCGCGCGCGCAACCAGGGCTTTCGCTAGGTCAGGCAAATCCTGCGCCAGCTTGACAGCCTGGTCGGCCACAACAGGCGCCACGATCAACACCGCGAGCACGACAGCGGAAATGGCAATCGACAGGATCACCAGAGTCGCTGCAATGCGGGGAAGGCCCAGCCTTTCCAGCCGGTCAGCAACGGGATCAAGAAAATACGCCAGCACGAAGCCTGCAATAAACGGCAACAGAATGGCCTGCAGCAGCCACAGCACCAAAACGAATGCCAGCAAGGCCAGCAACCAAAATCCAGTCTGTTTTTGCAGTGTCATGGCATTGTCCTAAAGCTGGGAAATCTGCCAGCCGCCGCCAGCCTGGCTGAGGTTGAGCCCGCTGGCCTGCATGGAAGATTGCATATCTTCCGGTGTTCCGACAAAGGTCAAGGCAACCACGGCTCCATCAGCACCAAGTGTTGAAACATCCAGTCCGGTCACACCAGGGGTTGACAGAATACGCGAGCGCAATCCATTCCATTCCGATGGGCCGGAGAAGGGTACGCGAACGCTCAGGGTTTTGCGGGCATTGGCCTCAGGGCGCTTTTGGTCGGCAACCTTTACGGCCCCGGACTTGAATTTGTCCAGCATTACGCCGTGAAACCGTTGTGCTGCAAGATTTGCGGAATCTTCCACTTTCCCGGTTTCGCCGTCATAGACTTTGTCAAAACTCAGTTTTCCCAAGGGCGAGTCACCGCTCATGGTGGCGTGTACAGCTCCATTTTCGGCAGGTTCGGCGAAGGCAATGATTACCTTTTTCACATCATAGCGTTTTCGCAGTGCTTCAATCTTGACTGCGTCCTCGCTGAGCACATCAGCCACCGTCAGCAATTCCGTGTCATCAAAGTCACCGAGAGGAACAATGACGGGCACCAGCGACTGCTCAGCCCGCAATTTAATCCAGGCCTGCCGCCACGGGTTATCCTCCCACAATACATTGCCTGTTGTTCCCTTCCAGACCGTCAAAACCAGCAGGCTCGGCCCTTGCTCACCACTGACTTTGACGCCAAACTCACTATACAGCGACCGGATTTTCGCGGGGAGAAACCGGACAGTAAGAGTACCCTTGTAGCGGCCCGGGCTGATGCTTTCGTCTTCAATGGACAGCGACTTGAGAAACGGCAGCACCTTCTTGTCATCAAATTTTGCCACCGCATCGACGATGGATTGATTGCCCAGCCGCTGTGCCAGCAAGGTGAAAGCTTTCATCTGTGCGTCAACCAATGCCTTTTGTTTTGCCGTATCCGCGTCAACATCAGTGATATCGACAGCAACGCCCTGTACCGCGAAAATGCTGGTTTCCACAGGCCCGGCGGCGATACCCACTGTCGCCCAAAAGCAAAGCGCAACCGCAAGCAGAAAAGTTTTCAGAGTTTTCCCCATATCACCCATTCGGGCTTTCAATGGCCCGGCAAAATGGGCTAACAGGCCCACAAATCAGTTCAGCACGAATTTGGGGCAAACTAGCGGCATGGCCAGCAGCAAACAAGCGATTCAAAACGGTTTGACCTATGCCGACGCCGGTGTGGATATCAGTGCCGGAAACGATTTGGTACAAGCCATCAAGCCCCTCGCCAAGTCGACACGGCGAAAGGGCTCCACACCAAACCTCGGCGGTTTCGGTGGTCTGTTTGATCTGAAGGCGTGTGGCTACAAGGACCCTGTCCTGGTGGCCGCCAATGACGGCGTCGGCACCAAGCTGAAACTGGCCATTGATTCCGGCATGCACCACGGTGTCGGCATTGATCTTGTTGCTATGTCGGTCAATGACCTCGTGGTCCAGGGTGCCGAACCGCTGTTTTTTCTGGACTATTACGCAACGGGAAAACTCAGTGTCAAAGACGCAACCGATGTCATTGCAGGCATTGCTCACGGATGCAAACAGGCAGGCTGCGCCCTGATCGGCGGCGAGACCGCTGAAATGCCGGGTATGTATCACGGTGGCGACTATGATCTTGCGGGTTTCGCAGTGGGTGCCGTTGAACGCAAAAAAATCCTGCCTCGTTCTGATGTGATGGCAGGCGACGTCATACTTGGTCTTGCATCTTCAGGTCCGCACTCCAACGGATACGCGCTGATCCGTCGCATTTTGGAATCTTCAGGCGCAAAACTCACTGACAAAGCACCTTTCGACAAAGGTCAAACCGTCGCCGAAGCCTTGCTTACCCCAACGCGCATTTACGTGAAGTCCTTGCTGAAAGTGATCAAGAAGAGCAACAGTATCAAGGCTCTCGCACATATCACAGGTGGCGGGTTCACCGAAAACATTCCCCGCGTCCTGCCAAAGGGTACCGTGGCACAGATCAATCTCAGTGCGGTGCCTTTTGCTGCCGTATTCAAATGGCTGCAAATCGCAGGCGGCGTTGCTGAAACGGAGATGCTTCGCACCTTCAACTGCGGCATCGGCATGATCGTCGTCGTCTCGGCAAAGGATGCAAAAACCGCGATGGCTGGGCTGAAGCGCGCGGGTGAAACGGTTGTGTCGCTCGGCACAATTGCCAAAAGAAAAGGCCGGGAACCGCAAGTGGCCTTTGCGGGCGCTCTCGGCTGATGCAGAAAAAACGCGTCGGCGTCTTGATCTCCGGCCGCGGCTCTAACCTCCGTGCCCTGATCGAAGCCTGCGGCGATCCCGCCTACCCGGCACAAATCATCGTCGTTGCAACAAACAACCCCGATGCCGCTGGTTTGGTCTACGCGCAACAACACAACATCGCCACTGCAGCACTCGACCACAAGAGCTATGCGAGCCGCGAAGCTTTTGACTCTGCCCTGAATACCGAACTACAGAAACACAATCTCGACCTCATCTGCTGTGCCGGCTTCATGCGCATCATGACTTCCGTCCTCATCAAACCCTGGGCAGGCCGCATGCTCAACATCCATCCATCGCTTCTGCCCCTCTACAAAGGCCTGCATACGCACGAACGCGCACTTGAAGACGGCGCAAAAGTTCATGGCGCGTCCGTTCATTTCGTCGACGAAGAGCTGGACGGTGGCAAAGTTATCTTGCGTGCAACCGTTCCCGTCCTGCCCAATGACACCCCGGAAACTTTGGCCAATCGCGTGCTGACAGTGGAACATCCACTCTACATCAAAGCTCTGGCTCTCGTCGCGTCGGGGCAAATTCGTGCGGCGAATTGAGCCGTTCGGCCTCCCGCATGGCATACCAGCGCTTCAACAGCGCCTTGCGCCGTTCAACGTATTTATCGTTGCTGATCACCGCTTCGGCAATGCGATCGGTCCGGAAGGACCGGAAGTCATTGCGCAACTCGCACCAGCCAATCACCAACCTCTGGGCATCAAAATAGGATATCCCGATGGGCCAGATCACCCGCTGTGTGGTTTTCTCTGATTCATCACGGTATAGGAGTGTAACCTTGCGCTGCTCCCGCACAGCCTGACGCAAGGCAGCAACATCGACCGCATCTTCAACCTTGCGCGATGCCGGTGGAGCCAGCAACCCTGAGTCAAACAGAAATGGCTTCAACTGTTGCGGCAATACCGCACCAATTTTTGCTATTGTGTCTTGTGCCGCCCGGGACAAATCGCGGTCACCCCGCCGCTCCACCCAGCGTAAACCCAGCATCACTGCCTCGAGTTCATCGGCATTGAACATCAATGGCGGCACGTCATAGCCTTCACCGAGCACGTAGCCAATGCCCGCTTCACCCCGAATGGGTACACCGTCAGTGATGAGGTCGGCAATGTCGCGGTAGAGTGTGCGCAGCGACACCTCCACCTCCTCCGCCACGCTCTGCCCCCTTACGGGACGCCGGTGGCGGCGCAGGATTTGAATTATGCGGAGCAGGCGTTCTGCGCGTCTCATGATCTGACACTACACTAACAGTACTGACGGGTTTTGTCAGCAACGTGGCAGTAGTAATGTGAACCACAGGAGGAGAACAACGTCATGAAACTGCACATTTTTGGTCCCTATTTCGGATTGCCAGATGGAAGTCCGTTCTGCATTAAGGCACTGATACTCCTGAAAATGTCCGGTTTGGCTTTTGCCGTTGAACGCATGGATTTCAAAACAGCACCAAAAGGCAAGGCACCGTACCTGACGGATGGCGACAAAGTAATCGCCGATTCCCATTTCATCATGCGCCACCTCGAAACTGTTCATGGCATCGATTATTCCGGTGGATACAGCAACGCTGAATTGGCTAAAGGTTGGGCAATTTCCCGCATGCTGGAGGAGCATTTCTATTTCCTAGCCATGGGTATTCGCTGGCTCCACGACGAAAACTTTTACAAGGGTCCCTACCAATTCTTCGCGGACGCCCCCGCTCCCTTTCGCCCGCTGATTGCCCGCATTGTCCGGGGAAAGATCAGGAAGACCCAACATCTTCAGGGTCTTGGTCGCCACAGCGCCGGAGAAAGATTAGAGCTGGCCATGGGAGACATTGAAGCCGTTGAAGCAATCCTCGGCAACCAGCACTACATTCTGGGAGCCAAAGCCTGCGGCGCTGACGCGACGGTTTGTGGTTTCCTCTGGTCTGCAAGCACACGCTACTTCGAGAGCCCCATTGGCGAAGGCATTCGCTCGCGACCAAAACTTGTTGGTTATCTCAAGCGTATGCAGGACGAATTCTTCGCGGATTTCAAACCATGAGATTTGCACGCGAGCATTTCAAGAACCAGCCAGGCGACATGCAGAACGCCCTTCTGGCCTTGCGTCAACTCATTCTGGATACAGCGAAAACCTTGAAGGGTGTCGGCCCGCTCGAAGAAGCCCTGCGGTGGGGGCAGCTGAGTTTTCTGACGTCGCAATCGAAAACTGGCTGCACGATACGCATTGACGCACTGCCGGGCGACCCAACGAAATACGCGATGTTTGTCCACTGCCAGTCAGAATTGATAAACGACTTCCGGCAGCGCTATCCCGATGCCATGACGTTTGTTGATCAGCGAAGTATTGAATTTACGCTGGGCAAACCCCTGCCAAAGGCAGAGCTGCAACACTGCATTTCGCTTGCGCTGACCTATCACTCCCGTAAGAAGATGGGCAAATCCCAACGGAAGAAATAATGTCTCACCCGATCATCATTGACACGGATCCAGGCCAGGATGATGCCGTCGCGATCCTGCTTGCACTGGCGTCACCTGAACTTGAAATCCTTGGCATTACAGCCGTTGCCGGCAACGTTCCGCTGGCACGCACGGAACGCAACGCCCGCAAAATTTGCGAACTGGCAGGGCGGCCTGACGTCAAGGTTTATGCCGGTGCCATCCGGCCCATGCTGCGCAACCTGGTCACGGCCGAACATGTACACGGCCGCACCGGGCTTGACGGCCCGGACCTGCCAGACCCGAAAATGCCGCTGCAAGAAAAATACGCAGTGGATTTCATCATCGAAACCCTGATGCAGCATCCACCTGGAACCATCACGGTCTGTACCTTGGGGCCGCTCACCAACATCGGCCTCGCCCTGGTTCGCGAACCGCGCATTGCGCCGCGCATCAAACGCATCGTGGCCATGGGTGGCGGTTTTTTCGAGGGCGGCAATGTTACGCCGACGGCGGAATTCAATATTTATGTCGACCCCCAGGCCGCACGCCTTGTGTTTGAAGCGGGCATACCCATCACACTCATTCCCCTCGACTGCACCCACCAGGCGCTCACCACCAAGGCCCGCGTGCAGAAATTCCGAGAGATGAAAAATAACACCGGCCCTGCAACAGCCCAGTTGCTCGACTTCTTCGAACGCTTTGACGAACAAAAATACGGTACCGACGGCGGCCCCCTGCATGACCCTTGCGTCATTGCATGGTTGTTGCATCCCGAACTCTTTACGTCCCGGGATGTCAATGTTTCGGTCGAATGTGAATCCGAACTCACCATGGGAATGACGGTGATTGACTGGTGGCGCGTAACCGAACGCAAACCCAACGCTACGGTTTGCGGCGGCATCAATGCAGATGGTTTCTTTGATTTGCTGACGAAACGCCTGGCAACGCTGGCTTAGTTGTTTCCTGCTGTTGCCTTGACAGTCTTGTGCGCACCGTCAGTTAGAGCAACCCACGCACGTGGGTCTTGCTGAGACTGGCGCTTCAGAAATGTGTAACCTGTATCAGTCCACAACAGTATGTCATTGCGGCGGTTGTCGAGAACGAAATCACCGCGATCCGTTGCGACCGTCAATACCGCGTGGCCTTCGTTCTTTTCGTCAAGAACAACGGTGATCAATAACGCACCGGCGTCATAGCCCATTCTTTCAAGGTCACGTTTTTTGAGCAGCAGGTAATCTTCACAATCACCGGCGGTTACCGGATAGGTCCACAGTTCTGGCACACCATATTGGTCCTCATCGCTCACAGGTGTGATGTCCTTGTTGACTTCCGCATTGACTTTGAACAGTGCGTTCCATGCAGTTGGGGTCAACGCCAGACGTTTGACGCGGCGGCCGACATTTTTGCATTCGCTGGGATTGCTGACGCAAAACCTCACAAAACCGACTGGTGGCAGTGACTTGCCGAATTCAGGTGTAAACACCGGGCTGGTGGCGGAAAATGTTGCGGTGGAAATGACCGAAGCCAACGCAAATGCTGCAACACCAAACCAACGCTTCATCACAAACTCCAGACCCACACATTTCACTCACACGCCGCGAACCCGCCGCAAGTGTTAATGAAAGGTAAATCAGGATCATGAATCCGTAAAGAGTCAACCTGTACCGAAATGAGTCAATTTAACTAAAACTTTACCATTACGGTTAACAGCCCGGTCACCACCAGGGCTTGGCCTGAAACCTTCCTGCTGCCTGTTCAACTGCAAATGCTGTCTGGAATAAAGTTTCCTCATCAAAGGGCTTGCCAATCAGCTGCAACCCAAGCGGCAAGCCATCGGCGGATAATCCCGCTGGCACAGCAATGCCCGGTAAGCCTGCCATGTTGACTGTCACCGTGAATACGTCATTCAGATACATCTGCAGCGGGTCGGTGATTTCGCCCGGCGCAAAGGCTGCTGACGGCGTGGCGGGGGTCAGCACCACGTCACACTTGGCCCAGGCCTCGTCGAAGTCACGCTTGATCAGTGTACGGACTTTCTGCGCTCTCACATAGTAAGCGTCATAATAACCAGCGGACAACACATAGGTGCCGATGAGTATGCGGCGCTGCACTTCGCGGCCAAACCCGGCGGCACGGGTTTTTTCGTAGGTGTCCGTCAGATCATCCCCTGGCACGCGCAGCCCATAACGCACGCCATCGTAACGCGCGAGATTCGACGACGCTTCGGCAGGGGCTACAATGTAGTAAGCGGGCAGCGCATATTTTGTGTGCGGCAGGGAGATCTCGACAATCTCGGCCCCCTGCTCTTTCAGCCATAGGGCACCCTTGTCCCATAGTGCATTGATTTCAGCCGACAAGCCATCGGGGCGATATTCTCTGGGAATGCCAACACGAAGACCTTTGATCGATTTGCCCAACACGTTTTCATAATCCGGCACGGGCAAATCAACCGAGGTCGTGTCCTTGTCATCCACACTGGCCATCACCTTCAGCATGATCGCCGCATCGCGCACATCGCGCGCAATTGGCCCTGCCTGATCCAGCGACGACGCGAAGGCCACAATGCCCCAGCGGGAGCAACGGCCGTAGGTCGGCTTGATGCCGACAGTGCCAGTGAAGGCCGCAGGCTGGCGGATGGAACCGCCCGTGTCGGTTGCCGTCGCGGCGGCGCAAATATGCGCCGCAACCGCCGACGCCGAACCACCGGATGAGCCTCCCGGCACCAGAGTTGTGTTGGAGCCGTTCCGGCGCCACGGATTGGTGACCGGACCATAGTAACTCGTTTCGTTCGACGACCCCATGGCGAACTCATCCATGTTGAGCTTGCCCAGCATCACGGCCCCCGCGCGGAACAGGTTGCCTGATACGGTTGATTCATAGGTCGGCTTGAAGCCATCGAGAATATGGCTGGCGGCCTGGGTGTGCA
>CAXTKL010000026.1:0-32299 GCA_964244825.1 uncultured Aestuariivirga sp.
GCCCATGGCATTGGCACCTCGGAAGTGGAACACGTGCTGGCCACGCAAACCCTGATCCAGAAAAAAGCCCGTAACATGAAGGTGGACGTGAATGGCAAGCTGGCCAAACATGCCACCGCGAAAGACATCATCCTTGCCATCATCGGCGAAATTGGCACGGCGGGTGGTACGGGACATGTCATCGAATTTGCCGGCGAAGCCATCCGCGACCTGTCGATGGAGGGCCGCATGACCGTTTGCAACATGACCATTGAGGGCGGTGCCCGGGCCGGCATGATTGCACCTGATGAAAAAGCTTACGCCTTCCTGCATGGCAAGCCCAAGGCCCCCAAGGGCGAACAATGGGACAAGGCCCGCCGCTACTGGGATTCACTTGTCACCGACGAGGCCGCCCATTTTGACCGCATCGTGAAACTTGATGCCGCCAACCTGCCGCCGATTGTGAGCTGGGGCACCAGCCCGGAAGATGTTGTTTCTGTGTCCGGTGCCGTGCCCGATCCGGCCCTCATCGCCGATGAAGGCAAGCGCCAATCGAAAATCCGTGCACTTGAATATATGGGATTGAGCGCTGGACAGAAAATCACCGATATTCCGCTCGACGTGATCTGGATCGGCTCCTGCACCAATGGCCGCATTGAAGATATGCGCGCTGTCGCCGAAGTGGTGAAGGGCAAGAAGATTGCGGGATCGCTGGACTATGCCATGATCGTTCCGGGCTCCGGCCTGGTGAAGGAAATGGCGGAAGCTGAAGGCCTCCACAAGATTTTCCTCGACGCCGGCTTCCAGTGGCGTGAACCCGGCTGCTCGATGTGCCTGGCCATGAACCCGGACCAGTTGAAACCCGGCCAACGCGCCGCATCCACCTCGAATCGCAACTTCGAGGGACGCCAAGGCTACAAGGGCCGCACCCACCTGGTCTCCCCGCAAATGGCAGCGGCAGCAGCTTTGGCCGGGCGCTTTGTGGATATCAGGTCACAGTGAGACAAACCGTCAACCACACTGCGCATTAACAGTTGATTAGGCTTTCCTTTACGTTAAAGACACGTTCCATGCGCTAGACATGAATCAGGCAGCGGGGGCTGCCCGTGTGTGGGCGTTAAAGGGGTTTGTCCAGTGAATACAACAGTCAAGGCGGATGCCGCCTTTTTGCGCCGCGTCTTGTTGGCGCTGGTGTTCGTCACCACCGTGACCGGCGGTCTTGCCGCTTTCACCACGGTTCAGGCCATGAGCGCCCAAGGGGCCAAGGCCTGCATGTTCTTCTGCGAGTAAGCAGAACACTTTTAAAATCAGAAACCGCCCGGGTGAAACACCGCGGGCGGTTTTGCTATGGCGTCAGGTCAGATCAATAGCTGTTGTGATAGCCGTTGTGATAGACCTTGTTGCAGACCTTCTTGTTCTTGTAGACATAGATTGGGTTGTGATAATAGTCATACTTCACAACCCGTACCTTCACCCAATGGCAGTCATAGGTGTAATAGCCGACAGGCTCATAATAGTTCGGCGTGTCATAGCCAGGCGCATCGAGATAGAGGTTGAAATTGACTTTGGCCTGGGCGGCTGAAGCACCGGCTCCGATGGCGGTCACGGCAGCAAGGGCGATGAGAAGTTTCTTCATGGTATTTATCCTTTCAGGGTTTGTGTTGGTCTAGGTAGTCTCTTTCGATATTCACGTTCTACAAAACGCCCCCTGAACCGATCCTGAGGTCCATGTTAACATTGTGTTCATATTGCGACAAATTTCGCAAGTGAAAACAACAAAAAACCGCCCGTGTGGGAGAACACGGGCGGTCTGGGCAGGCGTTGTAGTAAGAGAATGGGATCAGTAGCTGTTGCAGACCAGCTTGTTCTGATACTTCACGATCTTGTAGCCATATTCCCAGAACACCTTTTTGACCGTTACATAGTGGCATTCCGGCTGATAATCGGAATAGGCGGGTTCGGAATAATAGTTGTTGTAATGGCCGTAGTGGCCACCGTAGCCACCAAAATACAGGTTGAAGTGGCCATGGCTATGGGCCTGGGCGGCGGATGCGCCAGCCGCAACGGCTGAAACAGCGGCAAGGGCGATAATGATCTTTTTCATGATGTGTTCCTTTGGGGTTGAGTGGGTTGGAGCAGGCACTTTCGATGCTGTGGTTATAGGAGCGTTGCCCTGAACCCGGCCTGATCCTGTCGTTTATGTTGGGTTCATGTTGAAAGCTGAGGAGGCCCGGTCTAGAAGGCCGCCAACATGGGCACGAAAACCACCATTTTTATTGACGGCGAAGCGGGCACCACCGGCTTGCAAATCCGTGACCGCCTGAAGAACCGCAGCGATCTGGAACTGGTGTCCATTGATCCCGCACGGCGCAAGGATGCTGTTGCACGGCGCGAATTGCTGAACAATGTTGAACTTGCTGTGCTCTGCCTGCCGGATGATGCTGCCGTTGAAGCTGTGTCCCTGATTGACTCCGCCTCCAGAACCCGCGTCATCGATGCCTCTACTGCTTTCCGCATCAACCCGGACTGGGCCTATGGTTTTCCGGAACTCGACAGCCAGCAGAAAGACCGTATTGCCAATGCCAGGCGCGTCGCCAATCCCGGTTGCTGGCCGCAAGGCCTGATCGCGCTCGTAAAGCCATTGATCGCGGCGGGGCTTGTGTCAACGGACACGCCCCTCAGTTATGGCGGTGTGTCGGGCTATTCCGGTGGCGGAAAGAAGATGATCGAGGACTATGTGGCGAAGGGAGGGGCTGCCTCGCATTACGCGCCCTATGCCCTCGGCTTCAATCACAAGCATTTGCCGGAGATGAAGCATTACACTGGCGTAACCCCGGACGTGCTGTTCCAGCCGGTGGTGGGGGATTTCGCGCAAGGCATGTTGACCACGGTGCCGCTGCATCTCAGCAACGGAGTGACGGGCATCGACATCCATGCCGCCATCACTGCTTATCATGACAAGGCGCGCTTTATTGACGTGGCGGCCCTCGACACTGCTGAAGTGCTGAACCCTGAGGCCCTCAACAACACCAACAACATGCGCCTCCATGTCTTTTCCAATGACACGCGCGGCCAAGTGGTTTTGATGGCGATCTATGACAATCTCGGCAAGGGTGCCTCCGGTGCCGCCGTGCAAAACCTCAACCTGATGATCGGGGCTGACGAAGCGGCCTCGGTCAATTTGTAAGGATACAGAATGGAAAAATTTGATCGTCTCACGGGTGTTGCAGCGCCGCTCAACATCGTCAACGTCGACACCGACATGATCATTCCCAAGCAGTTTCTGAAAACCATCAAGCGCACGGGATTGGGCAAGTCTTTGTTCTACGAAATGCGCTTCACGCAGGATGGCAAGGAATTACCGGAATTTGTTCTGAACCGATCCGCCTATCGCAAGGCGCAGATTCTGGTGGCGGGTGACAATTTCGGCTGTGGTTCCTCGCGCGAACATGCGCCCTGGGCGCTGCTGGATTTTGGCATCCGTTGTGTGATTTCAACGAGCTTCGCGGACATCTTTTACAACAACAGTTTCAAGAACGGCATTCTCCCGATTGTGGTGACACCTGACCAGTTAAAGCTGTTGATGGATGATGCCGAACGCGGTTCCAACGCGACTTTGACCGTTGATCTGGTATCGCAGGAAATTCGTGGTCCAGATGGTGGCGTGATCACATTCGACATCGACCCCTTCCGCAAACATTGCCTGCTCAACGGCCTGGATGACATTGGCCTGACGCTGGAGAAAGCCGACAGCATTGCTGCGTTTGAGAAGCAGAATATGCAAAGTCACAGCTGGTTGTAAGTGTAATGACTCACATTCCGATCAATTTAACCGAGAAACTTTCCACCTTCACTGAACATTGGACACCCAAAATCATTGGTGGCTACAATGGTAATGATCTGATGGTGGTTAAGGTTCAAGGTCAGTTTGTCTGGCATTCCCATCTGGATACGGATGACTTCTTTATGGTCGTCAAGGGGCGGCTCACGATAAAGCTCAGAGATGGCGACGTGATTTTGAACCCCGGTGAAATCTATGTTGTTCCAAAGGGCGTGGAACATTGCCCGGTTGCCGAGGAAGAATGCCATGTTCTGCTGATCGAGCCGCGCGGAACGCCTAATACAGGTGACGAGAAAACTGCGGTCAAGAAGCTAGCGATCTAACCGTTGAACGCCATCATCACTACGGTCCTCCCGGTCTTCGGCCTCATTGTTGTCGGCTATGGTCTGGCCAAGGCCAATATCATTGACGCTGTTGCCGGGCGCGGCATTACCTTGTTTGTATTCAACATCGCCATTCCGGCGTTTCTGTTTCGCACCGTCGCCACCATGGCCCCGCAGGATGGCGCACCTTGGGCGCTGTGGTTTGCTTTTTTTGGCGGGCTTGCTTTGGCTTGGATCGCTGCGGCCATTGCCTCGCGTTTCATTGAAAGCCTGAATGTCTCAGGCGGTGCGGCGGCCTCCATGGCCACTGGCTTTGGCAATCTGGCCTTGCTCGGTACACCCCTGGCTCTTGCTCACTTCGGAACGGCAATCGCTGTTCCGCTTGGCATGATCCTGTCCATTCACGCCCCCATGTTATGGACAGCGGCCACCCTGCACCGGGAACTGGCACGCCACTCCGCGACGTTCTCGTTTGCCGACACGGCAAAATCATTGGGGAAAATGCTCGTCACCAACGCCATTATTCTCGGCCTGTTGGCAGGCGGGCTCTGGCGCATGACCGGACTTGGCTTGAATATTGTCCCAGACAAGATGCTGTCGATGCTGTCGGATGCGGGTGTGCCCACGGCCCTGGTGGCCCTGGGTGTTTCGCTTGCGGCCTATAATTTGCGTGGGTCATGGGGTGGCATGTTTGCGCTGATTGGCCTCAAGATGCTGGCCATGCCGGTGTTTGTCTTTGTGCTTGCCCGCTATGCCGTCACCCTGCCTGCCCTGTGGATCAAGGTTGCCGTGCTGTTTGCAGCCATGCCCACGGGTGCCAATGCCTTTCTGTTCGCCCAGAAGAATGACGAGGCTGTGCCTGCCGTATCCGGGGCGGTGGCGCTTGGCACCGGATTTGCTGCCGTCACGGCGTCCATTTTGCTGTGGCTGATGGACGCTGGCTCTATTTAAACGGGGTCTTGAGGTGGCATGCTGGCTCATGCAAAGTTGAGAGATGCGCAGGTTTGATGTGGTGATTGTGGGTGGAGCGGTTGTTGGATCAGCCACGGCCCATTACTTGAAGAAACAGGGCTTCACAGGGTCCATCGCCATCATCGAGAAGGATACCAGTTTCAAGCAAAGCTGCACGGCCTTGTCCCTGGGCGGCTTGCGCCAGCAATTTTCAACGCCCGAGAATATCGCGCTTGCAATGTTCGGTCTCAAGCTTGTGCGCAACCTGAAGCAGGAATTCGGCCCTGATGCCGATGTGGGATTCAAGGAACAGGGCTATCTGATTCTGGCATCGCCAGAGGGTCTGCCAACACTTGAAGAAAATCATGCCACGCAAGTCGCTTGTGGTGCCGACAACGTTCTGCTGACTGCACCCGAACTGAACACACGTTTTCCCTATCTCAACACCAATGGCGTTGCGGCAGGTTGCTTCGGCGTGTCGGGAGAGGGCTGGCTCGACCCCTATTCGCTGATGGCGCTGTTCCGGAAATCAGCGCTCGCACAGGGCGTGGAACTGATCGCCGGCAAGGTTGTGGGCCTTTCCCATGACGGGAAAACCATCACCAGCGTTGCGTTGCTGTCGGGTGAAACCATTGCCTGCGGTGACCTGGTCAATGCGGCGGGCACAGGAGCAGGCGCACTTGCCGCCATGGCAGGCATCAACCTTCCCGTCGCCCCGCGCAAACGTTACGTCTATGTGCTGGATTGCCCGGAGGCACCCGAGGGCTTGCGCCAGGGCCCGCTGACCACGGACTGGTCTGGCATCTACATGCGGCCCGAGGGACGCAATTTCCTCGCTGGAAATTCGCCTGAGGAAGAAGATGAACCAGCCGTCGACTGGGACATGGACCACGGTTGGTTTGAGGACCGCATCTGGCCTTCGCTGGCGGAGCGCATTCCGGCTTTTGAAACCGTGAAGGTGGTGGGGTCGTGGGTCGGGCATTATGACTATAATTCACTCGACCAGAACGGCATCTATGGCCGCCACCCCGTGCTCTCCAATTTTATTTTCGCCAATGGCTTTTCTGGCCACGGCATTCAGCAGGGTCCGGCCTCAGGCATGCTTACAGCGGAGCAGATCATGTATGGGGAATATCGCAGTGTGGATGTCAAGCGGCTGGATTATGCCCGCATCCTCCGCAATGATCTGTTGTTCGAAAAGAACATCATCTGATGGGGCGGGTGCTCTGCATCTCCTCGCAGACCGTCTATGGTCCCGTAGGCAATTCCGCTGCAGTTCCTGCCTTGCAGGCCGAAGGTCACGAAGTCATGCAGATCCCGACGGTGGTGCTGTCGAACCATCCCGGTCACGGCAAACCCGCAGGTCAGGCCCTACCGGCGGCTTTGATCGAAGACATGTTTTCCGCCCTTGAACGCATTGACGCTTTCCAACACCTCAATGCCGTCATGACCGGTTACTTCGCCAATGGGGCACAAGTCGTTGCGGCGGCGAAACAAATTGCTGCCCTGAAAGCAAAGCATGAATCTCTTCAGGTGTTGGTTGATCCGGTGATTGGTGATCATGGCGCAGTTTATGTGGGCGTGGACGTGGCAGAAGCGATTCGTGATGAATTGCTGCCCTTGGCCACCATCACGACGCCCAATCAGTTCGAACTCACGTGGCTTGCAGGGTCGGACCATGCGACAGGTCTGAACGTGGCCGAAACGATTATAACCTCGGTCCCCTTCGCAACTGACCGGTTGGCGACCATCCTGCATGTGGACGGACGACGTTTCACCCACACCCTGAAACGGCAAGCGCATGTGCCCCATGGCACGGGTGATTTTCTGGCGGGGTGCTACCTGGCGCAACGGCTGAAATTGACACCAAAGCCCGCCTTCGAAGCGGCCATGACCCGGCTGGAACTTGCCATCAGCAAAAGTCTGGGCGCCGTGGTTTTGAACGTGATGTGATCTTGCGCACCCGGCCCGCTTGGCAGCTAAAGGGACCTCATCAGCCCTTCGGGCAGCTTCTCCACGGGAGAAGCGACTGGTTGCGAGAGCACCCTCAATGCTGACATCTATCGAATGACCTTAAAAAGAGATCAACATCTCACAACGCGTTCCTTCGCCTCTTGGGAAAACAAATCACCCAAATGCCTTTGCCATCACAACCCCCATGCGCCTTGCAAAACCGGCGGGGTCCGCCACTTGTTCGCCTTCCAAAATAAACGCCTGGTCCAGCAGCAGGAAGGCTGCATCCGTCACATCGTTCGACGTCGTCAGCGCCTTGATCAAGCCGTGATTGGGATTGATCTCCAACACGGGTGCGCTGATCGCCACACCCGAATCCTTCTGCCGTGACAACAGCCGTTCCAGATTGCGGTCCATCATCGCGTCATTGACCAGACAGACGGCACTTTCCGTCAGGCGCTTCGACACCCGCACATCCTTCACCTTGTCGCCAAGTGCCACCTTGATTTTTCCGATCAAGGCCTCGGTCGCAGCGTCGGCCTTGCTCTCATCCTGCGGTGCGTCGGCAGGCTTGATGCTGTCAATGTCGCCCGCACCTTGCGTGACAGACACGAAGGGTTTGCCTTCGAAGCCCATGACGGTGCGCACCCAGAAGGAATCGACGGGGTCCGTCAGCAAAAGCACTTCAATGTCCCTCGCCTTGTAGCCTTCAAGCTGTGGGCTGGCGGCAGCCTTGGCGGCGTCTTCGCCTGTGATGTAATAGATCGATGTCTGGTTTTCCTTCAGCCCCGCCACGTAATCTTTCAACGTCAAGACCGGAGCCTTGGTCGACGCAAAGCGGGCGAATTCGAGAATCTGTTCGCGGCGCTCAAAATCCTCATAGAGGCCTTCCTTGATGACGGGTGCGAAGTGTTCCCAGATCTTGCTGAAGGCGGCGGCGTCTTTTTCCGACAGCTTCTTCAATTCCTGCAGCACGCGATTGGTCACCGCCTTGCGCACCGCAGCCACATCCGGATTGTTCTGCAACATCTCACGCGACAGGTTCAGCGGCATGTCGGATGAATCAACCACGCCCCGCACGAAGCGCAGATAGGGCGGCAGCAATTGCGCATCATCGGCAATAAACACGCGGCGCACATAGAGTTTCTGACGGCCCTTGCGCTCAGGGTCATAGAGATCAAATGGCTTTTCACCGGGCACATAGAGCAGCACGTTGTATTCATGCCGTCCTTCCGCCCGGTAATGAATGGTAAGTGCAGGGTCCCCTGCCGCATGGGCCAGTGCGGCATAGAATTCCTTGTGCTGCTCCGCCGTCACATCGTTCTTGGCGCGGGTCCAGATGGCACTGCCGGAATTGATCTGGCGTGGATCGCCTTCCCCGGCCAGCATGATGGGGTGCGCAATGTGATCGGAATAGGCCTTGACCACGCTTTCAATTTTCCATGCGTCGAGAAAATCCTTGGCATCGTCTTTCAGATGCAGGGTGATGGTGGTGCCGCGGGGCGCTTTCGCCGCCTCTTCCACGGTAAAGGTGCCAAGCCCGTCGGATTCCCAGGAATGGGTTTTCGCTGCACCCGCCTTGCGGGATGTCACGATCACCTTGTCAGCCACCATGAAGGCGGCATAGAAACCCACACCGAAGCGTCCGATCAGGTCAGGGGCGGCGTCCTTGGCTTTTTTCACGAAAGCTTCCGTGCCGGAGCGCGCAATGGTGCCGAGGTTGCCTGCCAGTTCATCCGCCGTCATGCCAATGCCGGTATCAGTGAGGGTCAGGGTCTTGGCGGTCTTGTCCGCCGTGATGGTGATGGAAAGTGTGGCTTCCTTTTCCAGCAGTTCCGGCTTGGCAATGCCCTCATAGCGCAGCTTGTCCAGCGCATCAGACGCATTTGAAATCAGTTCCCGCAGGAACACGTCCCGGTCCGAATAAACCGAATGCACCATCAGATGCAGAAGCTTGGCCACTTCCGCCTGAAACGCCTGTGGTTTGCCGATTTCGGTTTTTGCTGGTTTTGCCATTGTCTCTACCCCATTGCCTGGGGCCAGATATGGGGCACGGGATGCAACCGTCAAGTCCACAAAAAATGGCCCATAAAAAAACGGCCGGGAACAACCGGCCGTTTAAAAACTTGACGCCTCACGTACCTACGCAACGCAACCACTCAAAAAGCGCCCGGCTGGAGCAATCTGCTCAGGGGGGCTGGGGGGCTTGGAACCGGAGCCTGCCCAGCCGGGCTATCGAGGCAACACGGGTTTTATCATCCCGCACATTGACCAAGACGCGGCGCAAATGGGGCAAAATCGAGAAATTTGCACGGAGCCTTGTCAAATCATCTGAAGCATTTCAAAGTAACGGTCACATGACGGCCAGAGAGCAGATGGGGGTGTGGCCATGGAGAATAGTGTTGATGAGCGTTTGCGGGGCGAAAGCTCCGCCGAAGTCATTCGTTTTCCAGCTGTGCCCAGGTCTGTTTCGTTTGACCGCCAGGAATTGTCACACATCCTTAACCTCTATGGCCGCCACGTTGCAGCGGGTGAATGGCGTGACTATGCCATGGAATTCGGCAGGGACGCCGCAATTTTCATGGTGTTTCGCCGGGCATCGGAACAGCCATTGTACCGAATCATCAAAACCCCTGACCTCGCGCGCAAGCAGGGCCAGTATGCGGTTGTGGCCCACGGCGGACTGATTTTGAAGCGTGGTCATGACCTCACCCAGGTCTTGCGCGTGCTGCTCAAGACACCAAAGCTTTCCGGCGCGTGAGCCATACCGTATTTGGCAACAAAGGTATTCGTTCCGGAGGACTGCGACATCACGCGGCTCTTCGCAACTGCGAAAGGCGCTTGCAGAGCGTCCTTCCGGGAGATAGGTTTCATCCTCTTGTGAACCTGAAAAGCTGAAAAACCAACATGAAAATCACGAAAGTCGGTGTCATCGGTGCCGGACAAATGGGCTCCGGCATTGCCCATGTCTGTGCTCTTGCAGGCTATGACGTTGGCCTCAACGACATCGCGCCAGAACGCATTACAGCAGGCAAGGATGTGATTGCTGGCAATATGGCCCGTCAGGTCAAGTCCGGCAAAATCACGGAAGACCAGCGCAGTGCAGCCCTCTCACGCATCACGCCAGTGCCAGACTTTGCGGGCTTTGGCGACCATGATCTGGTGATCGAGGCCGCGACGGAAAAAGAGCACCTGAAGCACGAGATCTTCGCCAGGCTCTCACCGCATCTGAAACCCGAGGCATTGCTCGGTTCCAACACGTCTTCAATCTCAATCACCCGGCTTGCCGCTGCCACTGACCGCCCGGAAAAATTCATGGGCGTGCATTTCATGAATCCGGTGCCGGTGATGGAATTGGTGGAATTGATCCGTGGCATCGCCACCGATGACGACACATTCCGGACGGTGAAAGACTTTGCATCAGGCCTTGGCAAAACCATCGCCGTTTCAGAAGACTTCCCTGCCTTCATCGTCAACCGCATTTTGCTGCCGATGATCAATGAGGCAGTCTATGTACTTTACGAAGGTGTGGGCGGCGTGGAAGCCATCGACACCGCCATGAAACTGGGTGCACATCACCCCATGGGGCCCTTGCAACTCGCCGACTTCATCGGTCTTGATACCTGCCTTTCCATCATGCAAGTGCTGCATGAAGGTCTCAGCGATTCCAAATACCGCCCGTGTCCGCTGCTGGTGAAATATGTCGAAGCAGGCTGGCTGGGACGCAAGGTCAAGCGCGGGTTTTACGACTATCGCGGCGAGAAACCCGTGCCGACGCGGTAATCTTTTAATTCGCCTGTTTCTTCTCGTCTTTTTTGGTATCTGCTGGCTTGACCACATTGGTGACCACTTTCACGCCATGCAGCAAGTCTATCGCCGCCTTCAGCTGCACGTCCTTGGTGCGGTCTTCCGGCACATAGGCGGAGGATCCGCCACCTTCGTCACCGCCAGCTTCATTGGTGATGTGGCCGCGCAGATTGGCTTCACCTTCCGTTGAGACGTTCTTGCCCTGTAGTTCGGGCGGCAGTGGCTGTTCGATGACGATATCGGCATCGATGCCCTTGGCCTGGATGGAACGGCCCGATGGCGTATAATAGCGCTGGGTTGTCAAACGAATGGCTCCGTCGTTGCCGAGCGGAATGATGGTCTGCACGGAACCTTTGCCGAAGGAGCGGGTGCCGATCAGCGTGGCGCGTTTGTGGTCCTGCAGGGCGCCGGCCACGATTTCCGAAGCAGAAGCGGAGCCACCATTGATCAGCAGCACAACAGGCTTGCCGCCCGTCAGATCGCCCTTCTGGGCATTGTGGCGTTCCACATCTTCCGGGTTGCGGCCACGGGTGGAGACGACTTCACCCTTTTCCAGGAAGGCATCAGACACGGAAACGGCTTGCAGCAACAGACCACCGGGGTTGTTGCGCAAATCGAGGATATAGCCCTTGATCTTGCCATTGGATTTCTTGTCGAGATCGGTGATGGCCTTGGTCAGGCCCACGTCGGATTGTTCGGTGAAGGACGACATGCGGATATAGCCCACATCGTCACCTTCCATATTGAACTTCACGGATTCGACCTTGATAATGTCACGCACCACCTTGACGTCGAAGGGATCGACACCCTTGCGCACGATCATCAGGTTGACAGGAGACCCAATGGCACCGCGCATCTTGTCCACGGCTTCATTCAAGGTCAGGCCCTGCACTTCAGCGCCATCGATTTTTGCGATGAGGTCATTGGCCTGGATACCAGCCTTTGCGGCGGGCGTGCCGTCATAGGGGGCGACGACTTTCACCAGGCCGTTTTCCATGGTGACTTCGATGCCAAGTCCGCCGAATTCGCCGCGCGTCTTTTCATTCATGTCCTGGAAGCTGGCGGCATCCATGTAGCTGGAATGGGGATCAAGCGACGTCAGCATGCCGTTGATGGCATTCTCGATCATTTTCTTTTCGTCTGGCACTTCAACGTAGTCGGCGCGTACACGGTCAAACACATCGCCAAACAGGCCGAGCAGCTTGTAGGTGTCGGCCTTGCTGGTGGCGGCACTGGCACCACCCCAGGCTTGCATCAATAGGGCGGCAGAAACCGCTCCTGCCAGAACCAAACCCGTTGCACGCACAGTCGAATTGAACTTCATTTCATAGCCTCTTGTCTGATGCCGATCCACCAAGGATTGGGGTCGACAGGGTCTCCGTTTTTCCTGAACTCCACATATAACACAGGAGTTGTCAAATTTGTGAGGCCATTTGATGTGGCCATCGCACCTGGTTTATCCCCCATTGTGCCTACGGGTTCACCTGCCTTGACGGATTGCCCATGGGTTGCCAGCGTTTGCTCCAAACCCGCGAGAAGCACAAGATAGCCCTCGCCCGGATTGATGATGACCATCTGGCCGTAGGAGCGGAATTTGCCGGAAAATTCAATTTTTCCAGTGACCGGAGAGGTGACCTGGGCCTGTTTTGCCGTGGCGATCACAATTCCGTCAAGTCGGGTACCGGCACCTGTTTCATCGCCAAAATGCTTGATGATCTGGCCTTGGGCCGGAAACTCAATCTGGCCCTGGGATTTGGAAAAGGCCATTTGCGGAATGGCCGCCTTTTCCTGGGCCAGGCGTTCCGCTTCGGCCTGGGCCTTTTCTGCGGCAGAGCGTTTGGCTTCGGCAATGGCCTTGTCTTCAGCGATGGCAGCCAGCAGTTGCTTCAGAGTAATGGCCTTGGCTGCCAGTTCATCGGCGTGCTTGCGCTCACTCTGCAACTCTTGCTGGGAAGTGGCGGCAGCGGCTTTTTTCTCGTCAATCAGTTTGCTGATCTCGGCCCGCGAGGTGTTCAAGGCCAACAGCGCTTCGTCGTGCTGTGTCGCCTCAGCTTCAAACTTCTCACGCAGGGATTTGAGGTCTGTCAGTTGATCATGCAGGGTTTGCGCAGCGTTGCGCAATTCAGGCACGATGGTGCCAAACAGCATGGCACCGCGCAGGGCTCCCAACACATCATTGGGAGCCACCACCAATGCAGGCGGCGGATTTTGGGCGAGCCTTTGCAGCCCCGCAAGAATCTCGGCAATCACATCCTGCTTGGCTGCAAGATCCAGATTGATGGTAGCCATTTCGGTCTTGAGTTTGGCTTGGCGCTTTTCAATGACAGCCAATTCCCGTTCCTGGGTGGACACGGTTTCTGCCAGCGCCACCAACCGGTTGGAGAGTTGTTCCTGTTCTTCAACAGCTGCTTTGGCCTGTGCTGCCAATTCCGCCTGGCGTGTGGTTGACGTGGCCAGGTCCTGTTCAACGGCAATCAGATCTTCCGGCTGTGGCTCTTCCGCCATGGCGAACGATGCCGCGACCACGAGAGCGGTCAGGCTGAGCGCGGTCAGGCTTCGAAGCACGTTCATGGAGCGAAAAATGGCCTGCACCCGTGTTGAAATTGGGGCCAAAGGGAGAAAAGTGGAATCAGGCCCGGTGGTAAGGATGATTAACGATAATGGTGACTGCCCGGTAAATTTGTTCAAGCAACATGACGCGCAACAGGCGGTGTGGAAATGTCATGGGGCCGAAACTCAGGATTTTGAAGGCTTTGGCGCGGGTTTCGGGTGTATGGCCGTCGGGACCGCCGATGAGGAAATGCAAGTGTTTCGCTCCCGCTTCGGCCTGGTGTTGTAGAAGTTTCGCGAATTCGGCGCTTGAGAGTGCTGTGCCGCGCTCATCCAATACAATGGCCGGGGCGTCAGTGGGAACGGTGGACCACAGGCGCTTGGCTTCATCGGTTTTGCGCAAATCTGAGGTTATGGCCTTTGACTCAGACCAGTCTTGCACGGCAAGATCCGTGAGGCCTGCTGTTCGGCCTAAGCCAACAATGCGCTGCTCATATTCTGCAGCCAGTTCCTTTTCAGGTCCCGATTTCAAAAGGCCAATGGCGGCGATGCCGAGCTTCATTCCGGCACGTTGGCGGCCCAGAGCTTTTCCAGATTGTAGAAGCTGCGCACTTCCGGGCGGAAGACGTGTACGATCACATCACCGGCATCCACGAGCACCCAGTCACATTGCGGTACGCCTTCAATGCGAATGTTCTTGAGGCCGTGCTTTGACAGTTCCTCCACAACCTGGTCGGCGATGGCATTGACATGGCGGCCCGAGCGGCCTGTGGCCACCACCATGGTATCGGCGATGGTGGATTTTTCGCTGAGGTCCATGGCGATTACTTCCTCAGCCTTGGCGTCATCCAGTTGGCCGAGCAGTGCGGTGATCAAGGGTGGCCAGGACGGCGCTACAGGTTTGGTGGTCTTGACTGGCAGTGCGACAGCTTTGGCGGCGCGCTTGGCCTTGCGTTCAGCCGTCTTGGTTTGCGTCTTCACAGGTACAGGTTTTTTGACTGCGACTGCAACAGCAACAGGCTTTTTCGGAGCGGGTTTGTTCGTCTTGACACTCTTACGGATCGGCGCTTTTGGCGCGACAGCTTTTTTGGCCGACGTTTTTTTTGCGACGGACTTCTTTGCGGCTGTCTTTTTTGTTGCCGCCTTTACCGCTTTCTTTATCAAAGGCTTTTTGGCGGCTGATTTTTTAGCTGGGGACTTTTTTACAACTGCTTTTTTCGCAGGTGATTTTGTCTTTGCCTTCAAAGCTGGTTTGGCCTTTTTAGCACCTGGCTTGCTGGTTTTTTTGGCGGTCTTCTTGACTGGCTTTTTCAGGGTCGTGGTCCTTCGATGGGATCAAATGAATATGGGTTCTTTTAGGTGGTGAGGCGTGCTGCTTCAAGCTGTGGTTTTGCGGCGCTTCCTGATGGCAGTGGAACTCTCCTTGCGCAGTGGCATGGTGATGAAGGTCCAGGCAGGTGTTTTGGCGCAGACGACAGCGCTGGGCGGGGCGATACGCCGTGATGCAAAGCGTGTGGCTGCCATACCGCGCAGGGCCTTGATGGAATAGCCGGGCCTGGCAAACACAGCGAGTGGCACCAACTTGGCGATCTCAAGCCAATTGTGCCAGTGGTGCAGCGACGCCAGGCTGTCGGCCCCCATGATCCAGACAAAATGCGTATTGCCACCGATGACTTTCAGCTTTCGCAAAGTCTCCTCGGAGTAGCGCGTGTGCATCTGGTTCTCGATGTCGGTGACGATGAAGCGCGGATGTCTGGCAATGCGCCGGGTATAGGTCAGGCGCTTGCTGTATTCATCGATGATCGATGGATCCTTCAATGGATTTTGCGGCGACACCAGCCACCAGACCCAGTCAAGCTTCAATTGCTTCATGGCATAAAGTGCCACCATGTAGTGTCCCCGGTGGGCCGGGTTGAAGGAGCCACCGAATAGCCCGATGCGCTGGCCCTGGCCCTTGGGTGGGAGCCTTAACATCAGGGCCGGATTTGCCCGGTGCCACGCACCTGGTACTTGAAGGTGGTGAGTTGTTCGACGCCGACAGGTCCGCGGGCATGCAACTTTCCAGTGGCAATGCCGATTTCGGCACCAAAGCCAAATTCGCCGCCATCGGCAAACTGGGTGGAAGCATTGTGGAGGACGATGGCGGAGTCGACGGTGTTGAGGAAGGTTTCTGCCGTAGCGATGTTGGCAGTAACAATCGAGTCCGTATGTTGAGAGCCATATTTTGCAATATGATGCATGGCCTCGCTTACACCCTCCACGACTCTCATGGAGACGATGGCATCAAGATATTCGGTATGCCAGTCATCTTCTGTCGCCTGCTTTACCTGGGGGTCATATTTCATGCACGCAGCATCGCCACGGATTTCGCAACCTGCACCGATCAGCGTACGGATCAAGACCGGCAGCGCTGCTTCGGCGATGGGCTTGTCCACCAGAATGGTTTCGGCTGAACCACAGACACCCGTGCGGCGCATCTTGGCATTCAGGACAATGGAATTGGCCATGTCCACATCCGCATCGCGGTCAACAAAGACATGGCAGATGCCTTCGAGGTGACTGAACACCGGCACTCTTGCATCAGATTGCACACGTGCCACCAGGCTTTTGCCACCCCGGGGAACGATCAGATCAATGTTGCCGTTCAGTCCAGTCAGCATATCACCAACTGCGGCGCGATCGGCGGTGGGGACCATCTGGATGCAATCGGCTGAGAGGCCCGCTTCCAGCAGTCCCCGCGAAAGCCCGTGGGCGATGGCGGTTGATGATTGGAACCCGTCTGTGCCGCCACGCAGAATGCAGGCATTGCCAGATTTGAGGCAGAGGGCACCTGCATCGGCTGTGACATTGGGGCGGCTTTCAAAGATGATGCCAATGACGCCGATGGGCACAGCGACACGGGAAATTTCCATGGCGTTGGGGCGTGTCCACTTTGCCTGCACTTGGCCAACCGGATCGGGCAAGGCGGCAATGTCTTCCAGTCCCGTGGCCATGGCCTCAATGCGCTCCGGCGTCAGCGTCAAACGGTCGAGGAACGAGGCCTTCAAATCCTTCTGCCGTGCTGCTTCCAGATCACGGCTGTTGGCAGCGAAAATGATTTTGGCATCGGTACGGATTGCCTTTGCCATGGCGTGCAGGGCGGCGTTGCGTTGTGATGCCGGCGACAGGGCCAGGCTGCGCGCGGCATGGCGTGCGTTTTTGCCCAGCTTCTGCATTACATCCAACACTACTTCTCTCCCGTCATCATCACGAGATCATCACGGTGGATGATTTCATCACGGCCTGCAGCACCCAGGACACGCATGATCTCGGCTGATTTCAAACCCTTGATCTTCTGTGCATCGCCCGAATCATAGGCCACCATGCCGCGCGCCACTTCCATGCCATCTTGTGCCACAATGCTCACCGTGTCGCCCCGCCCAAACAGGCCGATAATGTCTTTCACGCCTGCTGGCAACAGGCTCTTGCCTTTGAGCAGTGCGCCTTTGGCTCCCTCGTCAATGACCAGGCGGCCCACGGGTTGCAGGCTTCCGGCGATCCAGCGTTTGCGCGATTGCAGAGGCGAGGCAGACGCGGTGAACCAGGTCACGCGCTCGCCTGCCATGATCCGTTGCAATGGATGATCCTTGTGGCCGGAGGCAATGACCATGTTGCAGCCCGCACCCAAGGCGATTTTTGCAGCTTCAATCTTGGTGATCATGCCGCCGGAGCCAAGGCCACTCACCGGTTTTCCGGCCATGGATTCAATTTCGGGTGTGATGTCCTTGACCTCGGCAATGAATTCAGCGCCCTTCTGATCGGGTGGTGCCGAGTACAAGCCATCAATGTCTGACAACAACACCAGACAATCGGCCGACATCATGGAGGCCACACGGGCGGCAAGCCGGTCGTTGTCACCGTAGCGTATTTCAGAGGTGGCTACCGTGTCGTTCTCGTTGATGACGGGAACCGCCCCCTGTGCCAGCAACGTGGTCAGGGTTGCCCTGGCATTCAAATGGCGGCGGCGCTCTTCCGTGTCATTGAGCGTGACCAAGACTTGCGCCGCCACGATATCACGCGCCTTCAATTCTTCGGACCAGGCTTGCGCCAGAGCAATTTGCCCCACGGCAGCGGCGGCCTGGCTTTGTGGCAGTTCAAGTTTGCCTTTGCCAAAGCCCAGCTTGAAGCGTCCGAGGGCTATTGCTCCCGATGAGACCAGAATGATATCGGCACCCTTGGCTCTGAGCTGCGACAGGTCATCGACGAGTGACGTCAGCCATGCCTGCTTCACGGTTCCGGATTTCTGTTCGACGAGCAGCGCAGACCCAACCTTGATGACAATGCGCTTGGCTTTTGCCAGACGATGCGTCACGGTTTCCACGCCTCCACGGGCTTTGCTGCTTCAAAGCCACGGGCATTGGCCCTCGCCACAATGGTCATGATCTTGCTCATGAGTTTGGCTGTGTCTTTCGATGTGGCGGCTGAAATCAGTGTGGGCTTGATCTTGATCCTGGTTTCAAAGGTCTTGAGTTTCTTGGCCAAAGATTTTTCATCAATGGCATCGACCTTGTTGAAGCACACGATCTCAGACTTGGCGGCCAGGAGCTCGCTATACTCCTTCAATTCATTGCGCACGGTGCGGTAGGCGGCAACCGGGTCGTCGCCCGTCACATCAATCATGTGAATGAGGATGGCGCAGCGTTCGACGTGACCGAGAAAGCGCACGCCAAGGCCGGCCCCTTCATGGGCGCCTTCGATAAGGCCAGGAATATCGGCGAGAACAAAGCTGTTCTCGTTGGCGCGCACCACGCCCAATTGCGGGTGCAGCGTGGTGAAAGGGTAATCGGCGATTTTTGGCCGTGCGGCTGAGACGACGGACAGCAGCGTTGATTTTCCGGCATTGGGAAGGCCGATGATGCCTGCGTCTGCGATCAGCTTCAGGCGCAGCCAGATCCAGCGCTCTTCGCCCTCTTGACCCTGATTGGCGTGGGTGGGGGAGCGGTTGGTGGCGGATTTGAAGTAATGGTTGCCAAAGCCGCCATTGCCACCCTTGGCGACGCGGTAGCGCTGGCCAGGTGTGGCCAGGTCGGCCAAAACGGTCTCGCCGTTTTCGTCGACGATTTCGGTGCCAGCCGGCACTTTCAAGACAATGTCTTCTGTGGATTCGCCCGCTCGCAGGCGGCCCATGCCATGGCCTGCGGTGCGCACCTTGAAATGCTGCTGGTAGCGATAGTCGATCAGGGTGTTGAGGTCATTGGCTGCTTCCACCCAGACGTCGCCGCCGGTGCCGCCGTCACCGCCGTCGGGTCCACCAAATTCAATGAATTTCTCACGGCGGAACGACACAGCACCAGCGCCGCCGTTGCCAGCGCGTACATAAATTTTTGCCTCGTCGAGAAATTTCATCGTGTCGTCCTGTTCAAGCCTCGCGTCCATACAGGATGTTGTGACGAAGTTGAACAGCCGCTTTTCAGGTACAACACGAGAGAGTTGCGGGCGTGATTCAACGGGTTCGAATGATGGCTTAAGTGTGGGAATCAAGCCCTTGTTTTCGAACGAATATCATCAGAAATTACTTTCGATTGAAACACATTGTCGCCACATTCACCCCGTTAACCCTAGCGCTTCCCTGACAACGGCGGTCGTTAAGGAACGGGGCGGCGAGACATCGCGGCCCCGGATTCGTGGCCTGTCTGAAAACGTAAGGATTATCACTGAAATGAAAATGAAACTTCTGTCGGGCCTGTCGGCTGCCCTCATCGCCACTGCGGTATTTGTAAGTGTGACCCAGGCGGAAAACTGCCATGACTATGGCACCTGTGCTCCGCAACATCATGTGAAGAAGCAGCGCCATGCCAGCTTGCATCACGTCTCCAAACGCAAGCATGTGCGCGTTGCCTATGCAGGCCGGCTTTCAGGAAAGCGGCTGCATTCGCGTGACGCCTTTGCGGCCGATGCAGGTCTGCCACGGGGCCGCGGCCATGTGGTGGCGATGATCAAATCCATGGCACCCCGTTATGGCGTGCCGACCTGGTTTGCACTGCGCATTGCCAAGGTTGAATCCGGGTTCAATCCACGGGCCCGGGGGGCAGCTGGCGAATATGGTGTGTTTCAGCTGAAATGTGCCACCGCGCGCGGCATCGGCTTTCGCGGTAACTGCGGGGCATTACTGAATGCCTCCACCAATATCCAATACGGTCTGAAATATCTCTCCATGGCCGTGCATTCGTCCCATGGCAACTTGAAGCTTGCTGCCTCTAAGCACAATGGCGGGCTTGGCCGGAAATCCATGGTGCGGGGTTATGTGAGCCGGGTGTTCTGACGTCAGGCGGAAGCCCCGCAAAGCCGCCCGTCAAACGGCGGCTTTTTTATTGCGCCAGTGTTGGCGTGCCAAAACCATTGTGGTGACAGGCACCTCTTCGCCCCGGGCTTTGGAATAGTTCATGCAAGTTCCGGAGACCTGAAAGCCCGCACGGGAAAGAACCTTCCCCGAAGCCGGATTCTCATTGAAGTAGCAGGACGACAGACTGTCGAGATTGGACTGGGTAAAGGCCAGGTCGACCATGGTGCGGGCGGCTTCTGTCATCAGGCCCTTTCCCCAATGTTCCTGCACCAGCCAGTAGCCGAGTTCAGCCTTCTGCTTGTCTTGCATCCAGTCATAGCTGATGAGACCGATCAGATCATCCGGCTGTTGTTTCAGATTGATGACACGAAAGGCAGAGCGATGATCAAGCTGCAAGGCCCAGTCGAGAAACTCTTCGGCGTCCGAGAGATGATAGGGATAGGGCACCCGGGACAAATTCTTGCAGATTTCGTAATTGTCGATCTTCGCTGCAATGGACGGACCATCGCCAGCGCGGAGCGGGCGCAACAATAATCTCTCGGTTTCAAGCGTCCCGGCCATGGGCGTCTCCCATAAAAAACAGGAGCGCAAGTTGCCTTGCTCTCCTGTTCAACACAAATCAGAATTTGTGATCGAAACTATTCAGCAGCTTTCGGAACCACAACCGAAACCAGCTGCTTGTTGCCCTTGGTGCCGCGGAACTCGACGGTGCCTGCCACCAGAGCATAAATGGTGTGGTCCTTGCCGATGCCGACGCCCGTGCCCGGATGCACCTTGGTGCCGCGCTGGCGGATGATGATATTGCCGGGAATGGCCGTCTGGCCACCGAACAATTTGACGCCGAGACGCCGGCCTGCGGTGTCGCGGCCGTTGCGGGATGAACCGCCTGCTTTTTTATGTGCCATGGATCAAACTCCTCTTAGCTGCGGGCGCGGTCGGTTTTGGCGCGGGGTGGTTTGCCATCCAAGAGTTCCTTGGCCTGTTCAATCCATTCCTCGCGGGCAAAACGGCCCTTTTGTTTCAGGTGGCTTTCCGCCTTTTCAATATCTTCAGTACTCATCGCAGCAATGGACGCGAACGTGTGATAGCCCAGTTCGCGCATGCCGGCTTCCATCTTGGGGCCAATGCCGCCGATGAGCGAAATGTCATCAGACGTGCCGTCACCAGCGGGCGCTGCGACTGGAATTGGCTTTGCAGCTCGTGCCGCTGGCTTGGCGCCACCCGTCAGAATGTCGGTAATGGTCACCGAGGTCAGCAACTGGCGGTGGCCGTTACGCCGACGGTAATGTTTACGGCGCCGCTTCTTGAAAATATAAACTGTATCGGCTTTTTCCTGAGCGGCGATTTCGCCGATCACGGTGGCACCCGACACCACAGGTGCACCGATATCAATGGCTTCACCATTGGCGACCATGAGAACATGGTCAAAGGTTACCCGGTCGCCGGCGGCGCCTTCGAGTTTTTCAATCAGAATTTTATCATTGGTGGCAACGCGGTATTGCTTGCCGCCAGTCTTGATGACTGCGTACATGTGTTCTTCCTTCTTCATACGCACCCTTCGGAGCTGCTTTCATAACCCGTTGAAAAAGCAGACTTTCCATGGCCGGTCTGTAAAAACCTGAGGTCATCCTCGGACAGCGCAATGCTCCCGGATGACGATTTCAACCGGGATTTCGCGCTCATAAAGCCGAATAGGGTTACAAAGTCAAGTTTGGCCATTACACTTGCCAAGCCACAGCTGCGCATGCAACAGTTGCAGCATGTGACGGAGTAGCCTTCATGCGTATCATGGGTGTGATATTCGGAATCTTGTTTGTATTGATGGCGGGATGCCTTGATGTGGCAGTGGCCGCCAAACGAAAAAACCCACCGACTGTTACGACTGAAAAGCCGATTTACGAAGCGCCCATGCGCGTGGTTATTGTGCGCAACAGTTCGCCGCAATGCGAGCCGATTTGTCCGGAGTGGATTGCGGCAGAGGGCGAAATCACCGATGCGACGCCCGCAGTATTTCGCCAGGTTTTGCGGGCGATGGGAAAGAACAAGCTTCCTGTCGTCATCCGTTCGCCGGGCGGTGCCATCAACGCGGCCTTGATCATCGGCAAGTTGCTGCGTGACCGGGATATGACAGTTGCTGTGGGTTCCACTGTGTTTTCCAGTTGCTCACCAGCGTCCAAATCCTGCACACTGCCGCCGGAAAGCAAGGGCGTTTATGACGGCTATATCGTTGAGGACCAGGCCTTCTGCAATTCGGCTTGCCCCATGGTGCTCTCCGGCGGCACAACACGTCTGACCAGCTACGCAACCTCCATTGGCCTGCACGAGCCGAAAACCGTGTGGACGCGGCAACAGACGCGCTACCGCGACTACTACCGGATTGTGAATGGCCGCAAGAAGATCACCAAACATCAGATCCTCAGCCGCAAGATGGTTTACGACAAAACCACCTATGGCCTCGACAAGGCCTTGCGCAAGCGTTTGGCCAGCTTTTACGGTTCCATGGGCATCGATCTTGCCATTCTGGACGAATCCACCCGGGCGCATTTTAACGACCTGTATTTCCTGCCCGAAGACATGAAAACCAAATTGCATCTGCGCACGAGCGGGCAATTGGCGAGTTATCTGTCGAACCCCAAACTCTGTGGTACGACCTCCACCAGTGCCATCTGTGTCGAGGACAAGGCGCGGGACCCTGCCAAACTGGCGATGCGGCGCTTGATGGATGTGGGCGTCAAACCTGATGCTGCAAAGATGACATTCAGCACGGCAAGGCTTTTGGGTGTCAATTGCGTCACGGTGTGCCCGGTGTGGGTTTCCGCGGAAGGGGTGATCAAGCCGGAAACTCCAGCGGAGTTCAAAGCCTTCGTGAAGGTCCGAGGCTTGCAGAAGCTCGCTGTGGTCTTTCACTCTTCGGGGGGAGATCCCCTGGCGGCGATTGAATTGGGCCGTCTGATCCGCGAGTCCGGGTTTGAGACGGCGCTGGGCCGCACGGTGTTCGACACTCCGGTTGCTGATGTGCACAAGCCAGAACCTGCCAGGATTAACCCAAATGGCGTTTGCAATGGTGCCTGTGCACTTGCCTTTGCAGGGGGCACCCAACGCCATGCCAATGGCGAAATGCAGGTGCAGTTGCAAAATCCCACACTTTATGGCGTCAGCCAGACCTCGTCCCTGTCGGTGGCCATGAACCAGCATTTTTTGCAAATGGGTGTGAAACCTGGCCTGATGGCGGGCATGCACATGCTGCGTGGCAAGGAGTCACGGCAAATGAGCCGGGCCGATATGCTCGACACCGCGCTGGCAACCGATGCCCAAAATGTGGTCGATCTCCTGTCGCCAGTGAAATGTCTTACGGATATCTGGGCAACCAGTTGTCTTTCGCCGCTGAATTGAAGTGACTGAAGGTCAACACTTCAGCGGGCGAACTTTTTTCCGCCCACCCTGAAGATGGCCAGCAGTATGATGCCCGCAACGGTGTGGCCGATCACGGTGAAAAACACCACTTTCTGGATATCGCTGACACCCATCATGGACTGGCTGCGACCTGAAAAATTGCTGACCATGGCGGCGAAGGTGAGGGCGATAAAACTGACCGGACCTGCAATCAATGGCGGAGCCACGACAAAACGCGTGATGATCCAAGCCGACAGGGCACCCACGCACAGCATGGTGTAGAGAACCAGATTGGGCGGGTTCCACGCCACAAAATCATTCCAGAAACGGAATGCAACGTCGGTGAACTGGTCCATGATATTTCCGTCCTCGCGCCATTGTCGCACACATGCTTTGCCGGGAATTTTCGTCACCCGGCCGAAATGGCAGTTTCCACACCTGCGGTTAACAGTTGGTTGACGCCGTTGATCTGGTTATTTCAGTCCCGCCCTTCTGCGGCCAAGCCGGTTCTGGCGGACGAGTTCGAGCACCCGGTTCAATTCGCCTCCGGCAATCAGCACGAGAGCGGCGAGATAGATGAAGAACATGATGATGAAAATACCGGAGAGCGAAGCATAGGTGGATGTAAAGCTGTTGAATCTGGTCAGCCAAAGGGAGAATGCATAGGACATGATCATCCAGCAAATCACCGTAAACCACACACCCGGCAGCACATGACGGAAGGTCAGGCGTTTTGCAGGCAAAAGCCGGTGCGCCGCATGCACCCCCACCAGCATGAGAAACACCGCAAGGGGATAGCGCCACTGTTCGACGCTGGTGAACTGTGAAGGGAAATTGCCGGTGACATCGGTAACGATACGCACGAAGACAGGATAGATCACAACCAGAATGGAAAGCGCCAGGAACAGTATCGCACTGCCGATGACACCGACGACACTCAGCAAGTAAAGCTGCCAGGCCTTGCGGGTTTCCGTCACGTCATAGGCGCGGTTCAGGCACACCCGCACGGAATCGACGCCTGCCATGGCACTCCAGATGGTGAGCAGGGCACCAAGGCTGAGGAAATCGACACGTGGCACCGTGAGGATGGAGCGGATTTCCCGCGCCACCGGGGCCACCACATTGTTGGGGGCAACACTCAACAGCAATTGCACGGTATGTTCGACCCAGGCCTCGCTGCCCAAAAAACCTGCAAGTGCTGTTAAAAATATCAGGAATGGAAACGCCGAAAACATCATGCGGAAAGCAATATTGCCAGCCAGGGGAATGGCCTCATCGGCCCCCAGGCGCTTGAAGGTTTCCCACGCCAGATGTGGCAGGGAAATTGAATTTTCAGGTGCCTGATCCGCCATGCAGCAGGCTTAGCAGATCAGACTGGTGTGTCGAGGGGCATGCCTTTTTTCAGGCGGTCAAGGGTGTCACGGGCGCGGTCACGATGGGCTTGGGTGATGTGGTTGCGCACCAGGGTCATGGCCGTCACCAGCACTGCGAGATCATCGGTAAAACCCAAACCCACGATGAAATCGGGAATGATGTCGAAGGGCAGAATGAAATAGGCAAGGGCACCAAACAGTGTGCCCTTGACCTTCAGCGGTGTGTTGACATCAAAGGCGCAGTACCAGGCGGCCAGCATGTCTTCGGCAAAGGGAATGCGGGCAAGATTCTGTTTCAACTTGGGCCAGAAGTTCTGTTTCACAGTCTGTTCGTCACTGCCAGCCATGTTCAACCCTCCGTGAAAGCTGCCTTCAAATGGGCATTCGGCACACTGAAATCAAGGGCCGCGCTGGGAAAACCAGAGTGCTGCCATCAACAGAATGACGGCGACAAATTGCAGTCCCACGCGCCAGCGCATCAGGTTCTGCGAGCGGCTGGCCGAACCACCACGCATCATGTTCCAGAGGCCGAGGCAGAGGATGACAGCAACAGCTGCAACGGCAAGGATGGGCATGTAGTTCATTGGTCTGAAATCCGGTTGATGAAACTGTCAAGCAAGGCTTGTGGCAATATGCGCCGCGCCAAAGCCACGATCCACGTCGGCGTTGTCACATAGTAATGGGCGCGGGGACGCGGCTCTTCAAGGGCAAGGATCAGCTTGCCGAGCACAGCGCTGGCAGGCAGTTTGAACCGTGTGCTGCCGCCCTTGTCGAGACTGGCCCTCTGTTTTTCGAACTCGGCTTTGTAGTGACTGCCGGTCATATCCACATTGCGCTCGAAGGCCGCCCGGGCATTGGGCACGAACTGGCTTTCGATGGGGCCGGGATTGATGGTAACGACGTCGATGCCGGAACCACGCAATTCAAGCCGCAACGTGTCGGTCAGGCCTTCGATGGCAAATTTGGAGGCATTGTAGGGTCCGCGCCATTTCATGGCGGCAAGGCCAAGAACCGAGGAGCACTGGATGATGCGTCCAGTTGCATTCTTGCGCAGCAGTGGCAGGCAGGCGCGGGTCAACTCGTGCCAGCCGAAAAAATTGGCAGCAAACTGTTCTTCCAGGACGGCACGGGTAATGTCTTCCACGGCACCTGGCTGGCCATAGGCCCCATTGTTGAACAGCCCATAGAGCGTGCCGCCTGTGCGCCGTGACACTTCCGCTGCGCAGGCCTGCACGGATTCCGAATGGCGGTAATCGAGTGTGATGGCCTCCAGGCCCTCGGCTTCCAGACGTTGCACATCCTGCGGTTTCCGGGCCGTTGCAAACACGCGATAGCCTCGTGCTTTCAGGCCTTTGGCACAGACATGGCCAATACCGGTGGAGCAACCGGTGATGAGAATGGTTTTCTGGTTCATGCGGCTGTTTACGGATCACAAGCGAATTTGGATAGAGTCATGAGTCACTTTCCACGCCTTGCCGTAATTGGGCCGGAATTTCAGTGGATTGACAGGTCTCTGTCCTTTCGGCACTTGTTAAGGCTTTGGAGCCCAATATTTCGACATGATTCACGGCACTTTCTCACATTTCCTGATCGTTGCGGCCCTGGCCGTGTTGCCTACCGTGGCAGTGGCACAGGCACCCGGAAATCCCACCTCGCTTGGCGCATCGGGTGACTGGGAGGCTTTCACCTATCAAGCTGAAGGTGCCAAGGTCTGCTATGTCTATTCGCAACCCAAGTCCAGCGAGACCAGCAAGAAGCTGACGGGGCGTGGGCCGATCTATTTCATGGTCACCCATTGGCCGGGCAAGAAGATCAAGGCACAGCCATCGACGTTCATTGGCTATAATGCCAAACCAGGCTCCGACGTGAAGCTGACTATTGATACGCGCGATTTCATTCTCTACCCTGTGGACAACATGGCCTGGACGGACAAGGTGGAAACGGAAAAAGCCATTCTCGCCGCCATGAAATCAGGCAAGACCATGTCGGTGGCCGGCACCTCGGCAAAGGGTTCCCTGACCAAGGACAGTTATTCCCTCGCAGGCATTTCCGCCGCCATGGCCACGATCGACGGTGCGTGCAAGTAAGTGGCCACTGGCAGCCTGCTGCTGGGCGCTGTCGTATGTTGCTGCGCTGGCCGCATGCTCGGCCGTTGAATCGCAGGGGCAGCGCTACACATCTTGCGCCTATTCGCCGGGTGAAGCTGCACTGGAAATCCGCAATCTCGACGCAGCGGGGCAGCCCTATGGCTATCTTGCGTCTCTGGCGCAGGGGCTGAAGCAGGAAGGTCATACACTTCTGTTCGCCATGAATGCTGGTATGTTTGACGAGAACCAGCGGCCGATCGGGTACTATGTCGAAGATGGTAAGCTGATCAAAAAACTCAATCGGCGCAACGGTGGTGGCAATTTTCACTTGAAGCCCAACGGCGTATTTTACGTGAAGGATGGCACGGCAGGGGTGATGGAAACTGAGGCCTTTGCCAGATCCGGCATCAAGCCCGACTATGCCTCGCAATCCGGTCCCATGCTGGTGATCAATGGCAAAATTCACCCGAAGTTTTCCGAAACCGGAACGTCGCGCAAGCTGCGCAATGGTGTGGGGGTGGATGCGGCAGGGCGCGTCTATTTCGTGATTTCCGAGAACGCCGTCACTTTCTGGGAATTTGCGTCGCTGTTCCGCGATGAGTTGAAGACCGACAATGCCCTGTTCTTTGATGGTTCCGTGTCCAGCCTCTATGCGCCTGAGATCAATCGCAATGATGGATTCCTACCTCTGGGGCCTATGGTCGGGGCCGTCGAAATCAAGTAAGGGCCCGCCATGACCACCACCCTGATTTCAAATTTGCCTGAACGCTATATCCAGAACGATCTCCGCCCCACGCTGGTGGGACTGACACGTGAAGAACTTGCGGAGATGATGGCACGCATTGGTGTCGCAGAAATACAGCGCAAGATGCGGGCGCGCCAGCTGTGGCACTGGATCTACAACAAGGGCATCACGTCCTTCGATCTGATGACGGATATCTCAAAGGATTTGCGCATCAAGCTGGAAGACGCTTTTCACGTCGGCCGTCCGGAAATTGTCACTGAACAAAAATCATCGGATGGCACGATGAAATGGCTGCTGCGTCTGGCACCGGATGAACGCGGTCAGCGCCACGAGATCGAAACGGTTTATATTCCGGAGGAAGATCGCGGCACACTTTGCATTTCCTCGCAAGTGGGCTGCACTTTGACGTGTTCGTTCTGTCACACGGGAACGCAGGCGCTGGTGCGCAATCTGACAGCAGGTGAAATCGTCGGCCAGATCATGCTGGCGCGGGACCGCATCAAGGACTGGCCGGATGATCTGGCCGCCAACCCAAAGCCGCCACTGGCAGGACGCTACATCACCAATGTGGTGCTGATGGGCATGGGTGAACCGCTCTATAATTTCGACAACGTGAAACAGGCCATGCATATCGCCAGTGATGGTGAAGGCATGTCGCTATCCAAGCGCCGCATTACCTTGTCCACCTCTGGCGTGGTGCCGGAGATTGTGCGTGCCGGTGAAGAAATCGGCACGTCGCTGGCGATTTCCCTGCATGGTACAACAGACGAAATCCGCAACAAGCTGGTGCCCCTCAACAAGAAATACCCGATCGCGGATCTGATGAATGCCTGCGCCAGCTATCCAGGCGCATCGAATGCGCGGCGGATCACGTTTGAGTACGTGATGTTGAAGGGCATCAACGACACGCGCGAGGATGCCAAGCGTTTGGTGCGCCTGCTGGCGGGCATTCCGGCGAAGGTGAATCTGATCCCGTTCAACCCTTGGCCCGGGTCACCCTACGAATGTTCGCAATGGGATGTGATTGAGGTGTTTGCGGAGATCTTGAACACAGCAGGATATGCGTCACCGGTGCGAACACCACGCGGGCGCGATATCATGGCGGCTTGCGGTCAGTTGAAAAGCGAGAGCATGAAGATCAGAGCCAAGGACAGGCTGGCGCTGGAAGCCGGGACTGCAACTTGAAGAGGGATTTTGTTGACTTTTTGTTCTTCACGTTTAAGAGTTGTTACATCTTGCGGAGTTGTCAATGAGTGAACCTGAAAATATTGTCCTCATGCTGTTGCGCGAAATTCGCAGCGAAATGGCGACAAAGAAAGAACTCGCTGACGTCAAGATTGACGTTGCCGATGTGCGGTCAGAGGTGAAGTCGCTGCGGGCTGATGTTGCTTCTGATTTGCTGATGCTGGAAAAACGCCTAAGTGACCGTATTACCTATTTGAATCGAGCCGTGATGGAGTATCACTCGTCAGCATGTTGATCAATGAATTTGAAGAGCGATTGCTGCGGGTGGAACAGCATCTTAAACTGCCTCCACATGAGGCGAATTGACGGCGCGCAAATCCATGCAGTCCGCATTGAGCATCACCTGGAACCGGGGCTTGTTTCCACTTGCAGTCAGCCCGAGCACAAAAGAACGTGCTGTCAAACGTTTCCAGAAGTCCATGCCGCAATTCGTCTGGGAAGCTGCCCAGCTCGAAAGTAATCCATTCACATTCCCCGAAGTTCAAACTTTGATGGATGGTGTGACGGTGGGGGGAAGAAAGCTTTCTGATGCGCAACAAATTCTGGGCTTGCGGGACTCGATGCGCTTGATGTGCGATGAGATATTGGTGGGGAGATTCATGCCAACCAAAGACATGGCCTGCCGCTTGAATGGTCTGATCGCACGCGATGAAGCTTTGGAATGGGGACTGTTTCGTGGCGAGGGCCTGGAGCGCAGCAACGTGAGTGTCAATCTTGGTCCCGTATCCTGGTCACCCAAGCCCACGGAAGCGGGCGGAGCAAATCTGAACCAGATGTTTGAAGCCGGGATGGTCACACTCGACGCGCTAAACGACCCGGTTGAACGTGCCTTCGCACTCAAACTGTTCATGGCGCGGGAGCATTTTTTCTATGACGGAAACAAACGCACCGCCCGCGCCATGATGAACGGCGTTTTGATGAGCAATGGCTTTGATGGCATATCCATTCCCGCGCGCAAGCAACTGGACTACAATCAGGCCATGGCGCGCTTCTATCCAAGCGGAGACGCTACTGAAATGATGCAGTTATTGGCCTCAGTGTTTCCTGTATGATTATTTTTGCCCTCAAACGCTTCCTCATCATCGTCGCCGCCTATGGCCTCACCGTTTTTGTCGCGGCCTTGGGCGGCAGTCTTGCCATTCTGGCCGCGTCCCTGAGTTCCAGTGAAGCCGGGGCCTTCTTCGGAGTGCTTGGGCTTGCGGGAATGATCATCGGGATATTCGCCACCATTCCGTCTTTCATCATGATCATGATTGCGGAATATTTCGGCATCAGGTCAGTTTGGTATTATGCAGCTATTGCCGTTTTTGCGGGGATTGCGTTGGCTCGCGTGTTTACCAACGACATCTGGATGATGTTGGTTGGTGCACTTCTGGGTGTGGTGTGTGGGGCCACATATTGGACCATTGCCGGGCGAAAAGCGGGCAGTCTCAATAGCCTGGAAACGGCGCGGGCGCAGACGCAATTGCTGCTGTTGTCGGGAGCCGCAATTGTGGCCATGGGCGCCTTGATGTTGATGTTCATGCGCTAGGGACTTGCGGCGTTTGTACACTGCGTGATAGGCGATTCTTATCATGACAAAACCTTCCATCAAAAAAGTTGTCCTTGCCTATTCCGGTGGGCTCGATACTTCTATTATTCTCAAGTGGCTGCAAACTGAGTACAGCGCTAAAGTTGTGACTTTTACCGCTGATCTTGGCCAGGGTGGCGAGCTGGAACCGGCGCGCAAAAAGGCCGAGATGCTGGGCATCAAGGAGATCTTCATCGAGGATTTGCGTGAGGAATTCGTGCGGGATTTTGTTTTCCCGATGTTCCGCGCCAATGCGGTTTATGAGGGTGTCTATCTGCTGGGGACTTCGATTGCCCGCCCCCTGATTGCCAAGCGCTTGATCGAGATTGCAGCCTCCACTGGGGCTGACGCAATTTCCCATGGGGCCACGGGCAAGGGCAATGACCAGGTGCGCTTCGAACTGACGGCCTATGCGCTGAACCCGGATATCAAGATCATCGCCCCCTGGCGCGAGTGGCAATTCAAATCCCGCACCGACTTGATCTCATTCGCAGAGCAACATCAAATTCCCGTTGCCACTGACAAGCGCGGTGATGCACCGTTTTCTGTTGATGCGAATTTGTTGCACTCCTCATCCGAAGGCAAGCTACTCGAGGACCCGTGGGAAGAAGCGCCTGAATTTGTGTATCAACGCACCATTGCGCCTTGGGATGCGCCGGACACTGCGACCGATATTGAAATTGCTTTCGAGAAGGGCAATCCTGTTGCCGTAAATGGCGTAGCCATGTCGCCTGCTACCATTCTCACAGAACTCAATCGCCTCGGGCGTGACAATGGCATTGGCCGGCTGGACCTTGTGGAAAACCGCTTTGTCGGCATGAAATCGCGCGGCATCTACGAAACGCCCGGCGGCACGATTATGCTGGCGGCACACCGCGCCATGGAATCGCTGACGCTGGACCGCGAAGCAGCCCATCTCAAAGACAGCTTCATGCCGCGCTATGCGGAATTGATCTATTATGGCTTCTGGTTCTCACCGGAGCGTGAGATGCTGCAAGCCATGATCGACAAAAGCCAAGAACACGTCGAAGGTGTTGTGCGTCTCAAGCTCTACAAGGGTAATGTGATCGTCAGTGGACGGAAGAGTGCGAAGTCGCTTTACAAGAACGACCTCGTGACGTTTGAAGACGACCGCGGGGCCTATGACCAGAAAGATGCTGCAGGCTTTATTCGCCTGAATGCATTGCGTCTGCGCACTTTGGCGGCACGCAAGCGCATCAGCTGAAACGCCATTCCATGGCGTTCCGGTAAACTTCTCCGGGACGCAGGATACATTGTGGAAAGGCCGGATGATTTGGCGCATCGGCCACGCATTGTGGTTCGATGGCGAAGGCTTGCGAACGCTTGATCGGCCCCGTGCGGCTGATCACCGATTCTTCCCAGTGCCATGCGGTGTAAATCTGCACGCAGCGTTCCGTGGTGAAGACATCCAGGGTGCGCCTGGACTTCGGGTCACGCAACCGCAGGGCCAGTTTCATCTCGCCGTGCTTGCCATCGAGCAGGTAACAATTGTCGTAGTCCCCAACAATAGGGCGAAGCTTGCGGAAGTCCCAGCGGGTATCCGCCACTTCCTTGATTTCGCCCAAGGGCAACATGGCGTCGTCGAGGGGGAAAAATTTTGATCCTGCGATCATCAATTCATGATCGAGTACATTGTCACTGGCGGCCATGTTCCAATAGGCGTGGTTGGTAAGATTGCACAACGTCGGCTTCGATGCCGTCGCCGCAAACGTCAGCGACAACACATTGTCAGTCAACTCATAAACCGCCGTCACATTCAGCGCACCGGGGTAGCCCTCATCACCGTCGGGTGAGTGCAGCTTCAGTTCAATGCGATTGCCGTCTTGCTTGTGCGCCCAGATGCGGTGTGCGAAACTATTGAAACCGCCGTGGATATGGTTGGGTTCGCGGTTGACGGAGAGTTTGATCTCCTGCCCATCCAGCGGGAACGTTGCGCCCGTAATGCGCCCCGCATGGCGGCCGCAGAGCACGCCGGAATAGAGATCAGCACCACCGGGATTGTCATCAGTCCCAGCGCCAAACGTTGTTTCCCGTCCGTCGAAGATGCAAGAGACGAGGCGGCCACCAAGCGGCGCAATCTTGATGTCGAGGCTCTGAGACTTGAGGTTCAGGATCATGCTGCCGCCTGCAGTTCATTCA
>CAXTKL010000027.1:0-28207 GCA_964244825.1 uncultured Aestuariivirga sp.
CAGACTTGGTTTATTAAATTCGTCATGCGGCGACCATGTTCCGGTGGGTGTTCCCGCTTTCATAGCCTCGTCGGCGACCCGTGACGGCGTCAAAAAACTGTACAGCTTTTGGCTCTATCCAGATTGTCTTATTTTCACCGGGAGAAGCAATGTGGTCTCCCTGCTGAGCGATGATAATAGAGTTTCCATTGAGGTCGAAGTGCAAAAGGTGTGAGGCTCCGAGTTCTTCCGAAAACTGCAATGTGGCGGCAATGCCGCCAGGCGATGGCCGCACATGGGCGGCTTCGGCGCGAAAGCCGAGGGTGACTTCGCCGCCTTTGAGGTCTGGCCAGCGCTGCGGATCATAGGGTATCAGCTGTCCATCACCCAAGGTGACAACGGCTTTTGCCGGATCAACAACGCCCTGCAACATGTTCATGCCGGGTGCGCCGATAAAACCTGCGACATAGGTTGAGGCTGGCGTGGCGTATATTTCGCGCGGCGTTCCCACCTGCTCGATTGTGCCCTTGTTCATGACAACGATGCGATCTGCCAATGTCATGGCTTCAACCTGATCATGGGTGACGAACAGGGTTGTCGTTCCCAGACGTTGCTGCAAACGCCGGATTTCGATGCGCATAGCCACGCGCAATTTGGCGTCAAGATTGGACAGGGGTTCATCGTAGAGAAACACCTGTGGTTCGCGGATCATGGCGCGGCCCATGGCAACGCGCTGGCGCTGGCCGCCTGAGAGTTGACCGGGCTTGCGGTCCAGAAATTCCGTGATGTTGAGAGACTGGGCCACGGCGAGGACTTTTGCTTTGCGTTCAGCCTTGGCGAGGCCCGCAACGCGCAGGGAATAGCCGATGTTCTCTGCCACGGTCATGTGCGGATAGAGCGCATAGTTCTGGAACACCATGGCGCAGCCGCGCTCGCGGGGTTCAAGTGTGTTGACCACGCGCCCGCCGATGGCAATCTCGCCGGACGTGATGGTTTCCAGCCCCGCCACCATGCGCAGCAGTGTGGATTTGCCGCAGCCTGAGGGGCCGAGAATGACGACGAATTCGCCCTGGGCGATTTCGAGATCGACGCCATGCACCACTTCATTTTTGGCGTAGGCCTTCCTGACCTTGCGGATTGAAATGTTTGACATGTTCCCTCACTTTTCAGTTGTCACGAGGCCGCGCACGATAAAACGTTGCAGCACAATGGAAACAATGGCGGGCGGAATGAGCACGATGAGATTGCCTGCCATGGCAAGGTTCCAGATCGGTGGTTCGCCCAAACCATTGGGCACCAGTTTCTGCAGTTGCATGGTCGCTGTTGCGTAGTTGACCTGATCCGTCACCACCAGCAGTGGCCAGAGATACTGGTTCCAGGAATAGACAAACATGATGGCGGCCAGAGCAGCCATATTGCTTCTGGAAAGTGGCATCAGAATTTGCCAGAAAAATCGCAAAGGCCCGGCACCGTCCATCTTGGCTGCTTCTGCCAGTTCAGGCGGAATGGTCATGAAGAACTGGCGGTAGAGAAAGGTGCCTGTGGCGGTTGCAATCAGCGGCAGAACCAGGCCGGGATAAGTATTGAGCAGGTTCCATTCGGGCAACACAACGCTCAAACCAATGGCATTCAGCGTCTCCTGAAACGGGCTCAATGCGTTGGCGGCCACCGCATAAGTTGGCACGATGCGCACTTCCAGCGGCAACATCAGGGTGATGAAGATCAGCCAGAACACCAGCATGCGGGCGCGATAGTTGAAGAACACGATGGAAAACGCCGTCAGCGACGCCAGAATAATTTTCCCTGCCGTGACGGCGATTGCTGAAATGAATGAATTTCGAATGGCTTGTGCGAAATTATATTTGACCCAGACCTCACTCAGGTTTTCCTGAAGATGACCGCCAGGCAAAAGCGGCATGGGGACTTTGTTGACCGTCGCAAAATCATGACTGGCCGCAACAAACACGATCCAGAATGGCATGAGGATAACGGCAAGCGCTGCACACATGAAGACTTGCGTGATCACATTGCTGATGGGCGTTCTGTTGATCATCGCGGCCCCTCAACTGTAGTGCACGCGCCGCTCGATATAGCGGAACTGCACGAAGGTGAGGCACATGACGAGTAGCATCAGCACGATGGATTCTGCTGCCGCGAGGGAATAGTCCTGCGCCTTGAAGCCATCGAAATAGACTTTGTAGACCATGAGGTCGGTGGCGCGGGCTGGGCCGCCGCGCGTGGTGATGTCGACAATGCCGAAACTGTCAACAAAGCTGTCGGTGAGATTGATGATGATCAGAAAAAACAGCGTAGGCGCAATAAGAGGTATTTGGATGTCGCGCATGCGCCGCCACACCCCGGCTCCGTCCATGGCACCTGCTTCCATCAATGGCTTTGGAATGGATTGCAATCCTGCCAGAAAAAACACGAAATTATAGCCAATGGATTTCCACGCTTGACAGAGCACGATGAGGATGAGCGCATCATTGCCATCCATCGCCGGGTTCCACAGGCCGGGAAACCAGGTGTTGAAGGTGGCGGCAAAGCCCGCTGAGGGCGCAAAGATAAACCGGAAGGCAAGGCCCGCAGCGGGTGCTGCCATGGCATAGGGAATGAAATAGGCGAATGAATAGAGCTGATGGCCGGGCAAGCGGCGATCCACCAGGAGTGCCAATAGTAGCGAAACAGCAAGCGAAATCACCGTCGTGGCAATGGCGAAAACAACAGAGACCTTGACCGAGTTCCAGTATTTGACGTCACTGAACACCGTGTCGAAGTTTTGCATGCCCACCCACTGGTTGCTGCCACCAAAGGGTTGCTCCAAGGTGAAGGCCCAGTACAGTGCCTCGCCCGTGGGCCAATAGAAGAACACGAAGACCAGCACGAGTTGCGGCAGCACGAACAGTGCTGCAAGCCGGGTGTTGGAAAAGGCGGCATGTCGGTCCACTGACAATCATCCTGTCTTGTCTTCAGAATAGTGATGGAGCGCAGCGGGCACCGCGCTCCATCTCATCCAGAGCGGTCACATCAAGGGAGCTGCGAACCCTTGAAGGTCTGCTCATAGCGACGCAGAATATCGTTGCCGGCCTTCGCAGCGTCATCAATCGCAACCTGCATATCCTTCTGGCCTGCAAAGGCGGCTTCAAGTTCAGAGCGCAGGGCTTTGCGGATGGAGGTGTAATTGCCGAGGCGAATGCCGCGGGTCACAGGTGTACCGTTTGACGCGGTGAGCGAAGCAATCGCCAGTTCGCGGCCGGCGTTTTCCGGTTTCTGATAGAAGCCTTCCTTGTTGAGAAGGTCAAGACCGTCAGCGCGCACAGGAATATAGCCCGTATTGTCAACAATATACTTTTGTCCGGTCTCTGGTGCGGTCACATACTTCAGGAAAGCGGCGGCAGCTTCATATTCAGGTTCTGACTTGTTGGCCATGACCCAAAGCGAAGCACCACCCACCAGTGTGTTTGAACGGGTGACACCGTCCAAGACAGGCATCATGGCAACGCCCCAGTTGAAGTCTTTTACGGTTTGCTTGAAGGTTTTAAAGTCGGCGATGGATTCAAAAATCGAGGCGCAGGAGCCATCAGCAAAGGCTTGATCAATATCCTTGCCGGTTTGTTCGGTGTGGATTTCGGCATAGCCGGCATCCTGCCAGGTTTTGTAATCGCGCATGTGCTGCACAAACGCGGTCTTGTTGAACAGGAGTTCAGCACCCAGACCATCATAGCCATTGTTCATGGAGGCAATGGGCAGATCGCTGGCAGCAGAGAATTGTTCAAGTCCCTGCCATGTATCAAAGTCAAAGGCGAGGCCGCATTTCACGCCTTTCTCTTTCAAGGCCTTGAGGTCTGATGCATATTCCGTCCAGGTTTTTGGCGCTTCGGTCTTGCCGATCTTGGCCCAGGCATCCTTGTTCCAGTAGAACACGGCGGTGGAGGAATTGTAGGGGAAGGACCACATCTCGCCCTTTGAGGTGGCGTAATAATTCTTGATGCCACCGAAATAGGAATCCCAGGCGATGTCCATGCCATGGTCCTTGGCGAATTGTACGGCTGGAATGACCGCACCCGAGAGCATGAAGTTCACGGTGCCTGCATCGTAAATCTGCACAATGGTGGGGTGCTGCTTGGCGCGATAGGCCGCAATGGTGTTCTGTTCTGCCTTGTCGTAACCACCCTGACCCGTACATACGGCCTCATACTTGTCCTGTGACGCGTTGAAGAGTTCGCAGTGCTTGGCCACCACTTCGGCAATCTTGCCGGTGTTGCCATACCAGAAGTCAAACTTGATGCGATCAGCGGCCTGCGCTGCTGCTGTCGAAAGCAACAGGGCTGCCACTGCAACCGTTGTCGAGACTGTGCGTGTCATGATCGTTCTCCGAGGATGTGACGGTGGACTCCCTGCCCACGACGAAGTGCTAGGAGTTAACGATGACGGTACAAGTTCACTTCTGTGAATCAAAAATGACCATCTAAGTACAGACAATCACACGCCGATACTGCGGATCTCGAATTCGTTGCCGCCACTGGTGACAAAATGTCCGGGGCTGGTTTCACGAACTGTGTAGCACTTGGAAACGCTGCTGCGCATGGAAGACCAGACCGTGCAGAGCTGGTCACCCTGCAGCGACCATTGCCCTGCGTCCCGGGCGGGTTGTGGATCATCAATGGTGATTTCGGCCTTGCCATCAGGCAACAGAAACAGACTGCCGGTCGTCCAACCATTGCTGTCAGCCCAGGCGATGGATTGCCCGATCAATTGTTCATTGATCTCGGCAGCACTCAGGCCTTCAGCCTGTGCAGCGGAACTCCAGCATAACAGTGCAACAACTAGAAAACGGCGCATGCGAATCAATCCCGCCCACAACTTCATCACAGTTTGACGACAACAATTGTCACAATCCAGACCGTATTCGAATTGCAGTAAATATGTTGCAGGGCCTTCAAACAGGAGGGGTAGTGACCGCATCAATCGATGTGGCGTGATTGCGAAAGGACAACCCCAATGCTTCCCAATGGTGTTTTCGGTACTGGTATTTCTGCTCACAAACGCTCGAATGACTTGTCAGATCTGGCAGATGAACTTGACATGATTGACCAGCTTGGAGTCGACTCGGTCGAACTGCCGACCTATGACATGGACATTGTGGTCGGTGGCAAGATACGCCGGGAGCAATTGGCGCGCTTCAAGAAAGCTTGTGCTGGAAGAGATGTGGCCTTCACGGTGCACGGCCCCCTCTCGATCAATTTCATGGACGAAGCTTACCGTTTGGCGCGCCACTTGGAGGTGCTGAAAGCCTCGCTCGAGGTTGCCGCAGAAGTGAAGGCGGGAAATTATGTCGTTCATACAGGCATTGTTCCGACGCAACAGGCGGCAGGCATCGATGCCGCCTATGCGCGGCAGCGCGAATGGTTGTCGCGGGGTGGCGACATTGCGCGTGAGCTTGGCCTCACTCTCTGTGTTGAAACACTCTTTGCTGACAATGGCGACAGTCAAACTGCCTCGCCACGCCGCCTCGCCTTAGAACTTGCGATGATCAACCATCCCGCTGTGATGGCCACAATCGATTTCAGCCATGTTTACATCAAGCTTGATTTCGATGGACGTCGTCAAGATTTCATATCCGAAATTGCTGCATTGGCGCCTTACGCCAAACATTTACACATGCATGATAGTTTTGGCCGCCAGGACGACATCTGGATGTTCACCGACGGTGAGCGCTTGGCTTATGGCCATGGCGACCTACATCTCCCCGTTGGCTGGGGTGATATTCCGTGGACGCAACTCATGGAGTCCTGCGAGTTTCCGCAAGGTGTCGTGTTCAACATCGAATTGCAAAGCCGCTATTGGTATGAGGCGCAGTCTTGCGTCGATACTGTTAAAGCATTGGCCAGGCAGGCCCGAACCTCGGCGTTTGCGCAAGCTGCGGAATAAGATGACAATCAGGCGTCCTGCCTGGTGCCGGGCAGGACGGTAATGTGCCACGCATAACCGCGATGCGAATGGGTGAAGGTCATGTTTCTTGCTTTTGACAATGCGGCATGAGATACAAATTCCCGTAGCGACTTTCGCGGCGTGACGTGAAAGCGGGCAAGCCAGTTGTCCAAGAGGGTGCGCACAAAGCGCGGAAGATTCTCGCACTGGCCAAAATCAACAATATGCAATTCACCGTTCGGAGATAACAGGTCCACGGCGTTGCGAATTGCACCTTGCCAGTCGGGAATCATCGACAGCGTATAGGAAAAATAGATGCGGTCGAACTGGCTTTGCCCAAAGGTTGTTGCTGGATTGAAGGTCAGTGCGTCTGCTTGCGCCAGGCGCAGGTTTCCGACATTGGCGCTTGTGGCCAGTGCAGCCGTTGCACTCTTCAGCATTTCATCAGAAATATCGATGCCGAAGAATTTTGCATCCGGGTATTTGTGCGACGCCATGATGATATTGCGTCCCGTGCCACAGCCAATTTCAAGCACCTTGCCACCTGCCGGCGGATCAAGTGTTTCGATGAGCCGGTCGCGCCCCAGAAGATAATAGGCCCGCGTTACATCATAGAAATGCCGCTGCACACGATACATCTTGTCCATGCTGGACTTGTGTGAACCGGGCGTGTGGTTCAGGTCAGCCGTTGAATTGATAGACATGGAAACCACCATAGATCGACGAGCGATCCTGCTTGTTCAGTGTGGAAGATCGTTCGGCCAGATAGCGCCACTTGCAGAGCACATCGGTTGCCACACGGCCCGGAAGAATTGTCTGCTCTCCCGCAGTTCTGAAAATCACACGGGCATCGGGTGTGGATGCATGTGTGATGGCCGACCACAGGGCATTCAATTGTGCATCATTCATCCAATCCTGCGCATCGAGCAGTACAAAGCGATCAGCAGAAGCCGCAGGCATGGCTGCGATGACGTCCGTCAGAGAGGCGTGCAACATGCAGACCCGGTCCGCACGGTTGCGCAGGTTTTCAAATTCAGCTTTCTGCAAATAGGGCGGCAAAGGTCCGGCGGCACCGGGTGCATAGCCCCGGTTGAACGCCTGCCAGGCAAAATAGTTTTCAGCAATCGGAAAATTACAGGCGAGCTTTTCCAGCCGTCCGCGCAATACTTCAGCCATGGGCTTACCTTCCGACAAGGCCTCATATTGCGATGGCGGAATGCCAAGCCCGAACAGCGAGGAGCGGAAACTGGTGAGCCAACGCACAATGCGCTTGTCAAACAGCGGCGCAATCTCGGCATCAAAATAAGCCCGTTGTTCCGCCATGGTTTCGCAAAGCGTTAAGCGGTTGAGGTCAATTCCAGTCAGCCGCGACAGCATATGTCCCGTGCCGATGAACCGCCCGAGCAAGCCCTTGCGATAAATATTTCCGGCAAAGCGTGAAAGCCTGCGACGGCCATTTGGCAGTCGGCTTTCCCAATATTTGCGCGTCTGTGCGTCAATGCCATCGCGCAGGTATTCGTCATAATCGACATAGTTTTCGCGTGACTTTGCTTCGCCAAAGAAGCGATAGAAGCTTTGCCAGTCTGGCAGGTTCTTTAATCCGGCGATTTTGAGTTTCACGAGTGCAACGTGTGCGGGGCTCAGGTCAACGGCTGTGATGCGGGCAGGGTTTGCCGTCAGGTAGCTCAACACATTGCAGCCGCCCGATGAAATGGCAACGATGTGGTGATGAGGTTTCAGGTCCATGGCCTTCATGTCAACCACCGGATCTTCCCAGATTTGTGAATAGACCAGTCCATTGAAAGCCTTGGTAAACAGGCGTTCAAGTAATCCGTCCACGGACAAACGGCGATTTTTGTGAACCGCGTTGCTCAGAAGGATTCGTGCGCGCTTGCGCGGTTGTTCAAGTGTCAACGATGTCGTCATGGCGGTCCTGCGATTCGATTTCCGGCATGACGGTGCTATTTCTGCGATGTGACAGAATTGTCTCGAAAGAAAAATGTAATCCTGCTTGTCATACAGGCTTCACGAAAATCAGGGAGGGGTGGGTTCTAGTCATCGGGGGGGCGTTATGTTTCAGGATTCTCGTGCACGCCTGCGCTACCGCGCAATTTTCATTTCCGATATTCATCTCGGTACGAAACGCGCGCAGGCAGATGCTTTTCTTGATTTTCTCGCCCGTACTGAATCAGAATATCTTTACCTCGTCGGCGACATCATTGATTCATGGTCGCTGCGCCAGCACTGGTACTGGCAGCAGAGCCACAATGATGTGGTGCAAAAACTTCTGCGCAAGGCACGCAAGGGCACAAAACTTTTGTACATTCCTGGAAATCACGACGAAAATTTCAGGGACTTCATCAATTTACGTTTCGGCAAGGTAGCGGTGGTCGAGGAAGCTGTTCACCTGACAGCAGACGGCAAGCGCTATCTGGTTTTGCACGGTGATAAGTTTGATGGGGTCGTGTGTTTTGCACCTTGGCTGGCCAAGCTGGGGGACCAGGCCTACGAAGTGTCCATGTCGCTCAACGCCGGTCTCAACAAGGTGCGGCGCTTCTTCAAACTGCCCTATTGGTCCCTCTCTGCCTATCTCAAGTACAAGGTCAAAAAGGCAGTAGAATTTGTCTCACGTTTTGAAGACGCTGTTGTACGCGATGCCAAGCTGCGCAATTGTCAGGGCGTCATCTGCGGCCACATTCACACGCCTGATGACCGCATGATTGATGGAATACACTACCTGAACGATGGCGACTGGGTGGAGAGTTGCACAGCTCTGGTTGAACACCTCGATGGGCGTTTTGAAATCCTGCGCTGGCATTCCCGGGTGATGGCTCCGCCTCTCAAACAAGAGCGCCGCGAGCTCAAGCCGCTGCGCGAAATCCCGATCACGGCCTTTATCAACTGAGGCGTATTTTTGCATTCATCGCATTGTCACATAGGAAGAATAGCCAAACCGCGCGATCAGTGATCTTCAAGCAGATGAGGATCATCAGAAACATAACAGGGAATTTTCATGACACGCTTCAAGACATTGTTGAACATCACTGTTGCCACGGCCATGCTGGCAACAACTTTCACATCCGTTGCCCATGCTGACGCAATGGACGATCTCATTGCCGCTGCGAAAAAAGAAGGCCAGCTCACCGTTATTGCCTTGCCGCGCGACTGGTGTGGCTATGGTGCCGTGATTGATGGCTTCAAGGCGAAATATGGCCTGACCGTCAACGAACTTAACCCCGACGCTGGTTCGGGTGATGAAATCGAAGCCATCAAGGCCAACAAGGGCAACACCGGCCCGCAGGCGCCGGACGTTGTCGATGTCGGTCTGTCATTTGGCCCATCCGGCAAAAAAGACGGCCTGTTCCAGCCCTACAAGGTATCGACCTGGGATACGATCCCAGACAGCGCCAAGGACGCTGACGGCATGTGGTATGGCGACTACTATGGTGTGCTCTCGATGGTCGTTAATGCTGACCTGGTGAAAACCCTGCCAACCGACTGGGCTGATCTGCAAGGACCGGACTTCAAGAACTCGGTCGCTGTATCGGGCGATCCGCGCAGTTCCAATCAGGCCATCCAGGCCGTGTTTGCAGCAGGTCTTTCCGCTTCAGGCGGTGATATTGCCAAGGCATCTGATGCTGGTCTGGCTTACTTTGCCGAATTGAACAAAAAGGGCAATTTTGTTCCGGTTGCGGGAGCATCAGCGACACTCGCCCAAGGCACAACGCCGATTGCCATTCTCTGGGATTATAATGGCCTGGCAGCTCGCGACAGTCTCAAGGGCAATCCGAAGATCGAAGTGATCGTGCCAAAGACAGGCGTGGTTGCAGGCGTCTATGTGCAGGCCATCAGCGCCTATGCACCACACGTCAATGCGGCAAAGCTGTGGATGGAATATCTCTATTCGGATGAAGGCCAGACACTTTGGCTGCAAGGCTATTGCCACCCGATCCGCTTCAATGATCTTGCTGCCAAGGGCAAGATCTCGGCTGAAGTGATGGCCAAGCTGCCTCCGGCGGAAAATTATGCCAAGGCCGTATTCCCAACTCTGGAACAACAGGCCGTTGCCAAGGAAACCGCTGCCAAGAACTGGGACAGCGTTGTGGGCGTTGCCGTCGCGAAATAATCGAAACTCAACACATCGCGCTCTGCTGCAACCCGCAGCGGAGCGTGACTCTTTACCGGAACGCGTGTGTCGCAAAAATCGGCTTCATCATCAGTTGTCAATCGGCAAACAGCGCCCTGGCTCGGTGTTGCACCCTTCTTCGTATTTGCCGCGCTGTTTCTGATATTGCCGACGGCCCTGCTTCTGGCCGGAGCCTTTCAGAATGCTGACGGCCACTTCACGCTGCAAAATCTCATCAATCTCGGGCGCGCCGATATTGTGAAATCCTTTGTGCTCAGCCTGAAAATCAGTGCCATGTCAGCCATTGGCGGCGCAGTCTTTGGGTTTGCCTTGGCCTATGCCGCAGCACGCGGCGGTTTGCCGGAGTGGGTGAGACCTATGTTGCTCACATTCTGTGGCGTAGCTTCCAATTTTGCAGGCGTGCCCCTGGCCTTTTCATTCATTGCAACACTGGGCCGCATTGGCCTGCTGACAATCTTTCTCGACAAGGTTTTTGGCATCAATATCTACAGGGCCGGTTTCAACCTGCTGGATTTCTGGGGTCTGACCCTCACCTATCTTTATTTCCAGATTCCCTTGATGGTGCTCATTTTGACACCGGCCATCGATGGCCTCAAAAAAGAATGGCGCGAAGCCTCTTCCACCTTGGGCAGCAGCACATGGCAGCATTGGCGCTACGTGACTTTGCCTATTCTGTGGCCCAGTTTGGCGGGATCAACGCTGCTTTTGTTCGCAAATGCGTTTGGAGCAGTAGCGACAGCATTCGCCCTTACGAACTCCGCGCTCAATATCGTCCCCATTCTTCTGTTCTCACAGATTCGTGGTGACGTATTCCATGATCCGAACCTCGGCTATGCGCTGGCGCTTGGCATGGTGATCATCACGGGATTTTCCAATCTGCTTTACATTGTGCTCCGGGCGCGCGGCGAAAAGTGGCAGAAATGACGAGGACGCTTACAGCATGGATTGTTGTTGCGTTGGGTGCGTTGTATTTTCTTCTGCCGCTCATCGCCACATTCGAATTCTCCCTGCGGCTGAAGCGCGGAGAATACAGCTTCGAAGCCTACAAAATCGTCTTGGCAGACCCCGTGTTTCAGTCTGCCTTCCTCTACTCCCTGGCGCTCGCCGTGGTGACCATCATCATTGGAATTTTGATTGTTGTGCCCACGGCCTATTGGGTGCAATTGCGCCTGCCAAAGCTGCGCCCGGTCGTCGAATTCATCACGCTGCTGCCTCTGGTCATACCCGCCATCATCATCGTGTTCGGCTATATCCGCATGTATAATACCTCATCGGTACTGCCGCTTACGCAGACTGCACTCGGCACTGATGCGCTGCTCTCTTTGGGTTATGTGGCGCTAGCGCTTCCCTACCTGTACCGCGCCGTGGAAACCGGCTTGCGCACCATTGATGTCGCAACCCTGACGGAAGCCGCCGAAAGCCTCGGCGCCAACTGGTTCACCACCATGTGGAAAGTGATTTTGCCGAACATCAAATCCGCTATCCTCAGCGGTGCATTCCTCACCTTCGCAACCGTGATTGGTGAATTCACTTTTGCCAGTTTATTGAACCGGCCCACCTTTGGCCCTTACCTGCAATTGATCGGTGCCAAGCGGGCCTATGAACCAGCGGCTCTCGCAATCATCGCCTTTATGATCACCTGGGCCTGCATGGGCCTGATGCAACTCGCGGGCAATTCCAGAAAAATCACTGCCGGAGGAAAGCCGTGAGCTACGTTGAAATATCAGCACTGAACAAGAACTTCGGTGCCAATCACGTGGTGCGTGGCGTTGACCTGAATGTGGAGCGCGGGGAATTTGTGTCCCTGCTCGGTCCCTCGGGGTGTGGCAAGACCACAGTGCTGCGCATGCTGGCGGGATTTGAGTTGCCAAGCTCTGGCCGCCTGATGGTTGATGGCATGGATGTCACCCGCATTCCCACCGCCAGGCGCGGTGTCGGCATGGTATTTCAGGCCTATGCCCTGTTTCCGAACATGACAGTGTTCGACAATGTGGCCTTCGGCCTCAAAGTGGCAGGGAAACCCGCAGCAGAAATCAAGTCCCGCGTCGCTGACATGCTCGAGCTCATCAAGCTGCCGCAACTGGCAACGCGCTATCCCTATCAACTGTCAGGAGGCCAGCAACAGCGTGTGGCCCTGGCACGCGCGCTTGCGGTCAGCCCGCGCATTTTGCTGTTGGACGAACCCTTGTCGGCACTTGATGCTAAGATACGCGCGTCGCTGCGTGATGAAATTCGCGCGGTCCAAAAGAAGCTGGGCATCACCACTCTTTTTGTGACCCATGATCAGGAAGAAGCCCTGTCGATGTCGGATCGCGTGGTGGTGATGAACGAGGGCAGAATCGAACAGATTGGAACTCCCGTTGAAATTTATGCGCGTCCTCGGTCCCGCTTCGTCGCCAGCTTTGTTGGGACGCTGACACGCTTCGATGCAGAACTTGTTGACGCAACATCGGGGCGGCTGGCCATCGAAGGACAACAGGTTCTGACAACACAGAAACTGGACGGCCAGCCGGGCGATAAATATCATCTCGCCATCAGACCCGAAGCAATTGCTTTGGGGCACGGTCCAAAATCGTCCAACCGTCTCCATGTAACAGTCCTGGATCACAAGTTCATGGGCTCGATCTTGCGTTTGATCTGCAAATTGGGTGAGCAGGAATTGAGCATCGATACGTTCAGCAACAGCAGCCGGAAATTGACCAGGACGGGTGACATTCAGGTGGTCAATTTCGCCCCCGGCGACGTTTTTATTCTCGAAACATAATTGTCACGAGTCTGTTGTGAAGCGGGTGTTCTTTGTTGCTCAGAGGATACCGCATGATCAACATCCAGAACCTCACCAAAACGTTTAATGGCAAGACTGCCTTGGCCAATGTGTCATTGCAGATTGAGGGTGGATCATTCGTTGGAGTCATTGGCCGATCAGGTGCAGGAAAATCCACACTGTTGCGCTGTATCAATCGCCTTGCGGAACCGACATGTGGATCCGTGACTGTTGACGGCACCGAGATCACAACGCTGAAGGGCAAGGCCCTGCGGAACTGGCGCGCCAAATGCGCCATGGTGTTTCAGCAATTCAATCTCGTTGGCAGGCTGGATGTTCTCACCAATGTTTTGATGGGCCGGCTGAATGGCGTGCCGAATTATCAATCGCTGCTCAAGCTCTGGCCTTTGCCGGATCGAGCGTTGGCGCTCTCGGCTCTTGAACAATTCGGCATCGCCAATCTGGCGGCACAACGGGCTGAAACCCTTTCGGGCGGACAGCAACAGCGGGTCGCGATTGCCCGCGCCCTTATCCAACAACCCGCCATCATTCTCGCCGACGAACCCATCGCTTCGCTTGATCCGCGCAACACCAAAGTTGTCATGGATGCGCTACAGCGCATCAACCGCCATTTCGGCATCACAGTCATTTGCAACCTTCATTCACTGGACCTGGCACGCAACTATTGTGGGCGGCTGATCGGCATGTCGGCTGGCCACGTGGTTTTCGATGGCACATCTGAAGACTTGACCGATGAACGCGCGCGCGAACTCTACGGCCTGGAAGCCAGTGACGTGATTGATGCGGGCGGCGCCGAAGATTTTTCAGACCTGCCGGACCTGCGCCCGATTGCAGCCTGAAACCCAACAGTCATCAAACCCAAAGGAGACTTCAAATGATCAATCGTAGACATTTCCTTGCCGCCGGCGCTGCCGCCAGCATGGCCAGCCTCGCAATCCGCCCGGCCTTTGCTGAAGACTGGAAAGCCAAGTATCCCGAAGTCACTTTCGCCGTCGTGCCATCAGAAAATGCAACCGGTGTGAACGAACGCTACGCTCCTTTCATGGAATACCTGTCAAAGGAACTGGGCGTAAAGGCCACGCTGCGTATCGCCAATGACTATGCCGCCGTCATCGAAGGCCAACGTGCTGGCAATATCCAGGTTGCTTACTATGGCCCGGCATCCTTCGCCCGTGCCCTCGTCACTGGCGTCAACACCGAAGCCTTCGCCATCGACGTCAACAAGGATGGCTCCATGGGTTATTACTCGGTGTTCTACGTAAAAGCTGATTCACCTTACAAGACGATTGAAGATCTGAAGGGCAAGGTCTTCGGTGTTGTCGATCCAAACTCGACATCCGGCTACAACATGCCGATCTTCAAGCTCAATGCCATGGGCATTGATGCTGACAAGTTTTTCTCCAAGGTTCTCACCACCGGCAGTCACGAGAATGCTGTCATCGCATTGACGCAAGGCACAGCCGATGTTGTGGCCAATTCCTGGGTGTCGGATGACGATTCCAACCTTACCCGCATGTTGAACAAGGGCATGTTGAAGAACGCCGATGGTTCGCCAATGAAGAAGGAAAATTTCCGCATCATTCTGAAGTCGGAATTGATCATCAACTCCCCGACTGCCTATTTGGCCGACTTGCCAACCGACATGAAGGACGCCATCAAGAACGCATTCTTCAATGCCGCAAGCAAGGCCCCCGAAGCGTTCGCAAAATTGTCCGATGGCAAGAACAAGCCATGGGAAGCCATCACCACCAAGGATTACAACCAGACCATCGAACTCATCAAGTTCGTGGATCAACTCAAGAAGAAAGCCTCGTAAGTGGCGGTGGCGCGCGGCATGGATTTGCAGCGCGCCATTCTGCTGTGAGTTGGCGCGGCAATGCGTGATGACGACCTGAATCCAACAGGCGCAATCGTTGTCTTGGCGGATCAACAGCTGCGGCCACTTTTGCGGGCCTATGCGCTGGAATTATCCAAATCGCGCCTTAACAGGTTTGTCTTTGGACTCCTGCTTCTCCTCGCCATCGCTGTCTCATGCTGGATGGCCGAAGTGCGCCCCGGCGTATTCATCGAAAAAATTGGTGGCTTTACCAGTTATTTTGACCGTATCAGCAAACTCGATTCCGGTGCCCGGGTCTGGACTGATCCGGTGGAATGGTTCTGGGGTCTGAAAAAATGGCTCCGCCTGATGGTCGAGACTTTGCTCATCAGTTACATGGGCACCATCACTGGCGCTGCGGGCGCCTTTGTTCTCTGCTTTTTCACGGCATCCAACATCAACACCAACGCACCCCTTTGCTTTGCCGCACGCCGGCTGCTTGAATTTTGCCGCACCGTGCCGGACATTGTATTCGCGCTGATTTTTGTGGTGGCTTTTGGTGTGGGTCCACTGCCGGGCGTTCTGGCCATCATCATTCACACCTTGGGCGCATTGGGCAAGCAATTCTCGGAGGTCGTTGAGAATATCGACATGAAACCTGTTGAAGGTCTGCGTGCATCCGGCGCCGACATGGTGCAGACCGTGCGCTTTGCCGTGTTGCCACAAGTCATCGCAAATTTCCTGTCCTATGGCTTGCTCCGGTTTGAAATGAATGTGCGCGGTGCAACGGTAATGGGCTTTGTCGGGGCCGGTGGCATTGGTGACGAGTTTCTGCTGGCGATCAGGCGGTTTTATTATTCCGATATCAGCGCCATTCTGGTGATCATAATTGTCACTGTCTTCCTGATTGATCTTTTAACATCACGTTTGCGGCGTCTGGTGGGTGTGGCGGTTGCAGATGAATGACGTGAAGCAAAACTGGGCCAAGCCCGACGTCGCGGCCATCACGCAACGTTATCCTGACATCATGAACCCGTCGCCGTTGGCACGGATTTTCGCAGCTGCCATTATTGCCGCCTTGATGGCGCTGATCGTATTTTCCGGCTGGTGGCTGCAATTGGATTTTGGCCGGGTGATTACCGGTATCAAGCAACTCGGTTTATTTGCCTGGTTGATGATGCCGCCCGATGCAGGTTCGCAGACTTCACTTTATTTTCGCGCCCTGGGTGAAACACTTGCCATATCGCTGCTGGGAACGCTGCTGGGTGCTGCAATCGCCTTTCCACTTGGCATAGTCGCGGCAGCCAATGTCATACCCACCTGGATCTTCCGCTTCAGTTTGCGGCGGTCAATGGATATTCTGCGCAGCGTCGACGTGCTGGTCTGGGCCTTGATCTGGATCAATGTTGTGGGTCTCGGCCCGTTTGCGGGTGTGCTGGCAATTGCATCTTCTGACATCGGTGCCTTTGGAAAACTCTTTGCTGAAACCATCGAAGGCGCAAGCGGCAGAGGCGCCGAAGGCATCAGATCAACGGGAGGCAGCCGCTTGCATGAACTGCGCTTTGGCCTCATTCCTGAAGTTCTTCCTGTCATGCTGGGGCAGGTACTTTATTATTTCGAGTCTAACACGCGCTCCGCCACGATCATCGGAATTGTGGGTGCCGGTGGCATTGGCCTGCATCTCTATGAGCAAATCCGTACCGTGGAGTGGCAGCAGGTGTCTTACATCGTGATCATGATACTGCTGACAGTCGCCGTCATTGACTATGCGTCGTCACGTCTGCGCCTTGCTGTTGCTGGACGCAAGAATACTGAACACTGATTACAGGTTTTTCAGCGCGGATACGAAACTGTCCAGAGCGAACTCAAGAGTGCCGTTGTTTTCAATCTGCAAGACAAGGGCGTCTGTGGGAAATGCTGGCGTCTCCCGTTGCACGCGGGCAGAAGCGTCTTCTGATTGCTCGCGCCCCCTCAACAGGATGCGAGATTTACGAATTTCGGCGTCTGCAGTAATATTCACGATGAGAACATTGGGGATTTGTTTCACGGCATGTGCCAACACATGACGCGACACATTAATGGACGCAATTTTTCCTGCTGCCAAGTCTTGCTCGACAGCGGCGGGAATTCCATAAGAATTTCCGTGGGCCCGCCAAGACAGCATAAAGGCACCCGCTTCTTCAGCTTCGGAAAACGCAGCCTCCGATATGCTGTCATGATCTTCTGCATTCACATCTGCGAGGCGTGTCACCACACGGCGCGGAAACACAAAGCGGGAATCATCTGAAAGTGCAGTTGCTGCACCCCGCAAGACACTGTCCTTACCCGCGCCACTGGGCCCAACAACCAGAACAAGCCAGCCCGTATTCACAGGCATCACATAACGCGGTGGCCATTGGTCCACACGCGCCTCACCACCGGCAAACCATTGGTTACCCGCACTTGCACAAGATCAGCCCGAAGCCCGATAGCAATCGAGCCACGGTCCTCAAGCCCCGCAGCTCTGGCCGGATTGATCGAAACCGTCCGCAAGGCCGCTGGCAGTGACAGAGACGGCACTTGTTTTGGCAGCGTGAATACTGCATTCAGCAGGCTTGTTGGTACATAGTCAGACGACAGAATATCAAGGTGACCACTGGCTGCGATATCTGTGGCCGAGATATTTCCGGAATGTGATCCGCCGCGCACAACATTCGGCGCACCCATCAATACCGCCAGTCCACCCTCATGGGCGGCGCGCGCTGATTCAGCCGTGGTCGGAAATTCCGCAATCACCACATCGTCTTGCAACGCTTCTTCGACATGCGCCACCGTCGCATCATCGTGGCTGGCCAGCCGAACGCCGAGTGAACGCGCGAGCTCAAGGATCATGGTCTTATTGCGCGCCGCATGCTTGACCTGCATTTCAATGCGTTCAGCGATATAGCCTTCTATTTTTTCAGGCAGGATCAGTTTCTTGCCGAGGTAATATTCGCGAAATTTATCCAGCGAGGTGAATTGCCGAGCGCCCGGCGTATGGTCCATGATTGAAATGAGCTTGGGCGTCAGAGCGGCGGAGGTGCGCTCTGCGGCCTCCACCATGTCCTCGCAGGGCAACTCGCAGCGAATGTGAATGAAGTGTTCAGCGCGCAACTGGCCGGCGTCCTGGGCTGCCGTAATGGCACGCGCCAGGTTTTCACCTTCGCGGCCGGACGCGTCTTCCGGATCAAAGGTGCCCGCACGCAGGGCATCAAACACTGTGGTGATTCCGGACGCCGCAATTTGTGCATCATGGGCAATGACTGCCGATATTGCTGGCCAGTTCACACCTGGCCGTGGGTGAAAATGCCCTTCGAGGTGATCAGTGTGCAACTCGACAAGACCGGGAACAAGATAGTCGCCGTCAAGGTCATCGGCTGAAGCACTGTCTGATACCGTATCAATCTGCGCGATCTTGCCGTCGCGCAGCAACAGGCTGCCGTGCACGACTTCATCATGCAGAACCAGTTTGCAATTGTTGAGAATGGTTTCACTCATGCATAGGCCGCCATGATACTTGCCGTTAAGGGGAACACATCTGCCACGCGGAAATGCTTTCCCGGTTCGGATTCGATGAATGTTGTCAGCGCTGAAATGTGAAGGGGCTGGTCAAGCACCTCGGCAAAGTGCTCGCGCGCCAGTGCGGTGACAGCGACCATCTCGTCAGCATCGAGTTTTCGCGTCAGGGTGATGTGAAAGCGAAACGCATCAAACACATAAGGGTAACCCCATTGATCAAGATATGCCCTGTGTTTGGGCGTGAGGTTCCCAGATTGTCTGCGGTTGCGCTCGGCCGCATCCATCTCTTTGCGCAAATGGTCGAGCTTGCGCACACAGACGGCCGCTAGTTCGGTGAGGTCGTCATGTTGAAGATCGGGCACCAGGGCGAGAAAGCCGTCGGCGGAACTGAGAACCAATCTGGGGATCACGACTGTTGACGTGTTACGCGCAATCGCCATCACACCAGCTTGCAGGTCTTTAGATGTCGCACCTGGTTTGAGATGAAACGGAGCCTTCAACGTGGCGTGCAAACCATAGTGGCCTGGTTGCTCAGTTTTCCCGGCGAGCAAACCATTTCCGGGCTGCTCAAGCGGGTTGCCGTCGAACGCGTCGTAGCCTAGCCAACTCGCGCCAAGCCGATGCAGCAAACTCATTTGGGGAGGCGAGTAATAGACGGCAAATCGCATCACTTCAGTTTCAACCCTGCAGATTACGGTTATGTGTCATTGCAGCGTGATTTCGCGCGAGCACACTTGGTGGCGCTCACTCTCGTCGTGAAAAACCCCAAGTATGGCACTGCCTCTGTTGCGCGCCGCAGTGATCAGTTCGAGCACCCGGTCCCGGCTTGCCCGGTCCAGTGAGGCTGTAGGCTCGTCAATCAGCAACACTGGAAAATGCGCTGCAAAGCCCCGGGCGATATTGACGCGCTGTTGTTCGCCACCCGAAAAAGTCATGGGCGACACGTGCCAGAGCCGTTGCGGAATATTGAGGTGATCAAGCAATTCCCGCGCCTTGTGTATCGCAAGTTCCGACTCAACGCCTTGATCAATCAACGGCTCGGCCACAATGTTTTCTGCTGGTACCCTCGGAATGACGCGCAGGAATTGTGTGACATATCCGATCACATTGCGCCGCAAGGCGAACATGTCCTGGGGAGATGCGTTTACAATGCTCACCCAATCATTCCGGCGTTTGACCGATATCTCACCACTGGTCGCGCGATAGGTTCCATAGGCCAGCTTCAGGAGTGAACTCTTGCCCTTGCCCGATGGCCCGGTCAGCGCCACAGCTTCCCCGGCATTGATTTCAAAATTGATGCCATCAAACACGGAAATACGCACTTCGCCCTGCTGGTGCAGCAGGAATTCTTTTTTCAGGTTACTCACCTTCAATAGCGCCGTCATGGCATCACACCTGCAGCACCGAAGACACCAGCAATTGCGTATAGGCGGCTTGCGGGTCTTCGAGAATTTGATCGGTGAGTCCGGTTTCGATCATGCGCCCACCCTGCATCACGATCATGCGCGACGACAACAGCCGCGCCACAGCAAGGTCATGGGTCACAATGACAACCGATAAGCCTAGTCTCCGCACGAGACCCCGGAACAAGTCGAGCAAACGTGCCTGCACCGACACATCAAGCCCGCCCGTCGGCTCATCCATGAAGACAAGGCGGGGAGAGGTCACCAGATTGCGTGCGATCTGCAGGCGTTGCCGCATGCCCCCTGAATAGGCCCAGGGACTGTCATCAATGCGATCAACCGGAATTTCAACATCCTGCAACCAGTTCACAGCCGACTGCCGTATGTTGCCGTAATGCCGGTGTCCCACGGCCATCAGGCGTTCGCCCACATTGGCCCCACCCGACACACCCATGCGCAGACCGTCGCGTGAATCCTGATGCACAAAACCCCAATCCGTGCGCATGAGCAGACGCCGCTCAGCCTCGCTCAAGTCCCCCAGTGAGGCGGCACGACCGTCGCGCATGTTATATATGATGTCGCCGGAAGAAACTGGCAAAAGACCAGAAATGCATCGCAGCAGCGTGGTCTTTCCAGAACCCGACTCGCCTACAATTGCCAGCACTTCACCCGCATTCAATTCAAACGACACATCTATGCAGCCAGTGCGGGCACCATAAAGCTTCGTAAGCTTGCGCACCGAGAGCAGAGGCGTCACAGCGGTGGCCTCCGGCTGCAATAGTCTGTGTCGGAACACACGAACATGCGCCCGCCCTTGTCATCGGTGAGGATTTCATCGAGGAAGCTGGTGGTCGAACCACAGATGGCACAAGGCTTGTCCCATCTCTGAACCTCAAATGGATAGTCGTCAAAGTCCAGACTTTTGACGTTGGTATATGGCGGTATGGCATAGATACGTTTTTCGCGTCCCGCACCAAACACTTGTAGCGCCGCCGACTGGTCAAGTTTCGGATTGTCGAATTTCGGAATGGGCGTCGGGTCGAACACATAGCGCTCGTTTACCAGTGCCGGATAATCATAGGATGTCGCGATCTGCCCGAACTGCGAAATGTCTTCATAGAGTTTCACATGCATGATGCCATATTCTTCCAGCGCGTGCATTTTTCGGGTTTCAGTTTCGCGTGGCTCAAGAAACCGTAACGGTTCTGGAATGGGAACCTGGAAGACCAGTATCTGGCCCTCATGCAGCGGCTGTTCCGGAATGCGATGCCGCGTCTGGATGATGCTTGCCACTTCTGTCGTCTCAGTGGTTTTGACACCAGCCGTCTTCACGAAAAATTTCCGGATGCTCACAGCATTCGTCGTATCGTCAGAACCTTGATCAATGACTTTCAATACGTCGTCCGGTGTCAGCAGAGCCGCAGTCACCTGCACCCCGCCCGTGCCCCAGCCATAGGGCATGGGCATTTCGCGGCTGGCAAAGGGAACCTGGTAACCCGGCACCGCCACCGCCTTCAAAATGGCACGGCGGATCATGCGTTTGGTTTGTTCATTCAGATAGGCAAAGTTATAGATGGTCGCATTCATTCTGCGGCTTCTTTCATCGCCACTTCAGCTTCGGCACGCAGCGAGCGCAACAAGATCAGCTCAGACTGGAAATCCACGTAATGCGGCAATTTCAGGTGTTCGACAAAGCCTGTCGCCTGCACGTTATCGGAGTGTGACAGCACAAACTCTTCGTCCTGTGCAGGGGCCACGCGTTCCTCGCCAAATTCACTGGCACGCAAGGCACGGTCCACCAACGCCATGGACATGGCCTTGCGTTCGGACTGGCCAAACACCAGACCATAGCCGCGCGTGAATTGCGGTGGCGCTTCGGCTGATCCCTTGAACTGGTTGATCATCTCGCATTCGGTGAGCAGCACTTCACCGATGACAATTTCAAATCCGAGTTCCTCCGGTGTAAAACTGACCTCAACGTAACCCAATCGAATTTCACCCGCGAACGGATGCGTGCGGCCATAGCCCCGCTGGGTGGAATAGGCGAGGGCGAGTAAAAAGCCCTCATCACCACGCGCCAGATTTTGCAGGCGCAGATCGCGTGTTGCGGGAAAATCCAGTGGGTCCTGTGTCAGGTCTCCGGGCTCCAGGCCATCTGCAATGCTATGCTCAATCAAGCCATCCTGTCCCAACATCTGCAGAACATGTGGTGTTGCACCAGCCGCTGGTTTCTCGGCGCGTGACGCTGCCTCTACAGGATTGTCACCGGCCACATCAAAATCCAGAATGCGATGGGTATAGTCAAAGGTCGGCCCGAGAATCTGCCCGCCGGGCAAATCCTTGAAGGCTGCGGAAATCCTGCGCATGGGTGCCATCGCCGTGGTGTCGAGGGGATTGCTGTAGCCGAAGCGCGACATGGTGGTGCGGGCCGCACGCAACAGGAATATGGCTTCAATCATATCACCCCGCGCCTGCTTCATGGCGAGTGCCGCTAGTTCGCGGTCATACAGCGAACCCTCATTCATGATGCGGTCCACAGCAATGGAAAGCTGCTCGGTGATTTGGTTGAGCGTGATTGATGGCACGGCCGGGTTGCCTCTGCGCTGCTCGGCCAGAAGGGCATGGGCGGCATCAATGGCTTTCTCACCACCCTTGACAGCGACATACATCAGCCAGGCTCCCGCAATGCAATTTTGGTCGAACGCGGGCAACAGGCAATGTGGCTGGGACTGGCAAAGATCACATCCACGCCCAGGGGGTATTGCTGGTGATTGGCCACCATCTCCGACCAGAATTTGGCACCCAGCGGCTCTACGCCAAATGTAGCGGGATGCTTCAAGCCCGGCCCAGACAACACCACAGCATCAGCCTGAAACCCTTCGACCTGAATGACTACAGTGGTTGAACGATCAGGATATTCATGTGTGCCTTGTGAAAATTCCGACAATCGTGGCAAGCCACTTTGTGCCGAAACTACTGCAAAAGCAGACGTAGCAGCCTCTTTGGCAAGGGGAGCGCCCGTATGAAATTTCAGAAACTCAAGAACCGGGTGATGTGAAAACTCAGAACTCAGCCAGATTGATGATTGAAAATCACACAGGGTCAACAAAAGCGTTGCCGTTGTCAGGTAAAGCGGTGCTGGTACATCCCAGCCGGTTTCAAGTTCACTGACATGACCAGGCTTAGCCATGCAATCCAGAATCTGGCGGAAGGCATTTGCTGATGCCACGGCCTCAGGCACGAAAAGAAAATCAGCCATCACCGCGCACCAAAGTAAAGAAATCGACCCTTGTCGCTGCAGCCTTTTGTGCGGCCTGCTCAGTCTTGCTGGCATGCTTTTGCAGTAGGGGCTGAATGATGTTTTGATCGATCCGGGCATGATGCTCAGGCATTTGCAAAAGCCCATCACACACCGCCGCCACCCGCGCATGCTCAAGATTGCGACCCATGACATAGGCATGGCCAATGATCGTAGCTGCAATTTTGACACTGCACCTTGTCACCGTGGTTTCGCCCATATTGAAGGCAGAACCTGTGCCACCCATGCGGCCCCTGAGCATCACAAGGCCGGTTTCAGCAGCACGCAGAAACGTCTGGCTGATGACAGGCAAATGCACGGTCACCGCCTTCAGATCATCCCACGCTGATAGCGCCAGAATGCGCATCCAGTCTTGTCTCGCAGTTTTGGGTGACTGCTCCATGCCCCCCAGAAACCAAGCGAATATCACGATTTCATGACAACGCTTTCAGGCACCTGATTTTCATGTTTTTCGAGAAATGCCTCGGTGCTCAAGGCGCGAAAATCCGGTAGCGCCATCCGCAGCCTGTCATGCGACCAGTCCCACCAGGCCAGGGCCTCCAGCCTCTCAGCGATGGCCCTGGGATGCCGCCATTTGATCAGGCTTGCGGGGTTGCCTGCCACAACAGCATAGGCAGGAACATCCTTGGTCACCACGGCCTTTGATCCAATGATCGCACCATTGCCAATGGTCACACCCTTCATGATGATTGCACCATGCCCGATCCAGGTGTCGTGGCCAAGGCGAACAGGCCGGGAGCGCCGCCAGTCAAACACAGTTGCCTCGTCTTTTTCGTCTGGCCAGTAATAGCTGGAGCGATACATGAAATGATGCAGCGACGCCCGGTGATAGGGATGTTCACTCGGGTTGATCCGCGTGAAGGCCGCGATGTTCGCAAACTTTCCAATTGTGGAATAGGCGATGTCGGCATAACGGTCCGTGTAACTATAGTCACCCATCACGGACTCAATGATCCGCGTGCCCTCGCCCAATTCAACAAACCGGCCAAGTTTGGCTTCAACCAACTTTACATTGTCATGAATAAACGGTGTGTTGGAGAGCTGTGGCAAGGTCCGGGTCCATCGCGTTGTTTCAGACACCATCTGCTGCCACGCCTTTGTGAAGAAGGTAAAACAGTGCGGCCTGTCGCCAGTCTTGCGCGATATGGCGAACTCAACACATAAATCCGTCATCGCTTCGCCCTCCAAAAGGCGGGCTACGAAACGCAAACGCTCATGCATTTCCGAACTCACTTTCCACGGAATCGCCACCTCCCGCCATCATCAAAAACAGCAAAAAGTGTAACCTATGTGTCCGGTACGTTTTGTTACCTGTGTCTCAGGCTATTCATTTAATCTCTTTGCGGTTGGTACGTGAACGGCAGGACTCAAGCCATGCGGTCACGTTTTCAGGCCCGAAGGATAATGGAGCCAATGCCACTTCGGCCTTCAATGGCTTGGTGGGCAGCTGATGCGTTGGGCAAATCAAAAATGCGCGGCGGATCAACGACGACCTCTTGGCTTTTCACAACCGAAAAAAAGCGATTGGCATGGCGCAGCACATCTTCCCGCGTTGCTGTGTAGTGTGCATAATTTGGTCTGCTGAGGGTTACCGACTTTGAGCTGAGCTTGCCAATCTCATAGGCACCGATGTCGCCCGATGCCTGGCCAAAACTTACCAAAGTGCCACGCGGTTTCAGGGCCTTCAGGGAGTTTTCAAAAGTATCTTTGCCCACGGCATCATAGATAACATCAACACCTTTGCCCCGCGTCATATCCATGACGACGTTGGCAAAATCCTGGCGTGAATAATTGATCACCCGATCGCAGCCCGCATGTTGAATGCGTTCTGCCTTCTCGTCACTTGATGTGGTGCCGATCACGGTAGCGCCCAGGGCTTTGGCCCATTGCGCCAGGAGAATGCCAACCCCACCTGCTGCGGCATGGACCAGCACGACTTCATCTGCCTTGAGCTCATAGACATCATGCAACAGGAAGCTCGCGGTGATGCCTTTGAGAAGAGAAGCAGCGAACACCTCATCGCTCATGAAGTCCGGGACTTGTACCAAAGAGTCAGTCTTCATGACTCTCAAATCTGTGTAGGCACCGGGTGGTACACAGGCATAGCCAACGCGATCACCGACGGTGAATCCGGACACGCCTGAGCCCATGCTTTCGATAACGCCTACGGCCTCCATGCCGGGAATGCCGGGTGGTGATAAGAGATTGAAATAGCCCGTACGTGTGTAGACATCGATATAGTTCACGCCAATGAAGCTTTGCCGAATGCGGACTTCACCCTGTTGCGGTTTGGGAACCTGGATGTTTTGCAGCTGTAGAACCTCTGGCCCGCCGTGAAACTGCATGACGATGGCTTTGGCTGTGTCTCCCGTCACAGATGTTGTTATTGGCCGCGAAATTGCCTTCGCAATCGGCGGAGTTCTGACCTTGCCGTGTCCCTTAAGGTGCTGCTTTATGGCGCGGAAGCCAGCTTCATAAATATCCTCAGCGACAAGTTTGGCCAAAGCTTTTTCACGGGCATGAGGCGTTCTGAATGTGGAGCGCCACTCCACGTAGGTCTGCTCACCATCCGTCACGGGCAAGAGCTTCACGCGCGCAATATAGCCCATCAAGGGCAATGGCGCATTGAGGATGCAATATTCAAAACTGTGTTCAGCATCCGAGAGGGAAAGCAGTTGTTCGCGAATACGGGACCCATCGGCGAGATGGAAATCGCGTACGGCCCCAATCCTGTCGGAGGGCAAGCCGTCCTCGATATGGCTGCGAGACACCAAGGGGTGCCATGAATCATGGCCGTTGAAGTCACGCAGCATGGCCCAGACCAGTTCAACAGGCGCATCGACGATGGTGGAGCGCCGCACTTCAACCATGGTGCATCAGCGCCCGAAGCGTGCCTTCAGCGCGGTGAAGGCCGCCTGAAATACATTCTGACCGATGTCACGCACCAGCGTCGCCTCACGGTCTTCAGGCGCATCGAATGTGGCCTTCCAGGTTGCAAGCGTGGTGTTGCCGTCCGTGATTGGATAGAGCGCCAAGGTCGCGATGTAGTTTTCGACACCCATGGGGCTTTCAAGAATGGAATAGGTGCAGGACATATCATAGTCCGAGAGCGCCAGCAGCCGTTCGCGGATTCGACCACCATCTTTCAGGCGGAAATTGCGGATGCAGCCGACTTGATCGGCCATCAGATTGTGTTCAATGCGGCTTTCAGCAACGAAAGGCGTCCAATCTGCCAAACCATTGAAATTTCTGACGACCTGCCAGACGGCTCCAGCAGGCGCGTTGATGACGCTGGACACAAAGACTTCAGCCATCAATCATCCCGATCATCGTCGTCTTTGGCTCTGGCGGACTTGGCTTTTCCGTTGGCTGGTTTTGCCTTGTCTTTGGTCAGGCTCACGATGTCCTTGGCGTCGCGCAGCACATCCGTCATGCGGCCAAGGCTGCCACCTTCGATGCCGATGTCTTTCATCAAGCTATCGATCATTGGAGCCTGGACCCGATAGCGAAGGGCTGAGTCAATGACTTCATCCGTGACGTTGCGGCTGCCGCCCGCGCCGCCGTTGAGACCATCGACGTGCAGAATTTTGATGCCCTCGATGTTCTCCATGGGTCGCACACTTTCGCGAATAATGCCTTCCATCTTGTCGAGAAGCTTGTGGCGATAGCGGGTTTGACGCGAACCGTCAGACAGAACGTTCTCTGCATCTGCCATTTGCTTGTGGCCCTTGGCGTCAACTTCATAACGTTCAGCCGCAGACTTGGCCAATATCTTGACGGAGTCAGCTTCGCCTTGGGCCGTGATCTTCTTGGCATCGGCAAAAGCGGTTGCCGCCTTTTTCTCCGAGTCTGCCCTGGAGGTGACGCGCAGTGCATCACGTTCCACTTCGCGTTGGGTGTTGATGATTTCCGTCAGCTTGCGGCGTTCTGCGATCTCGCGTTCACGCGCCGTGAAGGCCTGCTCTTCTGCCTGCACGGCCTTGGCGCGGGCGGTTTCTGCACCGACAATGGCCATGGAGCGCTCTGCAGATTTCTTGGCGAGATCGATGGATTTTTGCAGTTCGGCGGTCTCGATCAGCTTGTCTTGTTCAACAGCCAATTTGCGCAGGTCGCTATCACGAACGATGCGCGCTTCGCCAAGTCCACGCTCGGTGGTGATACGCGCCCGTTCCACTTCTTCGCCGGACGCAATTTCTGCCTCCTCAAAGGCTTGACGTTTGGCAATTTGAAGGGCTTCCAAAGCCCGTTCCCGTTCAAGCCGTGCCTGATCCACAATCCGCTCTTGCGCAATGCGACCAGCTTCAAGTTCACGGTCTGTCACCACGTCCATGCGCTTCTTTTCAGCTTCAGCTTTTGTCACTTCAACTGACTTTGCAGCGATGACAATTTGTTTTTCAAGTTCAGCCAATTCAAGCGAACGGCGGCGTTTGACTTCGAGTTCCTTCTCATCGCCTTGACGATCAATGCGGGCTTTTTCCAGTGATAGACCCAGAGCAATCTGCTCTCGCTCGGTCAATTCCCGTGTCTTCATCTCGACTTCTTCAAGTGCGCGGCGACGGGCAATTTCACGGCGTTGCGTGTCTTCCTCGTTCTTGATGCGCGCCTCAGTGATGCTGCGTTCCTGCGACAGGCGGGACTTCTCGATTTCCTCGCGTGATGCCAGTTGGGCGAGCTCTGACTCCTGGTCGCGAAGCGCGCGCTCTTTCACCAACTCCGTCTTTTGTGTGGCGCGGCGCACTTCAATGTCCTGCTCTTGCGCAAGCCGCGCGTATTCACCCTCACGATCGATGTCGAGAACCTTGCGTTGCGCATCCAGATTCTGGTTGCGGATATCAACTTGCGTGCGCTGTTCAATTTCATTGCGCATGCGGCGGCGTGTTTCGATGGACTCGGTGAGCTGCGTCAGACCCTCGGCGTCAAAGGCGTTGGAGGGATCAAAGAATTCCAGTCGCGTCTGGTCGAGGTCCACGATGGCCACACTTTCAAGATCAAGGCCGTTCTGCACCAGGTCTTCGGACGCCATTTCCTTCACGAGCTGGGCATAGTCCTTGCGGCGTTCGTGCATATCCTCAAGCGTCATTTGCGCGGCCATGGTGCGGAGTGCGCCGGCAAATTTACCTTCGAGAAGATCGCGCATACCAGCAGGATCCAAGGTACGGCGGCTCAGAGTCTGCGCAGCAGCAGCCACAGCCTCTTTCGTCGAACCAACCTTTACAAAGAATTCTGCGCTGACGTCCACGCGCATGCGGTTCTTGGTGATGAGGCCCTGGGTTTCCTTGCGGGCCACATC